>CAZOIA010000124.1:0-16691 GCA_964579675.1 uncultured Planctomycetales bacterium | reverse complement strand
CGCGGACCACCCGGTGGACGTAGGCTGGGATACGGTCCATCACCCCGAGGGGACTGTGGACCTGCACCTTGACCCTGCTCCCGTGGACGAGCCGGTCCGTGTAGAGCTCGTCGGGCAGGAAGATGCTCCAGACCCCGAACGAGTCCCGGGTCATCGGGTGCGCCTGACGATCCCAGTCGTTGAAGTCACCGGTCAGGAACAGCGCATCCGCCCCGGGCGCCCATTCGCGATACCAGACCCCCGGCTCTCCGTCACGCTCGCCGCGATTGAGGCCGAAGTGCTCGTGACCCCGGCTGAACGCCTCCAGTGAGCCCTCCTCGCGGCATATGCGACCGAGAGCCGCCTGGTAGTTGCTGTATCGATGGCGCAGCGCGTCCGCGTAAGGCCTCAGCCAGGGATCCTGTTCGATCAACCCGGTGCCGTCCGCCCGCCGTTCGCTTTGAGACACAGTCATCGGCGAACCCTTCGCTCGTTGGTGCCGGCCCTCAGGGTAACCTCCCGTGCAGATTCCTCAACCACCAACCGACGGCAGAGACTGTCCGGAACCGACCTGACCAGCCTGGTAGGGGCATCGCTGCGCGCATGCGAGGCCTCTTGCCTCTGGGTTCGGGAAATGTTAGCATTCCGGGGCCGGTAGTGGGTCAGTTTGAGAAATGGCGATTCTGGGCCAAAAAAGGGGGGTCGAAAGCCCCGATTGCGCGGCTGCAATAATCATGCAACGGGCGGAATCGGCTTTGACATTAGCCCCACTTGTGCTACACTTACAGGATGCCTAAGCGCTCAAGGACAAAGCCCCGAGACCTGAACCAGCTCGCCAAGGCGATTGTAGACGAGGCCACAGGCCAGGAGCCGCCAGAGCAAACGAAGAAGGACGAGGAATCTGGCAAGAACCCGGCTGCCGTGGCCCTGGGCCGGCTAGGCGGCAAGAAGGGCGGTGCCGCCAGGGCTAGAAAACTCACCAAAGAGCAACGGTCGGAAATCGCTAAGAAGGCCGCTCGCTCAAGGTGGAAAAAGGGCGGCGACAAGAAGCCCTAGTCCTCTTATTCGTAACATGGGTTCAATTCGCCCACTGTTATCCGCAAAGCTTGCGCCAGCCTTTGCAGCGTCTTGTGGGATGGACTGTGCTGCCCTTTCTCAAGGCGGCAAATGTGACTCTGCGGGATCCCAGACTTCTGAGACAGCTGCTCTTGAGTGAGGCCAGCGCGCGTTCTTATTTTCTTGAGTTCGCCACCCACGTGATTCATCATCTTGCCTAGGTTCGATGGCGTGGTGTGCTCTTCACTTTCCACGTACACAATGCCACCAGTCTCTCCTGGGAACAGAATCTCTCTTATCGTCTCGGTGATCTCCTCGAACTTCTCCTTGCTGTCACAGTTGGTGAGCAGTTCTTTGGCCACGGCGAGAAAATCGTTTGCGGCCTCTTGGGACAACGAAGCAATACGGTCCATCAGTGTCGCCATGGCTAACTGGGCGCGCGAGTAGTCCTGTGGCGAGAACGCATTGTGGGCATCGGTGCTTTGTTTGTCCTTTACTTGCATATACTACCTGCCTCCATACTCTTGTGACAAGAGTTCTTTCGCGTATCGCATTCTATTGCGAACTTTCGCCTTGATATAGCCTGGCGTTTTGCCCTCGTTCTCTTTCTTGTGGCAACTGAGCGCCAAGATGACCCTCACGTTATCAAAGACGGCGAAATAGACACGAAGGTTGATCTTCCCTAGAATGCCGCCCTTATCGCGGAGTTCATAGAAGTCCTCAATCGCCCTCACATCCTGGGTTTCGCTTCGCCTTGGATCGTCGGACCTTGCCAAGTCATCAAACAGATACAGCACGTGTTCATACTGGCTATCATTCAGCAGCTTCCGGGCCTCTTTCTCGCAAACACGCAGATATCCGAGTCGCCAAGTGGTCGGCCCTCCGGTGGCCGAGGTAGTCGTCCGAGTTTTGATCTGATCCATTTACGCATTCCTGTCTATCGACCCGCACCTGGCTCCACCTTTATATAATATACAACTCAGAGGCTGGATTGCAAGCCCAATTTTGCATAATATACAAAAATACTGCTTGACAATGCTTGCGCGCTCAAGTATAATTGCTCAGTATGAACAGGCTATCACGACAACAGCGGGTCCGGGTGGCGTCGGCCCTGGTCGAGGGCAACAGCATCCGGGCGACCGTCCGGATGACCGGCGTGGCCAAGAACACGGTCGTCAAGCTGCTTCGGGATCTCGGGGCGGCTTGCCAGGCTTACCACGATGAGCACGTCCGGGGGCTGACCTGCGAGCACATTCAGACTGACGAAATCTGGTCATTCTGCTACTGTAAACAGGCCAACGTCCCGGCCCAACTACAGGGGCAAGAGGGCGTCGGGGATGTCTGGACCTGGACGGCCATCGACGCGGACACCAAGCTAGTTGCCACCTGGATTGTGGGGCTTCGGGATGCGGACACGGCTCGGGACTTCATGTTCGACTTGGCTGACCGGCTGGCCGACCGGACCCAACTGAGTACCGATGGGCTCAGTACCTACGTGGACGCTGTTCAGAAGGCTTTCGGCGATGAAATCGACTTTGCCCAGATCGTGAAGCAGTACGCCGCAAAGCGGGACCCCGGGCACCGTTACAGCCCCCCGGTGTGCACCGGCTGCCATAAGCGGGCTATCAGCGGCGACCCCGACCCGGAACACGTTAGTACGTCCTACGTGGAGCGCCAGAACCTCACAATGCGGATGTCGATGAGGCGCTTTACCCGTTTGACCAATGCGTTCTCCAAGAAGCTTGAGAACCTGGAACACGCGGTGGCTCTACACTTCATGTACTACAACTTCTGCCGGAAGCACCAGACTTTAAGGCAGACGCCGGCCCAAGCCGCCGCCCTAGCCGATCACCAGTGGGGGATTGACGAGCTTGCTGGGCTGCTCAAAACCGCCGAATCAAACTGACCCACTACCTCCGGGGCCGATCCGCGCGTAGCCTGACTGGCTTGACGGAGGCCTGATCATGTACCAGCCATGTCTGCTGGACGAGCCGCAAACGTGCTACCAACCCAGGCGTGTCTGCTTGTTCGCTCCCAAGAGGATCGTTCTGGCCAAAGGCAGCCTGGCCACCCGGCAACGGCGCAATCTGGTGGGGCGAATTTGTGCGGTGTATCCCGAAGCAGAGGTGGTTGAATGCCCGGACCTTCCGCACAACCGGATCGACTTGGGGACTTCGGATCCTGTCGCGCTGCACTACCGCGGCAAGCAGACCCTCGTTTTCTCAGAGCACCGAAGCGCGGTTCGGCATAGCCAGGAGCAGGGCAATACTTGTCCCAACTACTGGCATTTTTCGCCGTACGGCTTCTGTCCCTATGATTGCCAGTACTGCTATCTGGCCGGGACGCCCGGCGTCAGATTCTCTCCAACGGTCAAGGTTTTCCTGAATCTCTCAGAGATGCTCCACCAGATCGACCGGGCGGCATCACGAGCAGATTCGCCACTCGCGTTTTATCTGGGTAAGCTCCAGGACGGGATGGCGCTGGACCCATTGACGGGCTATTCCCGGACGCTCGTCCCGTTCTTCGCAAGCCATCGCAAGGCCCGACTGATCGTGCTGACCAAGAGCGCAGAAGTCGATAACCTGCTCGACCTGGATCACCGCGGGCACACGATTCTTTCCTGGACACTCAACGCGCCGGAGGTACATGAGGCATTTGAGTCAAACAGTCCGCCGGTCTCCGAGAGAATCGATGCCATGCGGAAATGTGCCCGGTCCGGATACCCGCTGCGGGCCGTGGTCATGCCCGTCATCCCCGTGCCTGATTGGCGCGCGGTCTACTCGCGATTCCTGAGGCGGGTGCTCGACGATGTGCCTCTGCAACGGATCACTCTTGGCGGGGTCTGTATCTATCGGTCTGCTCGACAACTCATGGAACTCAAGCTGGGGGCGGCGAACGCGATCTCCCGCAACCTGGCGAGGGCAACAGAGAAATGCGCCGATGGTCGGGACCGGTTTGCGTTGCCGCAGCGTATCGGTATCTATAGACACCTGGTTGATACGATTCGAAGGCATAGACCCGGCCTGCCCATCGCCCTCTGCCTGGAGGAGAAAGCAGTGTTCGACGCGCTGGGGCTTACGGCCAACATCGGTCGCTGCAACTGTGTGCTTTGAGGGTAGTCTGCAGTTCCGGCGGACGCTTCTTCCCGGCTCCACCGGACTGACGGCGCCGGTCCCACCGTCAAGCAGGGGCATGACAGTCCCGGCGGAGACCTTCGGGCGGAGAAGGGGAGGGCACATCGCTTTTCCGAACCCCGACCGTCAGGGAGGGGACCGACAGGCTCGTACCCGGCAGTCCGCTTCCTCACGGGCGCGGTTCGGACTCGGTGTCCGCTTCCTTACGGGCGGGGTACGTATTGGCAGTCGGTTTGCCGACTCTCGCGGGTGGCGGTAGGGTATAGGCAGGTGCACGCGTGGCAACTTCATCGCGTTCACAACGGTATCAGCACGGCCGGGATACGCCGCTGGCGTACCTGATCACGTTCAGAACGTATGCCACTTGGCTGCCTGGCGACGAGCGGGGGACCGTCGATAATCGGCATAACATCCCCGGCACACCGCTGCTGCCGGCCAATCCGAAGCGAAAGGACGCCTACGCTGCAGGGAGCCGGAGCCACGTCGCTGAGCTCACGCCCACCCGCCGAGACGCTGTTCTGCTGGCCATCACCGAGACCTGTCAACATCGGGAATGGGAGATCCACGCCGTCAGTGTCCGTTCCAATCACGTCCACATCGTCATGTCCGGCATGCAAGAGCCCGAGCAGATCATGACCACGCTGAAAGCCTACGCGACGCGGCGACTGCGTGAACTCGGTCTCGCTGCCCCCGACGCCAGAATATGGTCCCGACACGGGAGCACGAAGTACCTCTGGGATCTCGACGGAATCCGGGATGCGTGTGCGTACGTGCTCGATGCCCAGGATGTGGCACGGTAACGGGCGATTGGTCCGCTTCCTTACGGGCGCGGTTCGGACTGCGCTGCCGGGCGTTGTCTTTCTGAACCCCGACCGTCAGGGAGGGGAGTATCTGCGGATGCGCCAGGGCCGCTTCCTTACGGGCGCGGTTCGGACTCGGTGTCCGCTTCCTCACGGGCGCGGTTCGGAAACACCCGGGGATGGCGCCTTCCAACAAGCCGCCGAGAGTGTCATGCATTCCTTTCAAGCTCACAGGCCCCAACCGGCTTGACAACCCGGCGGACCGACCGGACCATACGCGCGCGGCGAAGGGTTTGGAGGCTGTCCTGTTTCCCTGGCTTGCGGAAACCGGTGACCCGTCGCCGCGGCGGCGGGGACGAGGGCACTGTGCGCCCGAGCAAAAAAGAAGAAATGAAGGGTTTCGAACAGAATAAGATTCCAGGAATCGAAGCATGACAAACCAGGTAAAGCACGGTCGAGCGGAGCGAAACCTGCCCTCGCCGGTCGGTGTTGCGCTGGTGGCGCTTGGGGCTCTGGTGGCCACAGGGACAACCGCCGGCGTTACCGAAGCGGAGGAGTTCGCCAGCAACTTCCCGACGCAAACGGAACGGGTCTGGGTGGGCCCGGAGTACTGGGCAAACCGGCTGCAGGACTGGCGGCTCGCCCGCGGCCGGCTGGAATGTGTGGTCAGCGGGCCCGACCGCAACGTCCACCTCCTGACTCGAACGCTGGGAAAGCAAGAAGGCAACCTTCGCATGAGTGTTCGCCTTGGATGTCTTGATAGCCATCGTTCAGGATTCCGTGAAAGCTGGGTCGGGTTTCGCATCGGCGCCAAGGGACGCTTCGGCGAGCGCCACAACCAGGAGGTCATTCCGGCTACAGGGATGAATGCCGGGATCACCACGACCGGGGAACTCTTCATCGGCAATGTGGGCAAGGGTGAATCGCCGGGGGCGGACGCCATTCCGCTTGAGAACTTGGAGCTTCGTCTCCTGGCCGAGCCCGCCGGTGAGAGCTACAAGCTCAGCCTGACGGCCCACGACGCGAAGACCGGCGAACGGCTTGGGAATACCAGCCACACTGTTCCCGGCGGGAACCTGTACGGTAACCTCGCCCTGGTCTGCCACTCGGCGCCAGGCACGCAGGGTAAGAAGGGCAATGTGCGGTTCTGGTTCGCCGAGTGGAGGGTATCCGGCAGCAAGATCAACGTCCATGATGACCAGACGTTTGGGCCGATCCTTTTCGCCCAGTATACGCTCAGCCGGGGCGTTCTGAAGATGACCGCCCAGATGCCGCCCATGGGCGAGAGCGACTCGAAATCCGTCCGCCTGCAAATCCGCGAACAGAACAGTGACGCCTGGAACACAATCGGTGAGGCGGGGATTGACAAGCTATCCCGCACCGCCACCTTCCGCATCGAAAGATGGGACGATTCGCGCGACACGCCTTACCGGCTGGCCTACGCGCTGATTCAATCCGGCGGCAAGCCTAAGGATTGCTACTGGGGCGGCACGATCCGCCGCAATCCGGTCAATAAGGAAACGATCGTCGTGGCCGCCTTCACCGGCAACAACGACCTTGGCTGGCCCAATGCCGACATCGTCAAGCACGTCAAAGCCCACAATCCGGACGTGCTGGTCTTCACCGGCGACCAGATTTACGAGCGGGTAGCGGGCTACGGCGTGCAGCGGCGGCCGCTGGAGAACTCCTGCCTGGATTATCTGCGCAAATGGTACTTGTGGGGCTGGGCGTTCGGCGATCTATGTCGCGATCGGCCTTGCGTCTGCCTGCCGGACGACCACGACGTCTACCACGGCAACCTCTGGGGCGCCGGCGGCCGAGCCGCCAGGGGCGAGGGCATGGAGGGGCAGGACAGCGGCGGCTACAAGATGCCCCCCGAGTGGGTCAGGATGGTCGAGCGCACCCAGACCAGCCATCTGCCCGATCCATACGACCCGACGCCGGTGGAGCAGGGGATCGGCGTGTACTACTGCGCGATGGACTACGGCGGGGTCAGCTTCGCTATCATCGAGGACCGCAAGTTCAAGTCGTCCCCCACGGTCATGGTACCCGAGGGCAAGGTCGTCAACGGCTGGTTCCAGAACCCCGACTTCGACCCCGCAACTCGGGCCGACGTGCCCGGGGCGAAGCTGCTTGGTGACCGGCAGCTCACTTTCCTGCGCGAGTGGTCGGCCGACTGGAGCCGGGGTGCGTGGATGAAGGTGGTGCTGTCGCAGACCATATTCGCAAACGTTGCGACCCTGCCCAAACCCGCCGACACGGACGCGGTCGTGCCGAGGTTGATAATCCCGGACGCGGGCAGCTACCCGGAGGGTGACGTGCGTGTTGCCGACGCCGACTCCAACGGCTGGCCTCAAACCGCTCGCAACAACGCGCTGCGCGAGATGCGTCGCGGCTTCGCGTTCCATATCGCCGGTGACCAGCACCTGGGCAGCACGATCCAGTACGGCATCGAAGACTGGCACGATGCCGGCTTCGCCCTGTGCGTCCCCGCCGTGGCGAACGTCTGGCCCCGACGCTGGTTCCCGCCGACGCCTGGGCTCAACCGCAGACCCGGCTCGCCGGGATACACGGGTGATTACCGGGACGGATTCGGCAACTACATGACCGTCCACGCCGTATCGAATCCGGCTGTTTCCGGGCGCGAGCCCACCGCCCTTCACGACCGCGCGACGGGCTACGGCATCGTGAAGTTCGACCGGAATCAGCGGAGGATCACGATTGAATGCTGGCCCCGTTACGCCGATCCCACCGACCCGAGCACGGGCGGTCAGTACTCGGACTGGCCCATCACGATCAAACAGACCGACAACTACGCCCGCAAGCCCGCGGCATTCCTACCGACGGTGCACGTCCACGGCCTGACTGATCCGGTCGTGCAGGTGATCGACCAGGCAAACGACGAAGTCGTCTACACGCTCCGCATCCGGGGCACCTCATTCCGCCCCCAGGTGTTCAAGGGCGGCCTGTACACGGTCATCGTGAGCGAGCCGGATACCGGGCAAACGAAAAAACTGCAGAACCTCACCGCCGCCGGAGAGGAGAGCGAGACCATCGACGTGACATTCTGACGTACCGGCCGGGCGGAAGCCCCCAGGCTTCAGGACCCGAGCCCCCCTGGTCCAACCGCCCGACGAACGCATCCCGGGCTCCCCTGCGCAGGTCGCTACTCAATGCTGACCGACTGCCCCGCTCGGGCGCTCTGTTTCTCGGCCAGGGCGATGGCAACGGCGTCGCGACTTTCGCGGGGCGTGCTCGTCTTGGGGTCTTCGTTCCGTTCGATGCAGCCGAGGAAGTACTCGATCTCGTTGAAGTACCCGTCGTTGGGGGGCATTTCGGGGGTGTCGGCCCCGCCGTCCGGCGTGTAGACCGTGAGCGGCTTGCCCGAACTCAGGTCGAAGACGACGGCGGCGTTCTCGAAGCGGGCGGAAAAACCCATGTTGAACCCGAACCCCGGCGGCATGTCCCAGCACCCTTCGAGCTGAACCACCCGCCCCGGGCCGTAGTCCCACAGCGCGTGCACGCGATCGAATGCCCCGTTGGGCCGCCGGTACGCCTGGGCGATCACGGCTTTCGGCTTGCCCAGCAGATGGATCGCCCAATCCACGTCGTGTACGTGCAGATCGAGGATCGCTCCCCCGGACAGTTCGGGATCGAGGAGCCAATCGTTCAGCGAGTAATCGGGCGTGCTGGCCTGCCGCCTGAGGTTCAGGGCGTTGAGCGGGCCCCAGCGCCGGTCGTCTATCGCCTGCTTGAGCCAGACGCACTCCGGCCAGAACCGGATACACTGGGCAATCATGAACTTGCCTTCGGCGCGGGCGGCGGCGGCGAGCATCTCGTCGCATTGCTCGACGGTCAGGGCCATCGGCTTCTCGCACAACACGTGCTTGCCCGTTTTCAACGCCTCGATCGCCATCTCCCGATGCAGATAGGTGGGTACGCAAATGTCCACCATATCGACCTGGGCGTCGGCGATCAGCTCTTGCCAGTCGGCGTAGGGCTTGATGTCGCCGAGGTCGCGCTGCGTGCCCCGCATGTCGCCCACGTTCCCGCCGACGTTGGACCAGTCGCCCGCCCGCCGGTCAGGCTCCTTGTCGCACAGCGCCACGACGGTTGAGCAGTCCGTGAGCTTTTCGTACTGATTGAAATGGTTGCGCCCGATGAAACCGGCTCCGATAAGCCCTACGCCAATCATGGTCGTTCTCCAGTTCTTGAACGGTTGTCGTTGTTACCCGCTGAAATCACGAGTGTCAAGTGACCCACCGGACTATGGTTCCGGCGGCGGAGGTCATGTCATTCTGAAGGTGCCGGAGAGGGTGGCTCAACTCATGTCTTCGGCCATCATCTTCAGCGCATCGTGCTGCTCTGCCGTCAGAATGATTCTTTCTGACACTCGCAGCAGCATCCGTGCGTAGTACCCTATGCAGTCACGGAGGAGTATCGAGGGATCAGTGCTCACCAAAGGGACAGCGAACTCAGTTGAAAACGGGTCGCCATGGAGCCAGTCGCTGCTGGTCGCATACAACAATTTGTACTCGCCAAGCCAGCCCACTTCGTCCGCTAAGCTCCGGATGGACTTGCCATACCAGTTCCGCGCAACCCTTCCTCCGCCCCCTTTGTTTCTGTGGAAGAATCGGGGATGAACCCTGTCGTATTCGATCTTGAGCTGGTCCCGCCTCTCTTTGAGATTCAGGTCCGACGCAAGTTGACGGCTGACCTGCCCGTGGGGGCTTTGTGTGATCGTCTTGAATCGTTCGTATCTCGTTATGTGAGCGAAGTCCAGGTACTCTCGCGCGCGGGGCACCGGGTCCTGCATGAGATACTCGAATTGCAGGGCCAGCTCGAACAGCGAGCGCACAAAGGGCGGCCCGGCATAATCCCTGTGCAGCTTCATGAGCCCGACAGCCGCGGCGAGAAGTTGCTCTCCGCGTCTGATGAATCGGTTGGCAACCTCCCCTGCCGGCTCAGGCAGGTCGTTTTCGTCCCAGCGATCCAGAATGTGCCTCTCTGTGTCAAGCAGGAACTCCCAGATCTTCCGGTCGGCCTGGCCAAGCCAGGGCGGCATGATCAGGGTTTCTTCAAGGCTGGGGTCGAAGTCAAATTGAAGGCGATCGAAGACGCCCAGTCTGCCGAGCAGGTTCGGCACGGACTCCCTGTCCGCAATCGCGAACGGGACTGGATGGACAATGCTGTCAGCAAAACGTGTGAGTAGATCATGAACATAGGCAACCGTTGGCCCTGCGCCGACACTCCCAAGCTGGATTCGGCGCCCCGATGCAAGATCGACTTCGAGAAGGTCGGCTACGGAACGGCGCAGCAATGAGACGACTGCCCCCGAGTCGATCTGCAGTGAGAAGGCCTGGTAGTGACCGTTAGCGCCCTGGATTTCGATGTGTGCGAAAGGTATCCAGACTTCCCCGAAGTGTTTTGTTCGCCGACGCCGCCACTTATGCACAGCCATAATAAATGACATCCGCCTCGGCATCCACGGCCTCGAGAATGAAATCGCCGTCCTCGGCCTTGGATCGGGCCTTTTCAGCGGCTTCGGTGGCGGTGTCGCCTACGCCGATGATCTTACCTTCGCGCACCGCGATCCACTTACCGGCGTACTCCCGATAGAGTTCGGGCCCATGCTCAGCCAGCCATGCGAAATCCTGGTCTCTCATGACGCACCTCTGGGAGCATTATAGCATGATCGGTTCGGACAAGCCCGCCGTGGGTGGCAACGGGGAACCGGCTCGGCGCCGCCGAGCCGCCCTGACTGAGCCCGACGGGCTATACCCGGTGTTTCCCGCGGTACCCGGTTTGGGTTACAATGTCCGCCGATGCAGGATTACCGGGTTCAACTCGACACCTACAGTGGGCCGATGGACCTGCTGCTCTACCTGATCCGCCGGGACGAGGTGGATATCTACGACATCCCCATCGCCCGCGTCTTGGAGCAGTACCTCGAATACGTCCGCTTGCTGGAGGTGCTGGACCCGGACGCGGTGGGTGATTTCCTGGTTCTGGCGGCAACGCTGATGGAGATCAAGTCGCGAATGCTGCTGCCCAAGCCGCCTCCGGAGGTCGAGGACGGTGATGCGTTCGATCCGCGCGCGGACCTGGTTCGGCAACTGCTGGCGTACCGGGCGTTCCGCGGGGCGGCGCTGGGGCTGTCCGACCGGGCGGAGGTGCGGTCGAAGCGGTTCGGCCGGCCCAAAATGGAGTTGCCCGACGGCGAGGAGCAGGTCGATATCGAAGATGCCCAGATCTGGGATCTGCTAACGGCGTTCAACAAGTTGCTGGCGTCGGTGGGCCGGGAACCGGCAACGCACGACGTCATCTACGACGACACGCCGGTGGCGCTCCACGCCGCGGACATCCTCGATCTCCTGGAACGGGACGGCCCGGCAATGCCGTTTGAGCGCATCTTCGAGGGCCGATCCCGCAGCGAGATGATCGGGCTGTTCCTGGCCCTACTGGAACTGATTCGGCAAGACCGGGTGCGGGTCGAGCAGGCGGAGCAGTTCGGGCCCATCGTGATCCACCTGCTCGATGCAACGTCAATCACCGGGGTGATGGAATCGGCTGCTGGCTCCGGTTCCAGTGGGCTTGAGGAGGAAGAGGGCGACACCGGTGCCGCGTTTGAAGAGGAGACGGTGCCGGGCCAGGAGGCAGACGAGCGTCTCTTTGAAGACGAGGAGGAGGATGAGTTCAGCCGGCGGATCGACGCAGTTGAGATCGGCGAGGTGGACCTGGGCCGATCCATGGATCACGAATCGTCGGAAGCGCCGACAGGTGACGCGGCTAGCGCCATTGAAAACGCGGTCGAGAACGGAGGGGACGCGGCCAAGGCCGCTGCCAAGGAACGCGGAGACGCTGAGCAATGACACCCGAGGAGCGGCTAGGAGAACTGGGGTATGAGCTGCCGCCGGCACCGGCGCCGGTCGGCTCGTACGTACCCTACGTGCGAACGGGCAACCTGGTCTTCCTGAGCGGGCAGTTGCCCATGCGCGGGGGCAGGCTGACCGCCACGGGCAAGGTAGGCTCAGCACTGACAATCGAGCAGGGAGCGGAGGCGGCCAGGGTCTCGGCGTTGAACGCGCTCGCTCAAATAGCGGCGGCCGCGGGTGGACTCTCCAACGTCGAGCGCATTGTCCGCCTCCGCGTGTTCGTCAACAGTGCGGCAGGTTTCACCGATCAGCCGAAGGTCGCCAACGGGGCCAGCGACCTGCTCGCTGCGGTCTTCGGCGACGCCGGCCGGCACGCCCGCGCCGCCGTCGGGGCCAACGAATTGCCGCTGGACAGCCCCGTTGAGCTCGAATTGATCGCCAGGATCAGGGGTTGAAGGGTAGGCCCGCGGGAGTCGTTGGCCGCCAGCGGCCCGAACCGTGCTTTGCACGGGAGACGCCCGCTCCTCTCACCGACCGGCCATCGAGGGACCAACGATCACCCGACAAAGACGCCACAAGAGGCACGAGCAGCGGACCATCCCGCCGGCAACGTTGCGGTGGCGGAGCACGATGGTCCGTCTGGGGCTCGCGCTGTTGCTGGCCTTTGTGAGCGCGCCGCTCGTCCGCACCGTTGTCGCCCAGATTGGCCTGATGACCCCCCAAGCTCTGGAGCCGCGAGTCTGCGACGCCCTTCAGAGCGAGATTCAGAGGTCTCCTCTGATGGCAAACCTCTGGCGGGTTTTGCTGGATTTGAGCCGCGATACCGATGCCGGTCCAGCCCTGACGGCCCTTCAACGGTCGGACCGCGCCAACGGTCTGGGCGTCTGCCTGGAGTTGCTGCCGCTGCTTCGCCGGCATAGGGAGCCGACGGCAACGCGGCCCGCGGACGTTGACGTGAGGATCCGCGGCGTGCTGAAGCAGTGTCAAACGGCAAGGCCGGCACGCCTGCACGCGGCCGACGAACGCAAGCTGGCCGAGCGTGCTCTTCAGGGCGCCGGACTGTCGCCGAGAGAGATCGCGGTGCAGACTCATCGCATCCAATACGTCATCCCCGGGGTCCGCGGCTCCTGCATGCCGGTGCTGCGCGAGCTGGCCGATCTGTTGCTCGAGAAGGCGGCAATCTGGCGGAGCGCCGGGCGGGGCGATGATGCCGCGGCCGCCTGCCGGGTCCTGGTCCAGCTCCTGACCGACGTGCTGGATGATTCCCCCTCCCCGGAGATGGCACTGCTGGCATCGGAGGAGTTGCCGCCTGCGCTCCGGGGACTGGGTGCGGAGGCGGAGGCCCGCCGGGTGGAAGCGTTCTGTCGGCGCTGGCATGACCTCGCCCGGGAAGATCGCATCAACCTGCTGCCCTGGACCGGCGACTACGTTCTGGCCCGCAAGGCCCACGACCGGGTGCTTCGCTCGCTGGCCGCAAGCGCATTGACAATCGGCGTATGGCTGACACTGGCGGCCACGTGCGCCCTGTCGCTGTTGATCGTCGTCGCGACCCACCCCCCCGCTGAGCTGCCCTGCCGGTGGCGGTGGAATGGTCACGGGGCATGGGTCGCCCCAGCGATCGCGTGCGGGCCTTTGATCCTGCTCCTGGCGGTTATGGCCCTCGCCGACATCCGGTTCACCTGGCTGGTCTCTTATCCGTCGTTGTGGCCGGCGTTGCTCTTGCTGGTACCGGTGCTGGTGTCGTCGGGTCTGGCCACGCGGCTGTGTGTGCGGCCGGCTGCTCGGTTCGGTGCGTGTCTCATCCCCGGGGCGGCGGTTTGGGGAATCGCCTCGCTCCTGGTGCTGGCGATCGTGGCAGGGGCCATCTTCCTGCCGCTGCATACCGAAGACTGGCGACCCCCGCCCGGGATCCAGCGGTTCAGGCAGTTGGGTTACCTGGTCGGGGTGGGGTGCGTGCTTGTCGTCATCGTCTGGATACTGTGGGGCACCATGCAACGCAGGCGAGCGAAGCTGCCGGCAGGCGTCTGGGCACGTGCGAACCTCGCCGTCGCGTCGGCGGCACTGCTGGCCGTCTCCGTGGTGTCAATGGCAACTCTGGGTATCAATCAACTGAACGACCTCCGACACCGGCAGGCCTTCATCGAGGCCGCTGGCGACCCGATCGCGGACCGGCTCGGTGAGAACTGGGGCCAGGAATACTTCGCCCCCGCCCGAGCGTTCGCTGAAACCCCGGCTGATTCCTGATGCTCAGGCCGACAAGGCCCACGGCCGGCGGTATTCCTTCCGCACCCAGGCGTTGGCCTGCGGGTCGTCGATGACCTGTTCCGTTCGGGCGTCCCACTTGATCCGCCGGCCCACCCGCCACGCGATGTTCATGAGATGGCCCGGATTGCTCGCGCGGTGACCCACCTCGATGTCCGCGGGGGGCATCTTCCGCGAGCGCACGCAGTCGATGAACGACCTGACGTGGTCCTGGACGACCTCGTGCTCAGTCTTGGGCGAGCCCATCTTCTGTTCAACGATTACTTTCTTGTCGTCCAGGACCTGGGAGTGAATCACGAACCCGTTTCGATCGATGACCAGGGCGCCGTCCGCGCCGTGGAACACCTTGCCGTGCCAGCATCCCTCGATCGGCTGTCCGCAGTTTGTCCGGCACGTGTAACTCAGCAGGAAGCCGCTCTTTGCGACGGGTCCGGGCGGATATTCGCACGCACCGTCAAACGTGTCGGGCCACTCGCGGTTGTCGTCGGGGAATGCGAACTTGCCGCCTACGCCGGTGGCGGCAACAGGGGCATCAACCCCCATGGCCCAGTGAACGATGTCGTAGTGGTGCACCCCCCAGGCCAGTGGCCACGATCCCCCGGAGCCGAAGAACCAGTCGTGATACTTCTCCCGGTTCGGGTTGTAAGGCACCGCCGGCGACGGGTCCACCCAGAAGTCCCAGTCCAATTCAGCCGGCGCAGGACAATCCGGAGGAGCCCCGAAACCGGGATACTGGTTCCAAACGTCCCAGGCGTGCACGTTCGAGATCTCGCCGAGCAGACCGGACCGTATGATCTCCACCGCCCTGAGGTAATGCCCCCAGCTATGCTGCTGCGTGCCCATTTGGACGATGCGGTTGTGTTTCCGCGCCGCTGATATGGCGGCCCGCCCTTCGGCGATCGACGTTCCGACCGGCTTTTCGAGGTAGACGTCCTTGCCGGCGGCACAGGCGTCGATCGCGTGCAGGACGTGCCAATGAATGTTACTGGCGACGATGACCACATCGAGGTTCTTATCGTCCAGCAGTCTTCGGTAGTCGTGACAGGTCCTGACCTTCTCACCGCTGACCTTCTCTGCCTGCTTGACGCCCGCCGCCAATCGAGTCTTGTGCACGTCGCACAGGGCGGTGAGCTTCGCCCCGGGCGTGATCTGGAACACGTACGAGACATAAGGCCCTCTCGACCCGCTCCCGATCAGGCCGACGTTGACCGTCTCGTTCGGCCCGGACTTCGGCGCCCCCTTCGCCACCCGGTTGGCCCCGCCCGTTCCCTGCTGCGAACATCCCGCCAACAAGGCCCCCGCCCCCAGCGTCGCCGACGCCGTCGTCCCCAGGAACTTCCGTCTTGATACCGTATTGCCCATCGCAAACTCCGCAGCCGATCATCCCGCGAGGTACCGGATCACAGATCGGCCAGGATTCGGTGAGCGGCAGCGGCGCTGGCAACCAGGTGGTCCCACTCGCGTCTCACCGTCTCTGCCTCGTCGCCAGTCGGCTGGACCGGGTTCTCAAGGGCGATGTACAGGTCCGGATGATGCGCCGCCACCAGCGTCAGGATCTCGGCAATGGGAACCTCGCCCTCGTCCAGCACCGCCCCTTTCCATTGCGGCGTGCCGTCCGGCAAATGCGTCATGAACCAGTCCTTCAAATGCATCGAACGCGCATACGGTGCCAGCACTTTTGCGCACTCGAGCGGGTCCTCCTTGCGAAACAGGCTGTTGCCGGTGTCCAGGCACGCACCCACCCGCGGATGTCCGACGAGGTCGAGCAGTTCCTTCAGTTGCGCGGAGGTGAAGTCGCCGTGGTTCTCGACGGCAATGTACACGTCGCAGTCCTCGGTCATCTCGGCCGCCTGACGCAAGCCTGGGGCGGCCCACTTAATGTAATTGGCCAGCTCCTCCTGGGTGTTCGTCTCGCTGCCGCAGAACGTCCGCAACGCCTTCCCGCCGAACCGGGCGGTCAGCCTGACCCGCCTGGCCATCCGCTTGTGATCCCATCCACCCATCCCGAACTCGACGTAATAACCCTTAGGGCCGACAACCGATTCGAGCCGCTCGAGCGACGCCTCGTCGTCGCCGGGAACCAGTTTGAAGTGACTGGGGTCGATCTGCAGCCCGGTGAGCCCCACCTCGCCGAGATGATCGAGCACCCACCACAGGTCGCGGCGATTCTTCGGATCCTCGGCGGTCAGGGTGCGATGCAGCATATAGGTGTCGAGCCCGAGCCTGAACCGGTGACCCCCGCCTCGGCCTTTGCCCGCCAAACCTGCGCCGGGTTGCGAGCAGCCGGTCAGCATCGAACCCGTCCCAAGTATCGCTGCACCCGCGGCCGACGTCGTCAGGAATTCCCGCCGGGAAAGCCCTCGATTGTCCATGTATCAATCTCCGCTGACAGACTCACTCCGGAAAAACCATCCCAATGGCCGGCACCGCCGCCCGCACATCTCGTCCGCCCCTGGCCGCGGTGGCAGAACCGTAACCGTACCGCTCGCCGTCACCCCGCGTCAACCTGCAACGGGCGACGTCCGAGTTGGCGGGTGCATGACAGTCTCGGCGGGGACCTTCGGGCGGGCAGCGGGGCGGCACCT
>CAZOIA010000123.1:0-16693 GCA_964579675.1 uncultured Planctomycetales bacterium | reverse complement strand
CTTCCAACAAGCCGCCCAAAGTGTCATGCACCCCCCGGTGGCGGGGGCATGACAGCCCAGGCGGCCGGTGTGTAGACGGGGCCGGTCTTCCAGCCGCAGGGTCCGCGCTCGCGGACCATTCGATGCTGCTGGGGTACACGGTGATGGTCCGCGAGCGCAGAGCCTACTGCCGTTCATAGTGCGATTCCCTGCTCAGACTGACCGATCTCGATGACGACGAGCGGCGGGCTTCACGGGTGTGGTCACGGGCCGGTCCCGGCCGCCGAATCGGCCGTCTACATCACAATGTTTGTTACATTCAAGTTACAGGAAAACGGGAACTATCTGCGGTATGATTGCGTCTACAAAGGTAGGGGTACGTGTACAACGGGACGGCAAGGGTGGGTGCGTTGCGTCCAAAGCGTCAGAAGTCCCTCGCGTCATGTTCATCGGGTCACCGGTCAGCAGGCCGTAATTGAGAGGTCACCATTATGAACGTCAGAGGATCCACTTTTCTCGCCATGTTGATCGCGTCGAGTCTGCTCGGGTTGCCGGTGGTGCTGGCCGCGGGGGCCGCCCGCGCATCAGGCCCGCCGCAGACCACTGCCCCAGCCGGGACGGACGAGCGCGACGAGACGCTCACCGAGCAGTCGTTCTACATTCCCTACGAGAAGCTTCGCGAGATCTTCGAGAAGCAGGGCCGCGGGGTCTTTCTACCCTACGAGGAGTTCGCGAAGCTCTGGCGGCTCGCCCGCGAGAAACAGCCGCCGAAGGTGACCGTCAAGCCGCCGGTCGAGGTCCTGATCGCGGAGATCGAAAGTGAGGCGACGGTCTCGGAGGACGTGGTCAAGGTCAGCGCCAAGCTGAAGATCGAGGTGCTGACCGAGGGGTGGAAGGAGGTCCCGCTGCGCCTCTCGGACGCGGCCATCACGCGGGCGACGATCGGGGACGAGCCGGCGCGGGTCGTGTTCGAGCCCGGGGCCGGTCACAAGCTGCTGATCGAGAAGAAGAGCAAAGAGCCCGAGCTGATCGAGTTGTCGCTCGAGTACGTCAAGGCCTTCGCCAAATCGCCGGGCCAGAACAGCGTGTCGTTCGAGTCGCCTCAGGCGCCGGTGAGCCGATGGCGGGTCCGCATCCCCGAGCCGGGGGTCAAGGTCCAGATCCGACCGCTGATCGCCGCCACCGAAGTGCCCGAGAAGGGTGAACCGGGCAAGCCCGCGGACGAGACGGTAGTGCTCGCGTTCGTAGGCGCTGCCCCGACGGTCCAGATCGAATGGACGCCCAAGGCCGAGGGCGCCACGGGTCTGGAGGCGCTGGCCAGTGTCCGGACCGAGCAACAGGTGCGGATCGAGGAAGGCGTCACCCGCACACGGGCCCGCCTGAGCTACGAGATCAGCCGGGCGGAGCTGTCGCAACTGCTCCTGGAGGTGCCCGCGGATCAGAAAATCGTCAATGTATTCGACGCGAACGTGCGTCAGTGGTCGGTCGAGGCGGCGGGTGGCCTGCAGCGGATCACCGTTCAGCTCTTCGAGCCGGCCCGCGGGACACAGAACGTCACGGTCGAGTTGGAGCAGTTCCGCGAGGACGCAGCAAGCCAGGAGCTGACGGTGCCGGTGGTGAAAGCGTTCGGCGTGGGCCGCCAGCAGGGGCTGGTCGTGGTCCAGGTCAGCGCGGGGCTGCGGGCGGAAGCGTTGCGCCACGGGGGGCTCATGCAGATCGACGCCTCCGAGCTGCCCGAAGCGCTGGCCAAGCAGCAGTGGACGTTCTCCTACCGTTACGGGGCGCTGCCGTTTGATCTGGTGCTGCAATTGGAGAAGGTCCAGCCTCGCATCGTGGCCGACACGCTGGTCGAGGCGTGTCTCGAGCCCGAGCGGCTGACGCTCAACGTGCTGGCCGTCTACCAGGTCGAGCGGGCCGGCGTGTTCCGATTCGAACTGGACATTCCCGCCGGTTACGAGGTCCGCCGCGTGTACGGGCGCGAGGCTCCCGACACCCAGGCGGTGCAGGTGGATACTCACTACCTCACCGGCGACGACAAGACGCACCTGGTGGTGAACCTGTCGCGCAAGGCCTTCGGTCGGGTGGGTCTGGCGGTGGCTCTGCAGAAGAAGCTTACCGAGCCGGCGTTGCTGAGCCCGACCGGTGAGACGGTGGAACTGCCGCTCGGCATTCCGCAGGTCGCGCCGGCGTCGGTCGAGCGCGCCACCGGCCGGGTCATGGTTTACGCGCCCGAAAGCCTTCGCGTGAACCCCGGCCGGACCGAGGGCCTGCGCAGCGTCTCGTTCCAGGAGGCCTTAGACCGGATGGCGCCGGCTGAGGGCCGGCCGCCGGAAACCCGGCCCGTGCTCGCCTTCGCCTACTCCGAGCAGGCCGTCGCGCTCGAGCTCGCCGTCGAGCGACGCAAGCCGCAGGTCACCGCTCGTCAGTTGCTCGTCGTTCGCATCGAGTCCGGGGTAGTCCACTACGGGGCGACGTTCAACTACGACGTCCGCTACAGCGGCGTGAAGTCGCTGAGGATCGACGTCCCGGCCGACCTGGCCGACGAGATCCGCAACACGACCTCCGGCGTGCGCGAGAAGGTCATCACGCCCCGCCCCGAGGATTTGCCGGAGGGCTACGTCGCCTGGGGTCTCACCGGCGAGACCGAGTTCATGGGTGCGGCGACGATCCGCCTGTCGTGGGAGCACAAGATGGAGGAGCTCGAGGTCGGCAAGAGCGTCGAGCTGGTGATTCCGCACCTCAGGCCGGCGGAGCTGGACCGCGCCTGGGGCCAGATCGTGCTGACCAAGACCGAGACGATGGACGTGCATGAGACGGGCGAGCCGAAGGGCGTCCGCCCGATCGACCCGCAGCACGACCTGATGGACGGGCAGAAGGTAGCCGGCGCCGCCCGGGCCTTCGAGTTCCACGACGTCTGGACGCTCACCGTCACCGTGACCCGCTATCAGCTCGAGGAGGTCAAGCGGACCAGCATTGAGCGGGCGGTCGTGCAGATGGTCGCGACGCGCAGCGATCAGATCTCGGTCCAGGCCCTCTACCACATGCGCAGCGCCCGGCAGCGGCTGGCGATCCGTCTGCCCGGCGGCGTGGAGTTTGACCGGGAACCATTGCGGATCAACGGGCAGGGCGTCTCGCTCGAGCGGGGCGAGAAGGACAACTACTTCGTCCCGCTGGTTGGGCAGAACCCTGACGAGCCGTTTCTGCTCGAGCTGCGCTACACCGTCAGCGGCAAAGGCCTGCGCATGGACCTGCCCTCGTTCCCGTCGGAGCCGGCGGTGCAGAAGGTCTACCTTTGCGCATATCTGCCTGAGGAGCTGGCGTACCTGGGCTCGCTCGGTCCGTGGTCGGACGAGCTAAGCTGGCGTTGGCAGCCCATGTTCGATCACAAGCCGTTCCCGCTGCGCAGCCATGGGTCCCTGGTCGGCTGGGTGATCGAGGGGATCAAGCTGGGCGGCTCGCCGGTAGACACGTTCCAGACGGACGGTCGAATGTACCTGTTTTCAGCGTTGAGACCGGCACCGCCTCCTGACGGGTCACTCAGGCTGGCCGCGATGGACGAGGACACGCTGAACATCATCGTCTTCGCGCTGATCGTAGCCTGCGGTCTGGCGCTGGTGCGTGCGCGGGCGGCGATCCGCTGGCTGGTGGCCGGCGGGCTGGTCGTCGTGCTCGTGCTGCTCGGCGTGTTCTTCCCCACGTTCTCGATCCAGATCATGGACGGCTATCTGGTTGCGGCGGCGTGTATCGTGCTGATCCTCTGGCTGTTGCAGTACATGATCTGGGCCCGCCCGAAGGATCCAGCCTTGATCGCCCGCCGACAAGCCCGCGAGCAGGCCCGGCTGGCTCGCCTCCAGGCCAGGGCAGTCGCCAGAGCTCAGCCACCGCAGGCGAAACCGCCGGCTGAAGCGAAGCCGCCAACCGAGACTCCCGCCGATCAGGGCGGCGAGAAGAACCAAGGTGACAAGAAAAACGAAGGAGGTTCCAGCGATGCGTAGACCTCCATGCGGCACAAGTGCTGTTTCCTGTTTCTCTGGCAAACAGGCGGCCTGGGCCGGGGGCCGATCCTGTCGGCTTTGGCTGAGGCCGCAAGCCTCGCTGAGGATTCTGATTATCTGTGCGTCGGCGGCCTGGCCGGCCGGCATCGGGCGCATCGAGGCCGCTGAGCCCGCCGGCGGCAAGCCGAAGATTGTCCGCGAGCTGTTCGTGCCGTTCGAGGATCTCCACGTGCTGCTGGAGCACAAGCCGCACCGCGTGCTGCTGTCGCGGCCCGAGTACGAGCAGCTACTGGCCCGGGCCAAGGTTGAAGAGGCAGCCCGGCCTCCGCGCGAGCTCGCCATCGTCGCCGCCGAGTATCACGCCGCCGTCTCCAGCGAACGGGCCACGATCAAAGGCACGCTCAACCTGGTAGTTTTCCAGGACGGCCTGCACGCGGTCGGCCTGGATCTGGCGGGTGTCGGTCTGCGTGCCGCGCGCCTTGACGGCCAAGGTGCACCGATCGGACGGGCGGACGACGGGCGGCTCGTGCTGTTCGTCGAGGGCACCGGCGGGCACGCGCTTGAGCTCGAGCTGGTCGCGCCGCTGGAAACGACCGCCGCTCAGCAGGTGCTCAACTTCCGCGTGCCCACACCGGCGGCTACACGCTTTGAGCTGACCGTGCCCGGCGATGTCGAGATCAGGAGCGGCACCGAGGCGGTCAGTCGCGTCGTGGACGAGTCGGCCGGCGTCACCCGTTTCGTCCTGGTCCCACGCCGCGAGCAGGTGTCGCTCACGATGACGCTCAACAGCCGGCTGTTGCGCAAGGAGCGCGTCGTCGTCGCCCGCAGCGTCATCGTGAATGAAGTCACGCAGGCCTACGAGCGGATCCACGCCACGTTCTCGATGGCGGTGCTGCACAAGGCCGTCGAACACTTCCAGTTCGCCGTGCCCGACGGGTTCGAGATCACCGACGTCAAGTCGCCGCTGCTGGCCCGGTGGAGCATGGCTCAGCAAGCGGACCGGCGTGTGCTCGACGTCTATCTTCGCGAGCAGACCACGGACACCGTGGTGCTGAACCTCTCGGCGCTCCGGTCGCCGAGCCAGCTCGATCAGTGGTCGCTGCCGGCACTCGAGCCGATCGACGTGGCGGGCCAGGTAGCCGTCGTGGGCCTGCTCGTCGAGGATCGGCTCAAGGCCCGGAACATCGAAACGCAGGGTCTGCTCCCGATTGATACGGCGGTATTGACCGCGGCCCTGCCGGCGTCGGTGTTCGAGGCTGAGCCCGGCGCGCCGCGCGTCCGGCCGGTGGTGGCGTACTACGCCCCACAATCCGGGTTCGGTCTGTCGGCCGGTTTCCGCAAACCCGAAGCGCGGGTCCTGGTCACGACGAACCTGCTGTTGACGCTGACCGACAAGGACCATCGCGTTCGCGGCGGCTTCACCCTGCAGCCCGAGGTCGAGAAGCTCTTCACGTTCGACTTCACCGTGCCCGCCGGCTGGCACGTGACGCGCGTCACGACCGGCGACGATAAACCGCTGGTCTTCGAGCGCTACGGCGGAGCCGACGAGGCGGCGCGGATCCATGTCAGACTGCCTCAGGGCGTGATGCCCGGCCAGCCTTACGTCACCTACTTCGAGGCGGAAAGCTCGCCGGGCGGATGGCTCGGCGACTGGGAGACGACGCAAGCGACGTTTCCTGTGTTCGCGGTGGTCGGCGCGACGCGCGACGTCGGCGCCGTCGCCGTCGCTGCTCATGACGACCTGGCCGTCCGGCCCGAATCGCTCGAACAACTCGCCCCGCTCGACGAGAACGAGAAGGGCAACTACGGCCTGGGCGGCGTGCCTACCAACCTGGCATACCGCTACGAATCGACGGGTTACCATGCGGTGCTGACGGTCGAGCACATCGAGCCGCGGCTGACGGCGCGGACCTACTCGTTCTTCGTGATCAAGCCGGACGTTCTGGTGGCCCATTACGAGTTGGCATACGACATCGAGCAGGCCCGGGCGCGCGAGCTTGCGCTGGTCCTGCCGGCGAGCACGCCGGCAGCACTGTCGATTCGCGGTCTCGACGGCGTCGGCCTGAAAGAGTACCGCGGTCAACCCACCGGGCAGGTGCGGCGCTGGACGGTTATCCTCGGCGAGCGCCGGCGCGACACCGTGCGCCTGGCGGTCGATTTCCAGCAGCCGCTGGCCACCGAGGAGCCCAGGGATCTCGCCCTGCCGATCGTGCATGCCGCCGACGTCGCGTATCAGTCCGGGCTGGCTGCCGTGGAAGGCAGTGCCGAGCTGGACGTTCAGATCGCCAGCTCGCTGCGCAAAGCGGACATCGGCGAGCTCGTCGACGCCGAGTACAAGCCGGGCAAGCGGCTCCTGGGTGCCTACCGCTTCGTCGGCGATTCGCCGGCCGTTGCGGTCAGCGTCTTTCGCCATCCGACCTACAGTATGCCGCCGGTGATCGTCCAGCGGGCGGAGCTGGTCACGCTCGTCTCGGCGGAGGGTCTGAGCCAGACGGCGGCGCGGTTTGAGCTGCGCACCAAGGCGCCGTTCCTCGAAGCCCAACTGCCGGCGGGCTCGATCCTCTGGTCGGTCGAGCTCGACGGGCGGCCCGCCAAGCCGCAGCGGCAGAACCATCAGCTTCTGCTCAGCCTGCCCGCGGGCGAAGAGGCGACCCTGCGCGACCTGCGGATCGTTTATGAAACGCCGGTCGATGCGGCCGGTCTGGTCAGCGACGTCGAGATCCCCGCGCCGAGGCTGCTGGTGCGCACCGCGCCGGACCAGCCGGGGACCGAGGTGCCCGTGGCGGACCTGCTCTGGCACCTGCACGCGCCGACCGGCTACCGCGTGATTCGCAGCGGCGGCACGCTGACCACCGACGAAGTATTCCCGCCTGAGCCGGCGATCACCCTGCTGGCCCGCTGGGTCCTCTCCGCCGGCGGCGGGTTCAATCCGTTTTACTGGATGGGCTCGCTTGCCCGGGCGCGGAAAGTCAGCTACGAGCTGGCCGCCTCCGTCGAGGAAGCGGCCGCTGACGGCTCCAGGCTGATGAAAGGCGATTTTGACGGCGACGGAGTCGCGGACGACGTCATTGTGGGTGGAACCACCTACCTGGATGCGATGCGTGACGGCACCAAGGGGGGCGGCGAGCGGGCGGGCGTTCCCGAGGGTGAGGAAGAGTGGCTCAGAACGTCTGCCGCTGGCGAGCCCGCGCCGGCCACAGTAGCTGGGCCCTCGAAGGCCCCTATGGCCGAGGTACCGGAAATGGGGTATCTCCCGGCAGGACGTGTAGAGAGGTTTGAATCCGGCGGCGCCTGGGCGCTGCAGGGCCTGCGCAGTCTCAAGATCGATCTGGCCGAGACGGGCCGCGGGATCGCGTTCCGAAGTCTCTGGGGCAAGCCCCGTCTGGATGTGACGATGGCCAACGAGCGGCGGTTCGACGCGCTGGTCTGGGGACTGGCTCTGGCCGTCGTGTTGGGCGGATTGATCCTTGTGAACCGTCCGGCGCGCAGGAAAGCGTCTTATGTCGTGCTGGTTGCGCTGATCACCGCGCTGCTGCCGCTGGTCACCGCGTCGGCGGTGCTGATCTCGGCATTGAACCATTCGTTCCTGGCCGCAGCCCTGTTGGTACCGGTCTATCTTGCGATTGGATTGTTCCGCTGGCTGGTGCGTCTGGTTCGCGCGTCGATGCCGTCCGCGGCGGTGGCGGCGGCGGTGCTGGCGCTAGCGATCACGCTCGGTGCCGCGCCCGACGTGTCGGCTGAGTCGCCGACGCCTGTGTTCGTCCAGGTGGTCGAGTCGCCCGAGCCGGTCAAGGTGCCCGAAGACGCGATCATCGTGCCCTACGACCCGAAGACCGGGATCGGCGTCCGCGAGGCCGATCAACTGCTGGTGCCTTACGCCGAATACACCAGGCTCTGGAACCTGGCGCACCCGGACCGCAAGATCACGGTGGAGGAACCCCCGGCGCCTTACGCGCTGGCGGGTGCCGCCTTCGAGGCGACGCTGGCGGGAGACGAGTACCTGCTGATCGAAGGCCGCATCGAGCTCGACGTCTACGCGGACGAGACCGTCACCGTGCCGCTGCCGCTCCAGGGCGGCGTGCTGGCCAAGGCTGAGCTCGACGGTCGGCCTGCACGGCTGAGCCTGGCCCGGCCGGCGGCGAAACCGCAGCCCAAGCAGCGGGCTGCCCAAGCGGCACGACGCAAGCGGGTGCCAGGCGAGTCGTTGATCGTGTTGTACGCCTCGGGCAAGGGGCGTCATCGACTCGACCTGGCGATCCGCATGCACCTCGATCGTCGGGGGGGCTGGCGCGTCGCAGCGGGTCGCGTGCCCGCGGCCCCGGCCAGCGCCCTGACCCTCCACGTGCCTGAGCCGCAGACCGAGGTCCGCCTCAGCGGGGTCACCGACCGCCCCAACTACCTGACCGCCGCAGCCAACGAGCGGATCCACAGCGCCCTGGGCCTCGACGGGTCGGTCACGATCCGCTGGCGGCCGAAGGTCAGTGAAGGCGAGGTGGACCAGAGCCTTACCGCCGAGTCGCAAGCGGTGCTGGACGTGCAGGAAGACGGCCTCCGGTTGATGTGGGCGATCAAGTTCGCGTTCCGCCGCGGCGAGCGCACGGCGTTCCGCCTGCACCTTCCCGGCGGCTATCTGGCAGCCAGGGTCGAGGGCGGCAACGTCCGCGGCTGGGAGATGCGTGCCGAGAACGGTCAGCAGGTTCTCGACGTGACGCTGCTCAAGCCGGCCAAGGAGCAGGAGACGTTCACTCTGCATCTATGGCGACAAGGCGCCGGCGGCCAGGGCGAGTTGGCCCGGTTCGCGGCGCCGATCGTCGCGGCCCCCGACGCCGCCCTGCATCAGGGCCGGATCGTCATCCGCCGCAGTCCGCTGCTGGACGTCCGGACCGCAGAGACCGCGGGCGTGACGCGATCGGACCTGCCGGCAAAGATCGAGGACGGGCGGGCGCCGTTGGAGGTCAGTCCGCTCGGAATTCGCCCGTACCAGGCCTACCGCTTCGCCGCCACGCCGTTCAGGATCACGCTCGAGGTGTCGCCGGTGGCCGCCCGCACCTCGGCGTTCGTCCAGACGATCCTGCGCATCGGTGAGCGCCAGCGGGACCTCGAAACGAAGATCGACGTGGATATCCGCGATCGACTGGCGTATGGCGCCCGCGTCCTGCTGCCCGAGGATCTGGAACTCGAGCGCGTGACCGCGCCCGGCAAGTTCGAGTGGGCGCTGACCGAGCACGAAGGGCAGAAGCTGCTGACGGTTTATCTCTCTGCCGGTCAGACCGGACAGATTCCGATCGTGATCACCGGCCGGCTCGGTGAGCGGGGAGAGGTCGAGCAGGTCGCCCTGCCCCGCATCGAGGCATTGGACGTCGAGCGGCAGGAGGGCGACATCGTTGTCCAGGCGGACCCGGCATTCAACATCAAGTTGACGGAACTGGCCGGCTGCGAGTCGGTGCTCATGAAACGCGTCTATGGCTGGCTCGATGCCGGGCAGCGGGGACTGGCCCGCGCCGCCCTGCATTACGAGTCACCGGACTACAAGGGCCTGGTACGCCTCACCGTTCGCACGCCGAGCGTGCGCTGCTACACCGTCACCAACGTCCGCGTCACCGACCGGGCCATCGAGGAAACCGTGCTTTGCGATTTCACGGTCCAACTGGCGGGCATACGCGAGCTGTCGTTCATTCTGCCGGGGCGGTTCCGCGATTCGCGCATCAGCGTGCCGCAGCTTAGACAGAAGACGATCGAGCCGGTCTCGACTGAGCCGGACGCGCCCGTGCGGGTGCGGCTCGAACTGCAGGACAAGCTGATGGGCCAGATCCGCGTGCTGGTCGAGAACGATCAACTGCTTACCCCGGACGTGCACACCGTCCCGCTGCCCGTGGTCGAGACGGGGCGGACCCGTCAGCGCTACGTGCTGATCGAAAGCGCCGGGCGCGACGAAGTGGTGATCGAGAAGACTCAAGGCCTCGAGGAGCTCGGGCGAAAGCAGCGGGAGTGGGCGCGTCTGCAGAGCATCCTCGGGCAGGGGATCACGCAGGCCTACCTCGTCCAGCCGGATGCCGCCGCGCCCGCGCTCGAGTTCCGCACGCAGGAGCGCGCGATCGTCGAGACGGTCGGGGCCCGGATCGCATTGACCCAGACGCTGCTGGTACTGGACGAAGGCGGCACCTACCGCGCGATCCAGAGCTACCGGCTCGACAACAGCACTGAGCAGTCCCTGGAGATTGTGCTGCCGGCCGGCGCCGAGCTCTGGACGGCACGCGTCGCCGGCGAACCGGTCAAGCCGACCCGCGTACCCGACGCGAACAAGCCGCGCAACGTCCGCATTCCGCTGGTCAAGACGGCGCCGGGCGATCTCGATTACGAGGTCGAGATCAAGTACGGCGGCACACTGCCGGGGCTCGGTGAACTCTCGTCGTTGACGTTTCCGCTGATCCGCACGGTCAACGTGAACGTGGAGCTGAGCCAGGTTCGTCTGTGTCTGCCCGAGACGTACAAGTGGTTCGATTTCGGCGGGACGATGAGCGAGGTGGAGGAGGAGGGCGATCTCGCCGCCGGCGTCGTCGCCTACCAGACCCGCCAGGCCGAGCGCCTGACCCAGACGATGCGCAAGGGCGGTGCGTTCGCCAAGATCCGGGCCGCGGAGAACCTCAAGCAGCTCAAGGTCGAAACGGAAGCACTGCAGAGGTCGACCAGCGGGTTCGCAGCGAACCCCAGGCTTCAGCAGGAACTGGTCACCAACGCCGACGTCATCGAACAGGCGGGCAAGGACATCGAGCGGGTCCAGAGCGATCTGGATCGCACGGTCACGGTCGATAATCGCATCACGTTGAACGAGTATTACGTCGGCCAGCGGAACACCCCCGCCCGTGGAGCGGTCAACTACCTGGGCAGCAACTTCGGCTACCCGGTCAGCGCCCCTGCAAGCCCACCGGCGACTCAGCCGGCGCAGGCCGGCGAGGTAAACGGAAGGTTCAACACCCAGTGGTTCGACTCCAACGCTCTGGGCACAAACACGTTGATCGTGACCGCCACGCCGCAGCAGATAAAGGAAATCCGGCAGCGTATCGAGGGTCTCGACGTGGCCACCAAAACCGGTGCACCCAGCATCGCGTACGGGTTCGACGCGAGCGGTGTGCAGCTAGCAGATCGGCCACAGGCGCCCGCGCTCGCACTGAAGCCCGAGATGCAGAGCCAGTTTGCCGACGTGCGGACCCAGACATGGGGCGCAAGGCTGAAGGAGCAGAAGGCGAAGCGGGCTGAGGCCCAGCGCTCGCTCCTTCGCTACCAGGCCGAGATTGCTGATAAGTCGCGAGAACTGGCCGCCCGCCGGCCGGCCGGCGGATCCGGCCCGGGCAGCGGTCACGATCGTCGTCGAGAGTCCGCCTCCACACTCGACCGGGCGTCCGGGCGCGCCAGCACGTTGCTCGGGATGGGCGCCGGCAGGCGAGGATATGCTGGGGGCGTTGCCTTCGGCGACGGCGACGAGGCTGCCGGCCTGACTGCCGGCGCGGTCCCCGTCGCCCCCGCCGGCCTGGCCAGCCTCGACGTCGAGATCCCGCGGCGCGGGGTCGTCTACCGGTTCACCACGCCCCGCGGCGAGGTCGAGATCACCGCCCGCGCGGTGTCCCGGCCGTTCATGGTCAACATCGAGAACCTGGTGCTCGTCCTGGCGATCGCGCTCGTGGGCTGGGGGATCTACCGGTTCGTATCCCGAGCCGATTTCATCGCCCGGTACGGCCGGTCGGCGGCAGTCACCCTGGTTGTGCTCGGCGCGATCAGCGTAGTCGTGGGCGTGCTGCCCGTGATCGCCCTGCTGGCGTGCATCGGCGGAATCACCCTGGGGATTCACAGCCGCCGGAGCTGTACTTCCTGACCACCGCCTTGATGTCCGGGGCGGACTTCTGAAGGTCCTCAAGAGCCATGATCGGAACGAGGTCAGTGTCCGCCCTGAATGCGTGAAAGAAGGGCTCTGTGACCCTCGGTATCTGGCTGGCCTCGTCGATGTTGACAATCAGATGGAAAGACCGCTGTCGTCTTTCTGCACCGAAGTAGACGGCTTCCGGTTTGATGTCAGAGAGGATTCCCTGCAGTTTCTGAGCCATCTTCGGATCTTTGACCATTTCATTGCCGGCATCAACGGGAATAACGACCCTCAGAAGGAAACGCATAACTTACCTCCTCTTGCGAATGCGGCCTCTAAACTCGCCAGGGAACACCCAAAGCGGTTCTCGCCGCCGACGATAGTAGGGCGACAGGCTATGACCGTCAACGGCCCCTGCACCCCCGGCTTCAAAACCCTTCCGGAAAGCACCGGGGCTGGACTTGGTAGGTATTGCCCGGAGGGGAGACGGACTAACATAGAAAGTGGTATCATCGGCGGGGGCAGGTCAGCGTTGGCGAGATCCGAATGGCAATGGGTGCCTTGTGTTTACTCATCAAACAAGCGTGTGGAGGCTCGGCGCTCTTATGCGACTGCTGTTTCTTATCGGCTGTGTTCTCTTAGTATATGACGCGGCGCTTGCACGGAATCTCGTCATCAACGGCGACTTCACGCAAGCCGAGGACGGCACGCCCGTCAGGTGGGCGGCTGCCGGAGACGACAGCGTCAGCCAGTCCCTGACGGTGGCACCGACAAAGGGCAATTCCTGCGCAAAGCTCGTATGCACGCGATGTGAGGCGCGAACCGGAGGGAGTCATGCGATGCTGGCGCAGGTCGGCGTGGTGGGAGTCGAAAAGCAAAAGGTCTACGAGTTCTCAGCCCGCATGCGAGCGGAAGGGCTGAGCGGCCATCCGGTCAAGGTTGCCCTGCAGGACATGAGGAACTGGCAGCATTGCGGCCTGTACAGAAGCTTCACAGTGGGCAGCAAATGGAAGACCGTCCGCCGGATGTTCCGAGCGACCCGCCCCGTCGCAGAGACGAGCCGGCTCCAGTTCTGGTTCACCCGGCCGGGCACCCTCTACGTGGACGATGTCCAAATCATCGAGCTGGAACAACAGGCGCTCGAGTTCACGAACGTTGTTCCGCCGGCGGGCACGCGTAACCTGGTACCGAACGGTTCATTCGAAGCGAGAGGGGCGGGATGGTCCTCTCTGGGTGATCCGGTCGGCTGGGGCGGCAACCTTGCTCGTCTGCACGGCCACATTGAGGACTCGGGAGGAAGCCAGGGAAAGGCGTTCCTCAGAATCCCCCTCGGCAAAGACCGGACGCCGGTTCTCCACTTCGACTATTTGAAACCTGTCGTACGCCCACAGTTGCGACCGCTCGCGGCCAGCCTGGGCTGGATCCCGGTCGAGCCGGGAGCAGACTATACGCTGTCCTGCGACATGCGGGCCAGCGGGGAAGGTGTGCCGGCTGCCCTGGGCGTGCGATCTGCGACACCGCGGGCCGGTCAGCAGGATTACCGCCGCGAAGTGGGCCTCAGCACGGCCTGGCGGCGCTATTCGTTTACATTTCGACCTAAGCACCGATACGCATTCGTGACCATCGGACCACGCCTGTCTGAGGACAAGTTCGTGCACGTTGACCTTGATGCCGTTCAATTCGAGAAGGCTGCGCAGCCAACCGCGTTCATCCCACGAAACATGATAGAAGTTGGTGTTGAGCCCTCTCAACCCAGCGGAGTTTTTCAGTACGGTGAGCAGGCGTGCTTGCTACTGCGCGCACACAATCATGGAAACCTGGCGGCCAAGGTGGTTATCGAGTTCACGGTGCTGGATTTCTTCGATGTCAAGGTGTCGTTGCCGAGCATGTCCGTGGATGTGCCGGCGGGTTCTACCGTCCGCCGGGAGATCGTACTGCCTCGCGACTGGAAGGGTTTCTACCACATTGAGATGCGGTGCGCAACTGGAGGACGAACCGAGACAAAAGGGCTCCGGATAGCCATTGTTCCTCCCCAGCCGGATGGTGACTCCATACTGGGTATCAACCACGCCTTCCCGACGCCCTACCTTATCCGACTCGCAAAGAAGGCAGGCATAGCCTGGTACCGGGACTGGAGCCTTAAGTGGCAGGACATCGAGCCCTCGCCAGGCGAGTACCGGTGGGAGGTGGGCGACGAGCAGTTGAACCGGGTTCTGAAGGAGGACGTGGGACTGCTGCCACTGCTGCCTCCCTTCCCGTCAGCCGATTGGATCTCCGAGGCCTCGCCGGATCTGCCCACGACGGGCTATCCAGGGGTACGGCTTCGTCAGGCATGGGCCCCTCAAGACCCCGAGAAGCTGGCGGAATTCGTCTCCAAGGCGGTAGAGAGATACAAGGACCGGATCCAGGTCTGGGAATTCCTGAACGAACCGATCTTCACCAGCTATGCGCTACCGGGCGAGGGCGTCAGGGAGCATCCAGGGCGCCGTTATACGCCGGCCGATTATGTGGAACTGCTGCGGAAGGCAGCCTCGGCTATGCGGGCGGCAGACCCCAGATGCAAGGTCATCGGCGGCATTGCCGGACCTCCTGATCGATTTACCCGCGAAGTACTCGAAGCAGGATGCCTGAAGCATGTGGATATCTTCAATCTGCACATGTATCCCGGCGAGCGCCCGCCCGAAGGGTACCTGTCCGAAATGGACGGTGTCCTGAAGATGATGCGCGAGTACGGTGGCCCCAAGCCGATCTGGATCACAGAGTTCTCATACTATGGCACCGACGACATTCCTGCCCGCCCCTTCTTTGAAGAGGAGTGGGCATGGGCCAACCTGTTGGGTGACGAGCAGACCTGTGCCGCATATACAATCCGCTTCCTGACGATCATGCTGGCGCGCGGCGTCGAGAAGGCCTTCATTCATGCGGGCACTAACGGCCCGATAAACGAATGGCGCTTTGAGTGCTGTCTATTCGCGCAGGGAGGCACACCACGCAAGGTCTTCCCCGCTTTGGGAGTCTTCACCAGGCTTCTCGGATCGCGCCCGAAGATGGTTCGCGAGCGGATTCTTCACGAGGGCGTACATTGTCTCGCGTTCGAGACGGAAGAAAGATCGGTGGTGGTCCTGTGGTCGGATCACGAAGATGAGGCGGGCACGATGGTTACCTCGCAGCGCGACGCCAAATGGGTGGACATCATGGGCAGGAAGATCCCGGACGGCTCGGTCTCGCTTGCCGGGTCGCCCGTTTATCTTACAGGACCAGCGAGACGGGCCCGGCAATTGGCGGATTCAGTTGCGTGGAAGGCCAAGCGGACTCCTTGAGACCGCACAGGCTGAGGGCTCGGCTGGCCACAAGCCAGGTGTATCCAACGCTGTTAGTTCATGAATGCACAGTCCGATGTCCATTTCCTCCGATTAGAGAGCAGGCGACTGTGCATTCTCTCCTGCGAAGGGCTTAGCCTCGGATCAGCCGCCAGGTGTCGCGGGCGATCATCAGCTCTTCGTTGGTCGGGATGACCCAGACCTCGGTGGGGCTGGCATCGGCGGAGATGCGGAAGGGGCCAACGGGCTGCTGATCGTTGCGCCGGGGGTCGAGCCTGATGCCGATCGGGGCGAGTCCGTCGAGGATTCGAGTCCGCATGAAGGCTGCCTTTTCGCCGATGCCGCCGGTGAAGACGACCGCATCGCATTGGCCGAGCTCGGCTGCGAACGCGCCGAGATACTTCCTGGCCCGGTAGGCGAATACGTCGAGGGCCAGCGCCGCCCGCTCGTTGCCGTCCTGCGCTGCCTGGTAAACGTCGCGTATGTCCCGCGACACGCCGCTGATACCCAGCAGTCCGCCGCGGTTTTCCATCGCGTCGTGGATCTCGTGAAGCTCCATTCCCAGCCGGGTCAGGTGAAACACCATCGCGGGATCCACGTCGCCGCAACGGGTTCCCATCACCAGCCCCTCCAGCGGCGTCAGGCCCATGCTCTGATCGATGGCCTTGCCGCGGCGAATGGCGGTTACGCTGCACCCGTTGCCGAGGTGCAGGGTGACGAGGTTCGGTTCCGCCCGGCCCAGCAGCTCGGCCGCGATCAGCGAGACGTACCGGTGGCTGGTGCCATGGAACCCATAGCGCCGGATGTGCTTTTCGGTATACCACTCGTAGGGCACCGCGTATACGTAGGCGTGGGGCGGCATGGTCTGGAAGAACGCGGTATCGAACACGGCCACGTGCGGCCGGTCGGGCAGGTTTCGCATCGCCGCCTCGATCCCGGCCAGGTTGGGCGGGTTGTGAAGCGGGGCCAGCTCGCAGTAACTACGGATGGCCTCGATCGCGTCGTCGTCAATCACGACGGAATCGTAAAAGCGCTCGCCCCCGTGCACCACCCGATGGCCGACCGCGCTGATCTCCTCGATGCCGGCCAGCGGCGGGTTCTCTCCCCCCCGGGTGAGCAGGCGCAACAGGCATCGAACGCCCGCTTCGTAGTCGGCAACGGGCTCGGTGACGCGAGCCTCGATGGGGCCGCATTGGTGATAGACGTCCGAGATCGGCTCGCCAATCCGCTCGATCAGACCCCGGGCCAACTCAGTCTCGGCCCGCATGTCGAACAGGCGGTACTTGATCGAGGAGCTGCCGCAGTTAATCACCAGAATCTTCATGCCGGATCTCGCTCTGCGGAGGAGACCATACCGGAGCGGCAATCCTCCCCGCAAGCGTGGCCGCCGGGCGGGCAATGTCCTGACAGGTGGACCACGGGGCATGAAGTGCGAAGCCGCAAGCGGCAGCGGGAGGCGGCCAACTCGGGTAGAGTCGAGACCTGACGCGGTGGTGTAGGAGCGGCCTATCTGTTTTCCGGCCCTTTCGGTTGCCGGTGCC
>CAZOIA010000122.1:0-17083 GCA_964579675.1 uncultured Planctomycetales bacterium | reverse complement strand
AAACACCTGGGGGCGGCGCCTTCCAACAAGCCGCCCAAAGTGTCATGCACCCGGGCCCGGCAGGAAGATTCCGGCGTACCGCTCGTGCGCCGCCTGGATCGGACGAGTGGGCATCTTGGGTCGGGTACTGGCCCACCGTTGCACTGTTCAAACACGTGCCGCAGCCGCTATAAGCCGGTGCAATCGGGGTAACCGTTCACGGGTCTCGCGAGTCCGATCACGTAACTCTTTCTATCCCAAGGAGTTACGACTTCTTGATCAGGCCCCATAGTGCGACGCTGGAAAGCGCCTAACTCGTTATGGCACAGTCAGTTATCCATTCCACCTGTGAACGGTTACCAATCGGGATCGCCGGGCACGTTGGGGCCGCTCATGCAGCCGATGAACAGGACCATGTCATACAGATCGACATCGTTGTCCCTGTCGAGATCGGCGTTCCGGCATTCGGGGCTGGGCCCCACGGTCGAACCGGCGAGACACGCCTGGATGTGGCCGAAGTCCTCCTGATCGACGTCGCCGTCTCTCGGGTCGTCGAAGTCGCCCGGGACGTTCGGGACCGGGGTCCCGCCGAACGTGAATACCAGTGACCCGCCGGTGTCCTCGAACTTCGCGTAGAGGATGTCGGTAAGGGTGTCCAGGAAGTATCCTTCCGCCGCCGCTTCGAACGCGGGCCAGGTGAAGTACTCGGTCATCTCCCCGCCGTTCAGCCCGGCCACGCGCGTATGCCCGGGCCAGCGGTGGACTTTCAGGAGATAGCTGCGGGAGGTCGGCACGTAGCTGCCCTGGCGGGCGTCGATGTCCAGGGTGAACGAATCACCGCTGCCGGACATCGTGCAGGTCGTGCTGGCGAACACGCCGCTCTGGTACGCCCAGGAGATGCCGTCATCCTCGTACAGGGTGAAGTCGCTGGTCTCGCCGACCGGGTACAGCTCGAGCGTCAGGACGTCGATCGGGGTTTCGCCGTCGTATTGCGAGACCGGGGCCATGGGGATGATCGCCCCGCCGCGAACGAAGATCGGCAGCCTCTCCAGCGGCGCCGCCGTGTTGACGGTCTGACCGCCGGCATAGAGCGTGTCATCCCACCAGTTGATCCACTCGGCACCGGCGGGAAGATAGACCGACCGGCTCGTCGCTTCTTCCGTGTAGACAGGACTGATGAGCACGAGCGGCCCGAACATGAAGTCGTAATCCTGCAGGATAGTGTTGGGATCATCCTGGAAGTCGTACATCGTCGGCCGGTGGACGGGCGCCCCGGTCGTGTGGGCCTCGTGGAAAAGCGTGTAAAGATAGGGCATCAGGCGATACCGCAACTCGATGAACTCGCGGCAGATGTTCTCGACGGCTGTTCCGAACTCCCACGGCTCCACGTACGGGCAGTTGCCGTGATTTCCATTCCCGTAGTGGTGCTGCCGGCAGAACGCAGTGAAGACACCCCACTGCATCCATCGTGCGTACAGCTCTGGCGAGATCGGGTTCTCGGAACCTGGAGGATCGTTGAAGAACCCGCCGATGTCGTGGCCGTTGTGCGGCTGGCCGGATATCGACATCGAAAGGCCCATCGGGATGTTGAGCTGGGCATGGTCCCACTTGCTCGTGTTGTCGCCCGACCAGACGGCCGAGCTTCGCTGGATGCCCGCATAGCCAGCCCGGCTCAGCACGAACGGCCGCTCGTTCGGGTAGTGGTTCTTCAAGGTATCGTACGAGAACTGTGTCTGGAACAGGCAGTATTGAGTGCCCATTTCACTGTGGTAAGCAGGGCTGCCCTCGTTGTCGTAGGCAACGTCGCTCGGCCAGGAGCCGCCCAGTTCTTCCGGTTCGTCTTTGTCATTCCAGATGCCGTCTATCCCATGACTCAGGAAAGGCGTATGCCGACCCGCGAACCAGCTTCGCGCCGCCGGTTCAGTGAGGTCTACCCACGAGACCCAGCCGGTTGGCGTTCCCATTACATAATGTGCGTAGTCGTACCAGCCGCGATGAGCCGAGCCATTGTATTCCAGTAGATACCCATTGGAGTTGGCGCTGTTCCACTTTGAACTTCCTTCCACAAGGAAAGACTCGATGTTTGTAATCGTGCGGAAGCCCTGCCCGTGAAGTGTCGTGCACATACCGGTCGGATCAGGAAAGGTAGCAGGATTGAAGCTGAGTTGGTAGTGATCCGGATCCATGTAGTCCACGTCAATGTATATGACATCGCATGGTATCTGGCGTGTTCGGAATTCATTGGCAATACTCAGCACCTCAGACTGAGGTGTGTAACTCCACCTGGATTGTTGATAACCGCATGCCCATCTGGGCGTCATGAACGGTCTGCCGGTCAGCTCGGTGTAGCGGTCGAGGATACCCGCCATGGTCGGGCCGGTGAAATAGTAGTAGTCCGCCGTCCCGCCCAGGTTCTTGAACGACATGTAGCCGCTGGAAGTGGAGGTCAAGTCGATCGTGCCCCAGGAGGTGTCGTCGAAGAAGACGGCGTAGGCCGTCCCGTTGCGCAGGCCGTACCATAACGGAATTCCGGCGTAGAAGGCGTCGGGATCGTTGTACGTCGGCACGTTCTTCATGTAAAACCGGGTGCCGTTGCGCACCAGTCCGTGCGTCCGCCATCCGAGCCCGACGTACTTCTCGCCCGACCGGGTGGTCTTGTAGACCTGGGTTCTGCCGCCGTCCCACTGGATGCGGCGCGATGGGTCATCGGTGAGGATCAGGTTGTTGCTCAGGTCGCGGCACTGAAGGACGAACGGCGTCTTGTTGACCACCAATTTCATCGCGTCGGTGGTGATAGTCACGGCACCGCCGGCGTCGGCGGTCGAGAAGGGCGCGGGCGGCCAGCTCGTCGTCACGACCGCCCGTGAGACGTTCGAGCCGAACACGCCGCCGGGGGCGATGCGGACGCGGGCCAGGTCCGCCGTCAGAATGCCGATCCGGACCTTGCTGCCGTCGTTGATGTCGAACGTGACGTCCCGACCGGCCGTCGAGAAGGAGACCACGTTACCGATAGTGGCCGCCCGGCCCGGACCCGCCGCTGCCAACATAAGGACTGACGCAAGGACGAACCTCGCGCCGTTTCGCATAATCCGCTGCATTGTTCAACTCCGCGACGTACCCGGAATACAACCCCACACGTCATTATATCACTTCTGCGCCCTCGAATTCAATTCAGCATACCGGGCGGACAATCCTCCCCGAAAGAGGTCCGATGCAAGTAGCGGTTCAGGCAAGGCTGAAGAGCGTGGCTTCGCACGCGTTCTCGGGGTTGCCGCCGGCTCCTGTCACTTGACCACCGGCTCACTTGACGACCGGCAGGATGACGTGCGATGCGTGCGCGTGGTTGCACAAAACCCGGTTGCGGGCCGGCAGGACGGGCCCCATCGGCCAGCCGGGCCAACCGGTGTTCACGTTGACGTCGAAGCGGGGGTAGTTGCTGCTGCTGACCGCTACGCGGATGCGGTGTCCCCTGTTGAAAACGATGCTCGTGGACCAGAGGTCCACCTCGATCGGCGCCGGCTCGCCCGGTGTGAGCAGCGCGAGCCGATCGAAGCCCTTCCGGCAGCGGCACCTGGCCAGGCCGTCGGCCACGTTCATGCTGCGACCGTCCGGGTACACGTCGGTCAGCTCGACCGTGAAGTCGGTATCGGCGCGGTCGGAGACGATCACGAGTCTGGCGGTCAGCCGGCCGGTGATCTCGATCGGCTCGGTGAGGGTCGCGGTGGTGAAGGTGATGACATCGGGGCGCTGTTCGAGGTCCTGCTGATCGAAGGGCCCGGCCTTCAGGGTCAGCAGGCACCCGCCGCGGGTCGGCACGGGCTTGAGGGGGTTGTAGTCGTAGGCGACGGCTCCATCGGGGTTCTCCGGTTTGGTGCGAAAGAGCGTCCCGTCCGGATGGAGGTAGAAGGGCGTCGGGACGCTCAGCACGGGCCAGTTGTCGGCGGTGTGCCATTCGTTGCCCGGGGCGCCGGGCTCGCCGATCGCTCCCATGGTGTAGTACTGGACGGCCGGCACTTGCTCGATGCCGGTATCGACGCCCTTGAGCCAGTAATCGAACCACTCGTTGCCGCCGCAGGCAAACGGCGTTTTCAGCGCATTGGCCGGGAACGTCACTTCGCCGACCGGACGGCATTTCAATGCCGGGGATCGAGCGTCCCGGTGAGGGCCGCCGTGACCCCAGGGGCCGACGATGAGCTTCTGCGAGCCCCGCGCTGCCGGCCCGCCGCGGTTGTGGCGGGCGACGAACCCATCAATGGTGCCCTGGAGGAAGACGTCGAACCACCCGCCGAAGTGGACCGCCGGTGCGTTGATGCGCTCGGCCCGGGCGATGGAATCCAGGCGTCTCCAATGGTCGTCGTAGAACGGGTGTCCCGCCGTCACCCAGACATTATCGGGATGGAAGCCGCAATCCGTCAGCCACCCCACGACCAGTGACGCCCGCAGCCCGCCCCCCACGTAGGCGGCATGGTGATAGAGACTCGGGGCTGCCACCAGGATGTACTGGGCGGCCAGATCGGGCGGGTCGGCGGCGGCGAGCATGCACTGGGTGATGCCCATGGCCGATGCCCCCTCGGTCCCCACCTTTCCGTTGCACCACGGCTGGGCGTGGATCCACTTGAGCGTATCGACGCCGTCCCGGTTCTCGTTCCAGCCACAATCGACGAAGGCCAGGTCTTTGCCTTCGGAATCGAACCGCCCGCGCATGTCCTGCACGACCATCACGTACCCGCGATCGGCATTGGATCCGTACTCACCGTCGTAGATGACGCGGTTATAGGGGGTGCGGACGAGCCTGACGGGCCAACGGGGCCCGCCGGTCTTGGGCAGGTAGATGTCGGTGGCCAATCTGGTCCCGTCGGACATCGGGACCATAACGGTCCGGTCGGGCTTCGGCCGGGCCGCGGACGGGGCCGCCAGCGCCGAGAGGACAGCCAGGGCCGACACGACGACCGGCGTACCGGCGGCCAGGGGCCGCAGGCCTTCGACCGCCAACATTCCCGTGGATTGGCCGTCACCGCGCATCCGGGCTCCTTCTAGTTCGACGAATCGGACCCGTGCAGATGCCCCTCTCTGGCAGCGGGGGATTCTAACCCGTTGCCTCATCCCCTTCAATTGGCGGCGAGGGACAGGATCGATCGCGACCCGGCAAAAAACGGGCGAACATGGCCCGTTCCGGGCGATCCGACGGTTGGCGGGACGAACTCGATATCGTATACTCATTATGGAGGTCGGTCAGCGTTGCCGCCGGCTTCGCAGACCCGATTAACAGGCAGATGATTCGAACGATTAGCAATTATCTCAACACGCTCTTTCATTCGGAGGCCTACTCGCCCGGGGAAATCGCTTTTGAGATGATCCTGATCGGGGTCGTCGTGTATGGCGTGTTGCGGTTTCTGCACGGTACCCGCGGCGCCAGTCTGTTGCAGGGCCTGGTGATCCTGTTGGCCGGCGGGTTCCTGGTGGTCAAGGTTCTGGCGGATTGGTTCGGCCTGGAACGAATAGACGTGCTGTACGAGCCGTTCGTCTGGACCGTGTTGCTGACCACGCTGGTAGTGTTTCAGCCGGAGCTCCGCCGGGGCCTCATGCGTCTGGGCGAAACCCGGTGGCGGCGGCCACGACAGTCGGAGATCGATCGCATCGCACGCCCGATTGCCACCGCCTGCGGGCAACTTTCCAAGAACAAGATCGGGGCGCTTATCGCGATCGAGCGAGATATCGGTCTGTCGGGGCTCACCGATCTGGGTGTTCGACTTAACGCCCGGCTCTCGTCGGAACTGCTGAACACGATCTTCTGGCCCGGCTCAGCCCTTCACGACCTGGGGGTGGTAATTCAACGGGGTCAGATCGCCGCTGCCGGCTGCCAGTTTCCACTCGGGGACGCCGAAGGTACTGATCGGTCGATTGGCAGCCGCCATCGGGCCGCCGTCGGGCTGAGTCTCGATTCCGATGCCGTCGTGGTCGTGGTTAGCGAGGAGACCGGCTCGATCTCGATTGCCGAGGGGGGTCGGCTTTACCTCCACATCCCTTCCGATGCCCTGTTCCGGACGTTGAGACGACACCTGGCGAGTCCGCGGAGCATGAAGCGCCGGCGCACGAAGCTGTCCCCGCGATCGCAACCGCCGCTCCCACCGAAGTCGGCTGACGACGATGGCGGCGACGCGGCCTCTTCGACCCCCGCCGATCGATCGCTCCCCAAACAACCTGAGCGGGCCAAACCGGCGGCCCGGGCGGCACTATGAGAACTCACATTCGGATTATCCTCTCCACCTTGTGCTTGACCATCCTGATCTGGGCCTACGCCGACCGGACGAGCCAGGGCATGGCCACGTTCGTCGTACCCGTCACGATCACGCCGGCCGAACCGCACAGCCCCCTGGAACTGAGACTCCCGGATGCCGCAGACGACAATGCCGAGGTACCGAGGGAGAAGCGGAACGTCGCGCAGATCAAGATGACGTTGCGTGGGCCCAAGCGCAAGATAGGGCTTCTGAAAAGCGAACATGACTACGGGGGATTCGCTTTGACCGTCAAGGTGGCGGAAGAACTCGAGCCCGGGCGGCACCGGCTGAAGCTCTTTGACGATCTGAGTAGCCACCCGGATATCCTCGAACGCGGGCTGACGTTGCAGAGCATCTCGCCCGAGACGGTTGATCTGATCGTCGATCGATACCAAACCGTCCCCGTGCAACTTAAACCGACTGCCGGGAGATTCGAGGACTACCTGGACGCCACCAGGCCGGTAGTCAACTCGGACAAAGTCGTCGCCCGCGTCCTCCAAAGCAGACTCGGTGCAACATCCCTCCTTCCGCCCTTGTCGCTTTCTCTGGAAGAAGCGATCGCGGAGGAACTGGAGAAACAGCCTGCCGAGTCCGACGACCCCCTGACTGTGACCGTAGAGTTGGAGTCATCGTGGCCGGGTATTGAAGCCACTTTCGAACCCGCCAGTGTCCAGGTCACCCTCCGGCTCAAGCGCAAATCGGATGTGGAGCGGATAACGGTGAGGCCGCTGGGCGTGATGATCAAGACCCAGGATTTCTTCGACGGCTGCGAGATCGTGTGGGAAGACGACACCGGCGCCCAATTCACCCAGACGATCAACGTGCATGTCCCGATCACCAAGCTGAATCGGCTCAGGGAGCTCGAGAGCAACACCGACGCCTACGTCGTGATTGACGATAATGATTTGCCGCAGGAGCCGGCAGGTGTCACGGGCTCGCGCCCGGCAACTGCCGGAAGCGAGACCTTCCGGCCCAAACCGGTCCGTTTCAGGTTCCCCCCCGGCTTCGACGACGTCAGGCTGGTCGGCCCGGAGCCGACGGTGAAGCTCCGCGTCGAGAAGAAGACCGGTCCCTCCGAACTCCCCACCCCGTAGTGTCCCTTTCGGCGAGCGTGCCGCCGCTTCAGGCGGACCGCAGGGCGCAATCGCCGCCTCTTTTCGTATCCTATCTTCACCTCTTCATTGCTGGTGAAGCTTGTATCCCCTTGGTCGGTCGGCCCGATCCTTTGCAAAAACCGCGGCCCGGCGATACTCGGCCCAGGTGTTTTCGAACCAGAATTCGCCTTCCGGGCGCGGGTTGGGAGTCTTGACCCGGCTCTCGAACGTATCCCGTGCGATGTCGTAAACGACGCCGAGGACTTCTTTGCGCAGTTCCAGGTTCTCGGGAATGTACTTCCACTCTTCGCCGAGATCGGGATGGGGCAGCACGCCGGCCGGGTCGGTGACCAGGTGCGAGCCCCGCGATCCGCTGCCGCGTTTCAGCAGGGCCAGAATGGCCTCCAGGAAACCCAACTGGGCCAGGGCCAGTTCGCGCACTTCCACGGCCTGTACGAACCCGTCGCGGTCCTGCTTCAAGCCGCTCTTGCAGATCGTTTTCCATTGCACCCTTGCCGCTGCCAATGCCTGCGTCACTCCGGAAACCGAACGAACCATTCCCGCATACTTGCTCATACGGTGTTGGATCTCGTTTCTCGTCGGCCCGCAGTTGAGCGAATCGTCACGTTGCGCTTTGATCCGGTGAATCTCCTTGGCGAAGCGTTGCACGATCGGATCAGCGCGCTGACGGAAGTTGTCGAGGGCGAGATCGTTTTCATAGTAGACGTGTGCGATGCGCTGGGCGGCCCGCATGCCGCCGACCTGACCGGCATTCAAGGCCGAACCCCCGGGCCGCTTCACCCCGTGCGTGCCCGCCAGTTCACCCACCACGAACAGGTGCCGGACGTTCGATTCCCACCACGAGTCCACCGCGAAGCCGCCGTTGCAGTGCTGGTTGCACACGCCGACTTCCAGCGGCTCGGTCCACAGGTCCACGCCCATCTGCTGGTAGAGATCGATGCTTGGCTGGTTCATGTGAGCCAGGCGTTCGATCGGGGTGACCTGCGTGGCCCCCGATTTCTGAAGATACCTTAGCGCTTCCGGTTTGAGCTTATCGAGCGTGAATGCCTCGAGGCCGTCGGTGGCCCGCGGGTTCTCGCGGAAGTCCATGAAGACGCGGCGGCACCGGTTGATCATCTCGTTCTGGACCAGAATGTCGATCAAAGAGGAACCATACTCGGCAACCTTGTCATGGTCGAAAGGCCACTGGTAGCCCTTGAGGAAAATGTCCGTTGCCAGAGTGGACATCGAATCGAACCAGGGGTTGAGGAACTCGTGCTCGTCCTTGCCGTTCTGGTCGGTGCTGAAGTAACGGGGTATCACCTGCTGATAGGTTCCCGAGAGGTTCCATCGGGGATTGATCGAAGCCAGGCCGAATTGCGACTCGGTCAGGTTATGAGCCTCGGCGCCGGCTTCAAACAGGGCGGCGTAAGGCCCCATCTGGCCCTTGGGATAGACGCAGATCTCGTAGAGCTCCCCCGGCCCGCCGCCGGCGACGACCGTATTGCGGCAACTGAAAAGCACCAGGCCGTGGTCGCGCTCCTTCTCCCTCGTCACGTCCACACAAAGCAGGCCGCAAGCCGAACCAGCGTCTTTCCCGCCGGTAATGACCGCAAGCATGTAATAACGGTTGAAGACCTCGATCCCGTAGCGTTCGAGCTCGGCCAGGAGTTTGCGGACCATGAAACGTGAGGTCCAGGGACCGGCCGACGTGGCCCTCTGGCGCGGGTCGTAGTCGGTCTTGTAGCCGACGAAGCCGCCGGTTGAAGTATGGGGGAAGGGGACGCCGAGATCGGCCAGGCGATAAAAGCCACGGAGGGAGTTCTGCCCTTCGATCAGCGCGATGTCGCCGTGGGTGCAGCCGCCGGCCGTCAACGTGTCAGCGAAATCAACCGGCCGGTCCGGCTCCCCGCCCGTCCCCATCTTGTAATAAGTCTGCTTGTCCGATCCCGAGTTGTTCGACGTACCCAGCCCGATGCCCCGCGTCACCAGCGCGAGCTGGTCCGTCGGATTCTCCACCCCGGTCTCTTCCATCTCGCGGAACAGGCGGCAGGCACAGTTCAGCCCCGCCGCACCGCTGCCAACCACCACCGTATTCAGATAGTAGACGGGGATCTTCAACCCGTTGAGTTCTATTTCCGTTCGATCAATCATTGCTTCGCAGTGTCTCCCATCAGAGCCCGAAGCGCCAGCGACGGGCCATTCGCACAGGCAACACGTCGATCGTGCGTGAACGGTCGATACCCCGCGCCGGCCATTAGCCCTCGGATCAGAATCGGACGTAACTATGTTGCTGAAGGCGGAACTAGAGCCTTCTCAAACCGAACCCTCCGCCCACCTCGATACTCTGGCCCGTGGAGTAATCGAGATCACCGCGGGCGAAAGCCGACACGACGGCGGCCACGTCCTCAGGCTGGCCCCATCGCTTGTTGACGAGCAAGCCCTCGGCAATCAGTTTGTCATACTTACCCTTGACCGGTGCGGTCATGGGCGTCTCGATAATGCCGGGGGCGATCTCGATAACGGGAATGCCGTATTCGCCCAGACGGTCGGCATAAAGCTTCGCAGCCATGCTCAACCCCGCCTTGGAGACGCAATATTCGCCCCGGCTGGGCGAAGAAGTATAAGCGGAAATCGAGCTGATAAACACGATGCGGGGTGCAGTCACCTTGCCCTGCTGCTTCCAGGCAATCATGCGGTTGGCAACCAATTGGGTCAGGAAGTAGGGGCCCTGGAGGTTGACGGAAATGAGCCGCTCGAAGCTCTCCTCGGTGGCTTCCAGGATGTCCTTGCGCTGCCTGGGTGCGACGCCGGCGTTGTTGACCAGCAGATTGAGCCGGCCAAACCGCTCATCGATGAAGTTGACCATCGCCTGGCGATCTTTGGCCGAAGCAACGTCCGCTTGGAACACCTCGGCCCCCACCCCCATTGCCTCGATGATCTTCTTGACCTCGTAGGCACCCCGTTGCGTAGTGGCCGGATCAGCCACGATATCGTTGATCACCAAGTTGAAGCCGTCCCGGGCCAGTCTGAGGGCGATTCCCCGCCCGATCCCCTGTCCCGCCCCGGTGACCAATGCGACCTGTTGATCATCCATACTCATGTTCCGGCGTTCACGATCGGGCCCGTCCGATCGGTAGCGGCGAAGAACAGCGCGCGTCTCAGTCTACCCGGGGAACGCTCCGTGGCCAATGGGCGGCTTTTTGCCGGTCATTCGTGGGGTGTATGACAGTCTCGGCGGGGACCTTCGGGTGGGCAGCGGGGCGGCACCTCGCTTTTCCGAACCCCGACCGTCAGGGAGGGGAGTACCTGCGGATGCGCCAGGGCCGCCTCCTCATGGACGCGCTGCGGAGAGGGGTCCGCTTCCTTACGGTCGCGGTTCGGAAACACCTGGGGGGCGGCGCTTTCCGACGAGCCGCCCAGAGTGTTATGGACCCTCATTCGTGGGCCCCGGGTGCTTTCGGCTCGATGACCGGCTCACGGGTCAACCCGCGTTCCTGCGGCGTGCCGGGGATCACGTTGTCCAGGACGATACCGATGATGGCGGCGATGGCCATGCCGGTCCTGCCGACCGCTTCGATGATGTTGCGGAGCGTCCCCGGCACGCTCGCCAACAGTTCGTCTGCTCCGGGCGAATACATGGTCAGGTAGCCTTCAAAGTACGCGGGTACCGACAGGCCCATGAACAGGCAGAACCCGGCGATGAACAGGTTACGGTCACTGGTGAGGTCCGCTTTGGCGAGCTGCTGAATGCCCACCGCCGCAATCAGGCCGAACAGGGTACAGTAGAGCCCGCCCACGACCGGGCCCGGAATGGCGGCGGCAAACGCACCGAACTTGGCGAACAAACCGAGCAGAATCAGCATCACGCCGCTGGCCAGCACGACGAACCGCGAGGCGACCCGGGTAAGCCCCACCAGCGCGATGTTCTCGGAGTAAGACGTCGAGCTGAAGCCGCCCACCAGGCCGGCCAGCAGACAGCCGATCCCCTCGCAGCCGATACCACGCGAGATTTGCTTCGGCGTCGGATCGCCCCCGCCGGCCATGTATGAGCAGGCGTGATAGTCGCCCACCGATTCGATCATCGATGCCAGGAACCCCGCCAACGTGGCCACGATCAGACCCGCCTGAAACTGCGGCGGGCCCCACGGCAGGATGATCTCCGCCGGATGCAGCCGGACCCAGGGCGAGCTCGCCACCGTGTCAAGATTGATGCCCGCGGGATGACCGGGCGGGTAAACGCCGGCCGCTGTCAACAGGCCGCTTGTGACGCAGACTATCACCACCGCACTGATAATCGGAAAGATCCTGAAGAAGCGCGATCGCCGGGCCAGAACGAGAGCGAAGATGATCACCAGCAGGATCGTCAATCCCGACGTCGGCCAATGCACCCCCGCCTTGGGCGCGCCGTGCTCAAACAGGGCCAGACCGATCAGGATGATCACCGGGCCGACGACCACCGGCGAGAGCACCCGCCGGAACCACCCGATCAGGCCGCTGAAACCCACGACCGTCTCGACAAGGGCCCCGACGATTATCGCCCCGGCGATGAGCTGCATGATCCCCCCGGGGCCCAACCCTGCCGCCTTCCCGTAGCTGATAATCGCGAAAAACGCCGCCAGGAACGAGAACGAGATGCCCTGGACGATCGGCAGGCGCGACCCCCAAGTCACTTGCAGCACCGTGCCCAGACCCGAGCACAGCATCACGCAACTGATCAGGGTCGCGATTTGCGCCCGATCCATCCCCATCGCCGGCCCGAGCAGGAGCGGCACCGCGACCGTCGCCCCGAACATGGTCAGCACGTGCTGCAGCGCGAGCACCAGCGTTCGGCCCATCGGCGGCCGAGAATCAACCGGATAGAGAATCTCAGGCGTGGTGGACATGGGGAAGCTGTCAGCCATCAGCCATCAGCGGTCGGGCAGTAGGCATCAAGGGATGACGGCGCTGCACTCCGTCCCCTGCGAGCACTACGGCGGCCTCGTCGAGGAGCCTGCAACGCCAGGCGCCGATCCTGGCCCCGAGGACCAACATGGCTGCACGCCGCTACACACGGCCGCTTTCATTTCCTTGATTATCTTGCTCGTCCAGTCGTTCCCGGGCGGCTTGCCGGCATCGTCTTGAGTGACAACGCTGACCCGGCATGAATCCGGGCCGGTCTCCTCGACGAAAATGGCGGCATTCACGTAAATGCGTTTGCCTTCAGTCCCCAACATTCGCGCCGTGTGTTTCGCCTCGTCCACCTCAAAGACCTCAAACCCAAGATCCGTGCACACCTGCATGGCGACCTCAAACGCCGCGTCCGCCGATACGGCCAGGTTTTCCGCGTGGCCGTCCTGCGGCGCGGCTTTGAGAATGTGGCGGCGCGTGTTGCCGCAACCACAGAGAAAAGCAGCGATCACGATGAGTGCGACCGGCAGGGCGTTTACGCGTTTCACCAGAGGTCCTCCTCCCGCGAGTTCTCGCTCAAGCTGACTCAGCGTCCATTGGATTACTGAGGCGGTGCAAGGTGATACAGTAGCTCGCTCGTCAGCTCCAGCCACCGGTCGTGGCATGGCTTTCTGCACCACGCCTGCAACGCCGGGTCCGTCATCCTCTCGATCAGAGACCGGTTGACGTCCCTGGGACTGTCGTCATCGTAGATCAGAATGTCCGGGTGGTACAACCCGCCGGCCCTGAACTTCCCCGTCATTTCCTCCTGGAATGGATCCCGATAGAACTTGTTTGCCCAGGCCAACTCGCCCCGGTCAGCGTCCACCAGCGCCACAAACGCATTGATATTGCTGATCTGCCATTGGGCGTACACTATCGTACCCAAGGTAAGTGCGGCGGTGGCGACCAATTGAGGCGTCCGTTCCTTTTCCTGTTCCCTCTCGGTAACGAACCATCCCCCCGCCGCGAGCAGCAGCGCATAGTCGCAACCGTACTGTCGTTTCAATTCGAGAACGGCCTCGCGAAATGCGTCATTCTCTGGGAGTGCCCGGGCCCGTTCCGGGTGATCCCGAAATGAGACTGGAATCGGATTCATGAGACCGTGCGCCCTCTCGGCGGTATTCGACTCGCTGTCGGACAACCATTCCTCATTGATCCAGAAAGGCGACTTGCCCGGAAAGGCCTCACCATGGGGGTACCGGCACACCGGGAGTTCCGCACTTGCGCTCAAATAGCTCCCGACGGCCAGCGGGAGGGTCTGCACCTCAGAGAAGCCCTGTGAAATGAGATATGCTGAGATCGCCCCGCTCGCCTTGCGGCACGCACGTCGCGAGTCAAAAACGGACACGTAGTCGCCTTCGCCATCCTCGAGATGGCGCCATATGCACACGTCCGTCACCACGAGGATCTTCGTATCCTTCCCGAGGCTGCTCGGACCGAAATCCTCCTGCTCAAACACATGGCGCGAACTCGGGGTCGTACAGCCTGTCATGCAGCAGGGCAAAACGAGCACCGCGAGGACCGCGAAACACCGTCTACTCATCAGCAGCTCCTCTCGTCTGCGGGGTCTCCGGTCGCTCCGGCATCAAGCTGCACAGAACAGGATGCCCTGAATCGCATCGATGCGTCGCCGACCGGAAAGCCTCTACCAGTGCGGATTACTCACCACGGAGTCACGGAGAGCCCGGAGAAAACAAAGAAACCAGTTGAAATCAACCACTCGGGTTTCGACATGACGATCGACACGCTGTCGAAACATCGATCCGCCAGAATCTCACGCAACTTCTTTTCTCCGTGGCCTTTGTGTCTCCGTGGTGAATTCCTCCATGAATAATCCGGGCTGGATCCCGTCGCGGGATTCTACCCAGGAGACCATTCGCGTTCAACGAGCAGCCGGCACCCACCCGGGGAATAGAATGCAGACCGCATCGAGCCTACAACTTCCTGAGGTGGAACCCTCCGTCCACGTTGATGACCTCGCCGGTGGAGAAGGCCAGGTCGCCGCGGGCGAGCATCGCGACTGCTTTCGCGACGTCTTCCGGGCGGCCCCAGCGCTTGATCGGCGAGATGCCCCCCTTGATGAGCCGGTCGTACTCCTTGCGGACGGCGGGGGGCATGGCGGTATCGATCATGCCCCGCCGGACCTCATAGACGTTGATGCCGGATTCAGCCAGACGCGACGCGAACAGGGCGGTGAGCATGGACAGGCCGGCTTTGCTGACACAGTATTCACCGCGGTTCGTGCTGGCGGCATACGCGCTGACCGACGAACAGTTGATGATGGCCGCCGAAGCAATGTCGCCCTCCTGGAGTTGACGGATCATAAGCCTGGCCGCCGCCTGGGTCAGGAAAAAGGGGGCCTTGAGGTTCGTGTTGAGCACCTGGTCGTAACTCTCCTCGGTCGTCTCCAGCAGATCATGGCGCTCCGGCGGTGCTACAGCCGCATTGTTGACCAGCAGATCGAGTCGGCCGAGGTTCTCCATGCAGTACTCCAGCAGCAGGTCGCGGTCTTCGGTAAGGGCGATGTCGGCCTGACAGAGGTCGGCTTTTCCGCCCGCTTGCTCGATGAGTTCAAGCGTTTGCTCAGCGGCGTCGATGTTGTTGTTGTAGTTGATCAGGACGGTGAAGCCCTCGCGGGCCAGGGCGAGGCAGATCGCCTGGCCCGTGCCGCCCGAACCGCCGGTGACCAGGGCGACGGGTTGCTTGTCCATGGCGCACACTCCTTGCATGTGAGGCGTTTCGAGCAGGAACTACTGTATGCAAGGACAGATCATCTGCCAAGACTGCGGTCACCTGCGTGGCGGGCGGTGGTCCGCCCGGACTGCCGCTGGCCCGGGACGGGGCCGGCGCGACTCGCAGGGGCAGCGGATCGGCCACCAGGCGTGCAGAAAGGCCGCCAACCCCGCAACTTCCCCCAGCACAAACAGGGGCCAGTGAAAGGGATTCGGCATTCCGCCGGCCGAGATGCTCCTGAAGTCCCAGCAGAACGCCGTCACGATCATCGCACCGCCGGCGAGGATTCCCACCCAGTGAAACCACCGCAGCCAAATGGGCCGGCCGCTACGCTCCCGCCACAGCACGATCACCCCACACATGATCATTGTGATCGACACCAGTATCGGGGCCAGCACAGGCCCAACCCAGGGCACGGGCAGCAGGAACAGAATATCCCACGTCCGAAGCGACGCCGGCCAGTCCAGCACCGCCTTAAGGAACACGTAATAAAAGATATCCCAGAGCCCAAAGACCATGCCGAAGGCGGCCAACCACTGTCGAACGTTCCGCGCCGTCGCCGCCGCGACCGCCGCAATCATCACCAAGGTAGCGGCCTCGCGGACCAGTTCGGTCATCAGCCGCCGCACGTGCTCAGGTCCCTGAGCTTTGAGCTGGTCCAACCGAATGACCGGAAAGAGCTCACCCGGGTTGCGATCGGGTGCCACTGCCTGGCGCATCGGCTCGTAGAGGGCCCGCAGGTAGACCACCACTGCCGCCTCCAGGTAACCGAACGACACGCCAAACAACACCAGTGTCACCAGTACACGGGTCAGTGCTGTCTGACCGCGATCATCGCTGGCTTCACGTTGGAGATTCATCGGGCGCCCTGAGCCAACAGTATTGAACCAGTAGCAGGCGGCCGGCGGAGGCCAAAGCCAAGCCGGTAGGCACCCAGAGCAAACCGGCGGGACCCAGAAACAAACCGGTGGGAACCGGTCGGCTCCCACCGGTGGAACGTTACGCTATTCGCCCGGCGCCCGCAAGCGACCGCGCCAGGCTACCCGCGAGATCACTTCTCAGGGAGCAGGAGGATCATCACAGGTGACATCGGCCGTGATCGCCGGACCACTGGCGCACTCTTCGAACTTCGTCAGGTCGGTCTGATCGACGCTGAGGTCCTCGTCCCAGTCGGCACAAGTGCAGTCCACGCCGGGGCGGAGCCCGCCGCCCTGGCCGGTGATGCACGCCTGCATCACCCCGAAGTCCGCCTGGTCCACGTCCCCGTCGTCATCGAAGTCGAAAGCCGGATCGTGGGGGCAAAGCGCGCAGCCACCCGCGGTCAGCTCGAAGTCGTCGGCGGTGACGACGCCCCAGTGCGGCTGAGGATAGGTGTAATAGCTTCCCCCATCAGCGCGCCAGAATACTTCAAGTTCGATCGTGCTCGTGACCATTCCGGACCACACCACGACAACCTGGCCGTGGGGAGCGTTGGTCTCAACCACGACATTCGGGTCGATCGAACTATACCGGACGCTGGCCTGCTCGTAGCCGTCCACGAGGAGGCGGCCCTCGACGTACGTTTCGAAGAACGCCTCGGTCAGATGGCCATTGGTGATCTGCCCCCAGAACGACAGCGTCAGGTCGTACTCGCGCGGCCCGCACAGGGACGGATGTTGGTTGACATCAATGGTCTGTGATGCCTGGGCCGTCGACAGACCACCGTTGTCTGGCACGCAAGCGCCGTAGTTCCCCGTGTTCGGACCCGCGCCCCAGTAATACCCGGGGCCGTGAATGTCAATAACATCCGACACGGTCCAGCCGCTGGTATCGCCAGTCTCAAAGCCCGGGTTTTCCAGCAGGTTCGGCAGGTCTTCTGCCGGCAGAAGCGTGAACACATCAGGCTTCGGGGGCGGGTCGTCGCAGGCATCAGGACGGGTTCCCGCGAGTCCGTAGTGACCGGAGAGTTTACCGGCGAGATCAAATGTCACCAGGATGGCGCTGGGGTTGGAATTGTCATCGATCGTCCCGGCGATCGGGGGCTGCGTGCCCAGGACTAACGATACCCCATCCAGCTCATCCAGGTTG
>CAZOIA010000121.1:0-17120 GCA_964579675.1 uncultured Planctomycetales bacterium | reverse complement strand
ACACCGCCGGCGGCCCCGTCGATGTCCACCTTGCTGATGGTCCCCGTGTTGCTGAGGGTGAGGATCTTGGTGTTGGTGTCCACGCCGGCGGTGGCGGCCAGCGTGGCGCCATCGGCCACGTCGATGGTGGCGTTGGCGGTGAGGTCGCAGGCGGTCGATATGGTGAAGTCGTTGTCCACGTCGAGCACGCCGCTGGCCGTGTCCAGATTGACGGTGGTGATGGTCCCGCCGCCGCCGGCCTCGCTCAAGGTCAGCGTGTTCTCGTTGACGTCAACCGTAGTGGTGACGGTGGCGCCGGAGGCGACCTCCATCGTCAGGTCCCCGGACGTTGTGGTCATGTCAATGGATGCCGGCGAGCAACTGATGTCGGCGTCGAACGTGGGACCGTCTGCGGTGACGTTGACGTCGTCGATGACGATGTCGTCCACGTTGTCGCCGGTGATTTCCAGCTCTGAGTCCGCGTCGTTCAGATTGATCGTCGCCCCGAGGGTTTCCTGCCCGCCGTCGCTGGAGCCCGCCACCGACAGCTTGTTGGCCCCTACATTGAACGCGTTGGTGATGGTCAGGTCCTTGGTGTCGGCCAGGCTGATTGTCGCGTCACCACCCATGGCGTAGGTGGTGATAATCGCATTGCCATCGGCCTGAACGGTCCCGGCGTTGGTGATGCTGGATACGGTCCCCGTGTTATTCAGCGTCAGGGTCTTGCCGACGGGGAGGCTGACGCCGTTGGTGACGGTCAGAACCTTGGCGTTGAGCACGTCGATGGTTGCGCTGTCGGTCATGGTCACCGTGGTGATCGAACAGCTCTCGTTGACGTCCACGATGCCGCTGGCGGTATCGAGCTCGACGGTGGTGACGGTCCCCGCCTCGCTCAGGGTCAGGGTGTTGTCGTTGACGTCCACCGTTGTGGTGAGGGCGTTGCCGCCGGTTTCGATGGTCAGGTTGCCCTGGGTGGCGTTCATGCCGACGCTGGTGATGATGGCGCTGTTGGCCATGTCGATAATGCCGGCGTCCACGTTGACGGTCAGAGCGGCGTTGATGACCGTGTTGTTCCCGGTATCGCCGGTGATCACCAGTTCGGCCGCCGTGCCGTTCAACTGGATGCCGTTTGTCACGGTCAACGTCTCGGGCGAGCCGCCGTCCGCGCCGATCAGGTCCACCTTGGAGCCGGCGGGTATGGAGAACTGATCATCGATGGTAAGGGTCAGGCCGTCGGCAATATCGAGGTCGAGATCCTGTCCCGCCGTCTTAACCGTCAACGTGTCGATTGACGTGGCCACGTCGATGTCCAGTTTCGCACTGGCGCCGCTCAGGGTAACGTCGTTCAGGGACACGGTGGTGGTCTGCGTCTTGATGATGTTGTTGCCCGCATCGATCTTGTTGCCCGAGGCGGTCCCGGCGATCGTACCCTGGATGGTCAGGGTGTTGCCGGTGTCCGAGGGGATGAATTCGAAGTACCCACCCCCGGTGCCGGTAACGGTCATCGTCCCGTTGACCGTGATGGCGGCGTCGCCATCGCCGGCAGCGTTGCCCAGCATGATCTTGCCGGTGCTCGTGAAGTTGACCGTGAGCGATGCACCGTTGAACACGACAAGAGACGCAATCCGGTCCGTATCCGTCGCATCGCCGATGTTGAAGATCGTGTCCGCGTTGACGCTAACGGTGTCTCCATCACCGATGGCGGCGTTGATCTCAGCCCTGGTGTAGGTTCCGCCGTTGGTCGTCCACGTAGCGGCCCGGGCCTCGGCCGCACCGAGCCCAACCGCCAACGCCGTGGCCATGACGATCGAGCGGAAACGCAAGGCACGCCCGGCCCACCCGAAGAAGCCGCAACACGTTCGATTGTCTGTTAAGAACCCCTTAGATCTCATTGCTTGTTCTCCTGTGAACCCTCGCATGACTGACCGTTACCAGGAACGCGAGCCCCTTCATGCTCGATAGGTGCGTGCCACCGCTGCTCGATGGCGGCCGGCGACAGCGAGCTCAGTTGAGCCCGTCCGTATTGCCCTTCGTGACTGATGCAATACGCCGACCATAGACCACTTGTGGTCGTGTATCGGACATCAGGACATCAGGCTGTCGTTATCTTTATGACAAACGCCGGGTCAATCTCGACCGGCCGTGCCAAGTTCCGGTAATGTGCGCCGGTCCCGCTGCCAGAAGGCAGGGCCAGCGGGTTATAGGACGCCCCTGTCCGGTTCCACGAACGGCTACGCCGCCGTTTCGACAAGTCTGCGTTTGTGGAACGGTCTCGGGCCCACTATGATTCACCGCGAAAGGAGGGCCCAACGATGGCCATGCTCCTGGAGTTCTCGGTTTTTCCGATGGGTAAAGGCGAGTCGGTCAGTTCCTACGTGGCCCGGAGCCTCGAGATCATCGATCGCAGCGGCGTTCCCTACCGGCTCAATGCGATGGGCACCGTCCTGGAGGGAGAGTGGGACGACGTCATCGGCGTCGTCAGGCAGTGCCTGGACGACATGACCGAGGACTGTGACCGCATCACCTGTATGATCAAGTTCGACTGGCGCCGCGGGGCGACGGGCCGGCTCACCAATAAGGTCGCCAGTGTGGAGAAGCGACTCGGCAAAGCGCTCAGGCAATAAGGATCGGGCCGAACCGCCAGGCACGACACGTCAGCTCGACGGCATCGTACCTCGCGACCCTGTTGCAGCGCGTTTTGCGAACCCTGTTCTCGCCCCTCATCGAAACCACGCAGTTGAAACAGCCCCTTGCATGGGCGGGCCGGCAGGGGTACGTTCACCATCGAGCGTGCCCCCGTGGGCGTGGGCATCCGACCCGGGCCGGCCTGGAGTCGTCGCGAACGAGTGAGTCAGTGCGGGCCCCTTTCGAGTGTGCGAGGTGCCGTCATGGCAGACCCCAAGAAGCTGCTTCCCGAAGTGAAAGCGTTCCTGTCGGACCGCCCCATCAAGATGTTCATCGGTGGCGCGTGGGTCGAGCCCGCGGACGGCGGTACGTTTCAGACGCTCGATCCGGGCGACGGCTCGGCCGTAGCCACGGTGGCCGAAGGCAAGGCGACCGACATCGACGGTGCAGTGGCCGCCGCCCGCAAGGCATTCAGCGAGAGCGGCTGGGCCACGTTGCCGGTCAAGGATCGCGCGGTGCTCATTCACCGCCTGGCCGATTTGGTGGAAAAAAACCGGGCCGCCCTGGCTCAACTGGAGTCGTTGGACGTAGGCAAACCGTTGGCTCAAGCGGACGGTTTCGACGTGCCCAACGTCGCCCAGACCTTGCGGTGGTACGCTGACCTGGCCGTGAACACCCGGCTTCGCGAGCCCATCCCTGTCTCAGGGTTCGAGGCACGCCAGGTCCGCTTCCCGTACGGGGTGGCAGCCTTCGTGCTGCCGTGGAACTTCCCGCTGCTGCTGGTCGGCTGGAATCTCTCGCCCGCGCTGGCCGCCGGTAACACCACCGTAATCAAGCCGGCCGAGGACACGCCGCTCACGACGCTCTACTTCTGCAAGCTCGTCGAGCAGGCGGGCATCCCTGCCGGCGTGGTCAACGTCGTGCCGGGCTACGGCGAGACGGCCGGCAAAGCCCTGGCTGAGCACCCCGGGATCAACCGGATGGGCTTCACCGGCTCGCCGGAAGTCGGACGCCTGATCGCGTCGGCCTGCGGCAAGAATCTCGTGCCGGTCAAGCTCGAGCTCGGGGGCAAGGGAGCGGCAGTGGTCTTCGACGACGTCGATATCGAACAGGTCGCTGGCAAACTCGTCGCCGCCGTTACTCTCAATACCGGACAGGTCTGCTGCACCGCCACCCGCTGGCTGCTGCACGAGAAGGTCTACGACCGATTCGTGTCGGCCGCCAGAGAGATGATGGGTAAGGTCAGGATCGGGCACGGTCTGGAACCGGGCACCGAGATGGGACCGGCCGTCAGCGAGAAGCAACGCCAGCGCATCCTGGGTTACATCGACAAAGGCACCGCACAGGGAGCGGAAGCGATCCTGCCCGGCGGACCGGCCCAGGTCACCGGCCATCCCAAGGGCTTCTACGTGAAACCCGCCATGCTCGGCGGCGGCCCGGACAACATCTGCGCCAGGGAAGAGATATTCGGGCCCGTGGCGTACCTGATGAAGTTCCGCGACGAGGACGAGGCAATCGGCCTGGTCAACCGTTCGAGCTACGGCCTGGCTAACAGCGTGTGGTCCGCGGACCTGGGTCGTGCCAACCGCCTCGCCGGGTCGATGGTGGCGGGGAGCAGTTGGATCAACGGTCACAACCTGTTCCCACCCGGCGTACCCTACGCCGGATGCAACCTCTCCGGCTGCGGCGGCGGGGTCCTGGGTCCCGATACCCTGTTCGACTACCTCCGCCCGCAGTCGATCGTCCGCGCGTTGGCCTGAGCCCGACGACTCCGCCTGTCGTAAGGAGCCGCAGGCTTAAAGCCTGCGCGGCCTTGCGAACCGGACACGAGGCGCTGAACTCATTGGAAGAGCCGCGCGGGCTTCAGTGCGTGTTTAGCGACCTCCGGAGCGATCACAGCCGCTTCGAGTGCGATCGGAGCCGGCCTCTGTGAGGCCGGTGTTTCCTCGGACGGGGAAGCCCCGCGCCCACGAAGGGCCACCGGGTTCACAGAACCCGGCTCGGAATAGGGAATGCAGCGCACCGGGTTCACAGAACCCGGCTCGGAGCCGTTGCCCACGCCAAACACGTGCGGGCTTCAAGCCCGCGCGGGTCTCCGGCAAAGACAGAACGGGACGCACGCAAACGTTACCCGTTCTGGTTCAGAAGCACCACCTCGGGCGGGCTGGCAAGATCTTCGTACTTGCGCTCGATGAGGTCACGGGAAGCGTCGCCGCCGGCGGTGATCCACCAGCGGTAGCGGACCGACAGCAGATGGTCTTTTCGCAATTCCCACGGGAAGTATTCGCCGAAGCGCCCGTACAACCGCTCGGAGAACTCGGCCCCGCCGGGATTCTTCGCGTCGCTCAGGTATGCGACGGTATAGGCGCGATCGCCGAGCTTGTATTGCACGGCGTTCCACGGCAAGTCTTTGTGCTCCGGCGTGTTGACTTCCTTATCGGGGGGCAGGTCGCGCCACTTGGCCGGGCGAAGGTAGCGAGTGGCCTCTTTGTTCTCCGCGACTGCCTGGGCGGCGCGGAACTGCACGCCGGCGTGCTGACGATCGCCGCTGAGGCTTACCGGCCCATGCGTCGGGCGCAGCGTGGAGGTGAATTCAATCAGCAGGTGGTCCTTGGGCTGGCGGAAGGCGACGAGCCGGCGGGTCTCCTCGATGAAAGGCTTACCCTCACGGTCGTTCCAGTGGATCTTGACCACGTGGCCCCCGACGATGGGCCCCGTGATCTCTCGCAAGACCTGTCGGTGGATCTGATGTTCGCCCTTGCCGGCGTGCCAGGTATCGTACACCTGCTCACCCACCTTGGACTTGTTGTAGCCGAAGAAGATCCCCCGATGATGCGAATACAACCCCCCCGCCCCTTTCGTTATCAACCGGCTGCCGTCAGAGTCGAACACGTGGTGGAAAGGCTTCTTGGTGTGCTCGATGTCGCTGCGATCAAACGGGGTGAAGACGTATCGAAGGACCGGGCGGCCAGCGAACAGCAAGTCCGTTGACTTGCCATGCGGGCCGGAGCTGTCCTTCCACTGGAACTCCGGGGCGCCTCCCGCCGGGGCCGCCGGGCGGACGTGGATCGTGCAGGCCCTGGTCTGACCCGCGGGCAGATTGGCGAGCATCCACCAGACGCGGGCCCTGCCCGAGCCGAGGCGCTCGATCTGGGCCGGGGTCGTCTTGCCGTCAGAATCCACCCGGGCGTAACCCTTGGCCAAGGCGTCGGGCAACTCCAGATCGACGAACACCGGCGTGTCGTGGCGGTCACTCGTGCCCGCGGAAATCTTCACCCGGAACTCGGCGCAAAGACCTGTAGTGGCAAATAGAAGCGACAGGGAGATACAATAACAGCGTTTCATGGTTGGCCCTCGCCCAGGTTAATCGTGTGGTGAAACCTCTTCCAATCGCAGGGTTGCGATCCGACTTCGATACATTGCGACCTTCGCCACCCAGCGGTCTTCTTCCTGCGTCACGGGCACCGGGCGTCGTCCGCGTTCGGTGGGGTCGGTCGCGACGGCGGCCCATCGTCCCGGCGGGAGTGTGAGCCGGGCGGTGCAGTCGCCCACGCCCAGTTCGACGAGCCGGATGATCCAGCCGGCACCGTCTTCAGCACGCTTCAGCGCGGCAAGCATCACGTTGTCGGGCTCGACGCTGAACCAGCTTCGTGTCTTGGGCATGGTGCCGCCCCGGCCGCGGACCACTTGGGCAACGAGCGGCGTGCCCACCTCGCAGCCGAACCGAAACGCGCCGACCTTGTCCAGCCCACCGTCGCAGGCCCGGATGGCGTAACGGAACGTCAGCTCGCCGCCCTGCTGACGCCGGTAGTTCGTGTGCCAGTAGTTGGTCATCACGTACGACAGCAGCAGTGGATTGTCGATCCGCGTCTGGTCGTGCCAGCACTCGGGCCAGAGATCGCCAAACACCACGACCGGGGCTTCGATAGATGCCCACAGCACGCCGCCGGTCTTGTTCCAGAACTCGACCCAGTGGTATACGGAGTAGAAATCCGCGGCCGAGTAACGAAGCTGGTCGGCGCCCGGACGCATGCTGGCGAACGGAATTTCCAGGCGGCATTGCGGTGAGGGCACATTGAACGGGAACGCGAAGTAGATGCCCTCGGCGTCCTGGGTGGCGATCTTCTCCACTCGATTCGTGATGTGGACGCGGTCCAGTTCCGCATAGGTCGTGTAAGACTGTTCGATGACGGGTGCGTTCGGTGCACTGGTGCGGGTCACGATCCGATCGAACACCGGACCTTGGATGTGGGCGGTGAGCTGGGCTGGCTCGCAGACGCTTACCGTCTTGTCCGCTGGCGAGCGCGGCTTATCCAACTGCGACGGCATGATCTTCTCGCGTTTGCCCCCGCTTTCGCAGACGTACTGATTGAAGGCGAATCTCGGCGAGGCTTCGGTGAGCCGGCGCCCGGTCGGGCGATGACGGATCTGGCGAACGACGCCTCGCCGGGCGTCGAACTCGATCTCATAGACGGGTTCTCTTCGCTGGAAGTCTCCGGCTGCGTTCTCCTGGATCTCATACAGCGCGTAGCCCAGCGGCGGCACATCGCGGGCGACGAAGCACCAGTTGGCTTCACCGCACTTCTGGATCGGGACCGATTGCCCCGAGGCATCCCGAAGCACGAACTCCGACGGGAGTTCTGCGTTGTTCAACTCAACCGGGCCCGACCGCGGCCAGGACAGCGTGTTCCATACAATGACGCTATTCGTGGCTGGCCTGGCCCAGCCGGCAACCGCCTGCGTCCATCGCTGGCGGGCGTCGGCGGTCTGTATGCCGGCGTGCTCCACGTAGCCGCGCTTCACCGCCCACTGCTGCTCAACGTTGCTCGGGTCCTTGCTGTACCACCCTCCGCTCGCCCCCCATGTATGCTCGGCATAGAGAAGGAGGTGTGCATGGATGTCGGAGAACGTGTCGGACTCGGGTTCCCTTGCGGGCCCGTCCGGCAACGATGAGAGTGCCTCCAGGGCGACCGCTTGATCGTGCGTAATGCGGGCGTCGCCGGTCTGTCGGGCGGAGGAGGCGGCGCCGTCGGCCCACCAGTCGGGAACGTCCCCGCTGAAGACCGGGATCGGGCGGCTGTCGTTCTCCAGCGCGTGGAAGAACTGGCGGCTGGTTGCGATTCGCAAACGGGGATAGGTCCATCGCTCATTCCAGTACCGTACCCAGCGGCAGACGCTCTCGACGGCGGTGAGGTTGTCCCCGCCCATGCGAAGCTGGATCACGTCACGATCGTACCCGGTCTGGCCCGCCCGGCGGAGGTGTCCGGTGAGGTTCTGGTAGAGCATCCGCTGTAAGGCAGGGATGTCGGCTGCCCCCGGCTCCTCCGGGAAGCCTTGCCGCAGAAAGTTGGCCTCGCGATAGCTGTCGGTATACCAGCAGACGACCTGCGACCCGTCGGGTGAGCGCCAGCGAAAGGGCCGAGGCACCGCGCCCGGCCGGTGCCACACGAACTTGCCGCGGATGCCGTTCGCCCGCAGGTTGGCGTAGCGCACGCCGAGTTGGGACCAGATCTGCGGCAACGCCCAGGTGTATCCCGGCACGTCGTTGATCATCGCGGTGTCAATGCGGATGCCGTACCTCTCGCTCAGGCGGCGGCCGGCGTACGCGGCTCGAAGCAGCGATTCGGGGCCGCACAGCTCGGTCAGCAGGTTCGCGCAAACCGCAGTCAGCTCAACCCGGCCCGCTCGAATCAGATCGACCAGGGCATCCACGCGATCCTGGCCGAACCGCCGGGCGAAGTTCTCAAACAGGGCGGTCCCCTCAATCGTCCAGTGGAACCGCGAGCCTTCCGGCCAGTCGGCGGTCTTGTGAGAAAGCTCGATGACGTCATCGAGGTTCGTGGCCAGGGCAGTCCATACCCGCTCCTGCAGGTCGGTATAACCGATGTCGAGATGGGTATGGGGGACGATGAACACCGTCCATCGCCGGGCCGGTTGAAGCTCAACCGTGCCCTGCCGGCCCGTACCTGCGAGCTCAACCTGGACCTGCCGGGTTTGCCGCGCCGGCGGCAGCGGGATGACCAGGCGGTTCATGAATTGCGGCAACTGCTCCACGTCGAACGTCTGGCGCCTTGTCCCGTCAACGACCGTGAGCGTCGCGCCGGGTTCGGGTTTGATCACCGCCAGCACCGCTTGGCGAAGCTCCCCCCCATGGTAGAGAAACAGTTCGCTCGTCTCGAGGGCGATCGGGCGGGCGTGCAACGTGCTGACCAGCCAGCTCAGGCACGTGCCCGTAACCAGGAGAGGCGATCGGCTCATGGGTCGATTGGCTCCTTTCTGCTGAGGCGTTGTTCCAGTCGCGGCCCGACACAATGTACCCGCGGCTGGTTCCCGAGACCAGGCAACGTCGCTGGACCGGGCCTTGGTGGAGTGGCGCGGCTGTTGGCGGCGTGCCTCGTGGTGTCGCCAGGGGTTCGGGCAATAGTACCCGAGGGCAGGGACGACTGAGGGGGCAATTGCCCGTCCGGGCCTTCGGGGCTACCTCGCCGAAGGGCCAGCCGACGGTCGCGAGATACCGCAATCGCTGTACCGATCATAAGTTGCGGCTTCGCGGGGTTTCGGGGTCGCTCACCGGTACCGATTGGCACGCCAATTGCGGCATTACATCAGCGGCTGCCGCCGAGGCGAGCCTATTAAGACCAAGCTTCCCGGCAGGTGAAGGTCAATCGGCCTGGAAACGGGTGTTCAGGCCTTCGCGAAGCGAGCAGGGTATCCGAAACGACCTCTTCCATAGTCTTATCCACACACACCGCGCCATGGACATCGTCGCTTCACCAGCGGCGATGTCCGTCTTGCGCACGGTCGGCAGCGGATAACCGCGGCGTTCAAGTGACACCTGACGGGCGTTGTCGTTCTTGATTTTCTGGGACCCTTCCGTTTGACCTTGTTCACCGCCAGCGCTAATATCATGTCGTAGGGCATGTCGGCGGGTCTTGAACGGGCGGTCTTCATACCCGGTGGGGTTCGGTTGACCTGAGGAATCGAAATAGGCGGCTGGGTGTAATGCGTTCACGCGCCGATCGCCATGTGGCGAACGCCCGAGCCAGCGAATTCCGTCGGACGAGATTGGTGGGGGAACGGAGGTTGAGAGCGATACTACCTTGACTCGGAGCGTACCATGACCTTGTCGTACACGCACGGGCGCGAATTCGTGCGCCAGGTCCGTCCGATTCTCGAAGCACAGGATATCGAGTCCCTGATCCGTTACCTGCGGCACTATTGGCCGGGGCAGTGCCTGCGCGGGCTGCTGACGTGCGGTTACGATGAGGCGGTCAAGGCTGTCCTGGTTTGCCTGTGGTGCACGGGGACCAAGGCTGACACCCGGGCCGTCGCCCGCTTGCTCCATGACGATGATGGCCAGATGGCGGCCCTGGCCGAACACGCCCTGTGGTCGATCTGGTTTCGAGCAGGAGATGACCGGGCCAACGTGCATCTGATGCACGCGGTCCGCCTGCTCGGGCGTGGCCGGTTTGATCAAGCCATCAAGTCGCTGGACGCCCTTATCGGACGTTGCTCCACTTTCGCCGAGGCGTACAACCAACGCGCGATCGCCCACTTCCTCAGCGGAGAGTATGTTTGCGCGATCAGCGATGGTATGCAAGCGGTGCGGCTCAACGAGCACCACTTCGGCGCGCTGGCCGGCCTGGGACACAGCTACGCCGCCCTGGGACGTCTGGACCGGGCGCTCGAGGCATACCGCCGCTCACTGGAGTTGCACCCGAGGTTGGAAGGCGTCCGAGAGTCGATCCGGCAGATCCGGGAATGTATTGCCCGATCGCAGGCTTCGAGTCATTTGCAGTCCTTCACTCCTTAGAAGTGTGGCATAATCGCTCCCGAGCGGCTATGCTGAGCACATCGCGCCCCGGCCGCCGGCCGGCGGGTACGTGTATAGCGTGGATAACGGCTCGGAGCCGGGCTCTGCGAGCCCGGTGCGCCTTCGCGGCGCGAGGCTTCCCCATCCGAGTAAACACCGGCCTCACAGAGGCCGGCTCTGACCGTGTCGGAACCGGCTCTGACCGCGCCGGAGGCCGCTGAACACGTGCGCCGGCGGGCGGGGATGGATATCGAGAAGGGATGAGCCGCCCCGGGGGCGGCAACACTCCGGGATTCCCGTAAACCCCCGATACAGAGGAGCATACCGATGCGCATTCAATGGATCGCCCCTGGTTGTGCCGTGGCCCTGGCCCTTTGCCTGTCCGCCAATGTGTTCGCGGCAGCAGACTACACCACACTGCCCACAGAGTATGACAAAGCCGCCAAGATGCTTGCGGAAAGGAAGCTTGAACTCGTTTCCCTGGTTCAGGGGGCCCAGAAGCGAACGAACGCCAAGGCCGTGGATGCAAGCGTCAGCGCCGCGGATGACAAGCTGGCCATCAAAGTCCAAATCGCCGCCCCCGGTGTGACAGGCGTTGTGAAGATGGACCCGGAAACCGGCAACGTCGCATCCACCACCGACGAGTTCTACGACAACAAGGTGAGCCTGCTTGACGCCATTGCCGCGGCGGAAAAGCGGCTCGGGGGCAAAGCGGCGGGGGTCAAGACGACCGGCGCCCTGATGAGGCTCATCGAAGGCAAGGTCAACATCATCGTCAGGGTCTCCGGCCCGGGCCTGGAGGCGGTCGTGAGCATCGACGCGGAGAGCGGTGAGGTATCCTCGGTCAGCCAAGGTGTGCCCACTGACCAGGCAAGCCTCGTCTCCGCCATCCGGGCGGCGGAAAAGGACGCCAAAGGCAAGGCAGCCAATGCCGCCCTCCAATTCACCCGTGGCAAGCCGGAAGCCATCGTCGAAATCGTCGGCGACAAGATCCGTAAACAGCTCAGGCTGGACCCCACCACCGGCAAGGTGGTCTCGTCCAAGGATCTTCCCACAACTTACCCCGGCGGGCCCGTCAAGGGGGAACCGACCAAGACCCCTTCCGGGCTCATGTACTACGATCTCGCGGAGGGTCAGGGGGAGAGCCCCTCCGGCCCCGCCAGCACGGTGAAAGTTCACTACACCGGCTGGCTAACCGACGGCACGAAGTTTGACAGCTCTCTGGATAAGGGTAAGGCCATCACGTTTCCTTTGGGTGGAAGGGGCGCCCCCATCAAAGGCTGGATCGAGGGCCTGGGCACCATGAAAGTCGGGGGGAAACGCAAGCTCATCATCCCTTACCCGCTTGCCTACGGCGAACGAGGCCGGGGCCGGCAGATCCCGCCCCGAGCCACGCTCATCTTTGACGTCGAACTGCTCGAGGTCATCGAGCGGGCGTCCGCAACTCGCCCGTCCGGCCCCAGGATCCAATTGCAGCCGGCCACGCGACCCACGCGATGAGCAGTATGCCGATAGTCGGCGGAGAACGGGTCGGGAGGGGATAGTTGCGCACAAGACGCCCGGCCGCCTCATGCACAATCGGGGCGCCGAAATGCCCCCTATCTTGGTTAGCTGGAGGGCTTGCGGTGGTGCGACGCGGCGGTGCGGACGAAGTCGCGGAGCGGGTAAAGCACCGACTCGCCAATGATGCCCTGACGGATGTCGGTGCGGGGATCGAACGGGACCACGATCGGGATCCTTATCCCGGCCAGGCGGCCGATGACCTCGGGGCTGGTTTCTTCGGCCAGCGTGGCCGATGCCGGCCGGTAGCCGTTGATCACCACCGCGGCGATCGGCAGCTTCCGGGCCCGGGCACCCTCGATCGTTAAGAGCGTATGATTGATCGTGCCCAGATTTGGCCGGGCGACGATCACCAGCGGCAACCCGAGCCGACCCGCCAGGTCCGCCATGCTTGTACTGCGGTCGATCGGAACGAGCAGCCCGCCGGCACCCTCGACCACAACCCAGTCCGCCGACTGACGGATGCGCTGCCAGCTCCGGTCGATGGCCTCCCAGTCGATGCCCCGGCGGTGGTGTTCCGCCGCGACCATCGGGGCCAGGTCGCCGGCATAGCGGATCGGGTTGATCGTCGCCAGGTTCTCACCCGCATCCGCACAATGGGCGAGGAACTCCGCGTCCTCGCAGACGAGCCCGAGCCGCATGTCCCGACGACAGCCGGTCGCCACCGGCTTGAATACGCCCACACGCTGAGCCCGCTCGCGAAGCAGCAGAGCCAAGGCGCCGGCGATCACCGTCTTGCCCACCGAAGTATCCGTTCCCGTGACAAACCAGCCGGACACCCTGCACCTCTCCAAGCCGCTGGCGGCTTCGCAGATCAGAACACGACAGTATAGTCTCTTCCGTCGAGAGATGCGCGCCGTTTGCGCGCATGTTCTTCTATGAGGTTCCTGTTTGGTTGCGGACCACAATAAGGCGGTCCGCCTTAGGCGGAGGGTGGGAGGTGGAACAGGAGCGACGTTTTCACGGCCGGCTCTGCGTCGAAGCCAGCTCACCGGGCGTCATAGTCCTGACATCGAGCAGTTCATCGAGGTCGCGAGCGGCGATGCCCCGCGAGATTTCCTCCAGTTTCTCAGGCGAGATGCTGGCCATGATCGCCGTGAGCTCTTCCGTCATGCGATAGACGAGCCCCTGGCGGGGTCGATCGTCGTGCGGGTGGCGGATGACGTAAACGACCGGCTGTCCGTCGCGCACGATCTCGGGGTCATAATCGAGGCGGATGTTCTGCTTGCCCAGGGTCGCGCCGGAGGCAACCTGGAGGCCGTCCAGTATGCAGGAGAAAGGCGTTCGCTGCTTCTCGGGCGGCATCCAGCAGACCACTTCTACTTCCCATTGGCCCGGGGTGTCCAGCCGCTGCACGGCATCCCGGCCGATCATCGACCCGACGGTCACCCAGGGACCGAGGTGGCCATGGAACCGGGCCGACTCAGCCAGCCAATCCGGATCGGCGGGGTCGTGCACGTAGAAATGCATGGGCGATCCTCCATGATTGTCGTGGTCATGATGGTGGGACTCGTGGCGCTCGGAGCCCGGCCCGCGCTCGCCGGCCTCGCAACCACCCAGCCACCAGACCGAAACGATCAGACACAACATTACCTTTCCATACCGACTCCGCCCAACTGCCATGTCACACGACCTTTCCTTTCGGAACCCAAACCATACGCACCCCACGCGCTCGATTCATGGACTCATGTAGATCATGCCCGTCCGGCAGTCCTTGAAGTGCGTAATCAGGCCCGTGTCGCCGGAATGCATCAACCAGAATCGTTGGGGCAAAGGGAACATCGACTCATCGATGCCCCCGGAGACCCCGTCCAGGGGGAACTTCGGCGATTCGACATCAGGTCCCACACTCCAGACTGCGTACGTGACGGGGCTCTTCGCCTCACAGTCGTAGTTCCCGTAGTAGCATCCCTCCGGGCTCCGATTGCGCGGGTAATCATCAGCGACCCAGATCTTCGCCCGGGCTCTCCAACCCGGCTCCCAGATTTGCTCGGTGGGGTTCCATCGGCACTCCGGACAATCGAAGAGCGCGCCGTTCTGATAGATCGGGCCGGGAGCCCGGAACTTGTAGGCACGGTCGAGATTGAACGCATCGCGGAATTCAGCTTGCCGGACGCTGCTCGTGCTTTTCCCCAGATAACGTTTCTGAGCCAGCTCCACCGGCAATTGATAGTTCACGTTGGTCTCGCAGGCGAACCGCGTCGGCGGAAGCTTGTCCTTGTTGTTCATCCCGTAGGCGTCCAGGGCTGCGGTGATTTGCCGGAGGTCGGAGTGGACCTGGACAACCCTGGCCTGCATTCTGGCCCTGTGCAGCGAGGGGATCACGATCGCGATCAACAGGGCAATAATGGCCGCGACCACGAGCACCTCGATCAGGGTGAACCCCGGCCGGCCGGCTGCGCCCTGACTATTGTCAATCCGAGAATCCACGTTCACCTTCCAGACGGGTCGTGCCCCGGGCACCCTTACAGCACTTAACGTTTGAGTGTAGCAGTCTCCTGCCCGAAAAACGCCTGTTGGCAGGGGTTTTCGGCCTCGACGCCGCTACAAGAGAAGGGCAAGTGCCCTAGCTCGCGGCGCCCGGGGCAAGAACCGGGTTACTCAACTCCCTTACGGACACGCCACCGCATGACCATTGCGGCTCTTGGCTAAGGCCATGTCGATGAGGTCGATCTGTCCATCGAGGTTCAGATCAAACCTCGCCGTGGTCTCGTCCAGGGCCTCGCCGTGCATGTGCTTGAGGTAAGCCATGTCGATCAGATCCGTGTAGTTGTCTCCGTTCACGTCGCCAAGCAGAACCTTGATGCGAACGTCATTGTCGCCGACGAGGGCGTTCTCCGCCAGGTCCTCGAGCCCGGTCACGGTCAGGTCAACGCAGGACTCATCCGGAATGCCGCTCAGCTCGACGATCATTTCCTTTGCATTGATCTGAACCGAGTCTACGTCTCCAACACTCACACTGACCTCAGTCGCGTCGGGCGTACCGTCAGTGGCTTCGACGATCTCGCTGAAGGTCAGCACGACGGTAGTCAGTCCATCCTGGCGGGTTTCGATCCCGGGCTCAGCCGCAGCCAAGGGTAGATCGATGTCCAGATTGCCCACCCCGCAATGTTCCTTGCGGGACGCCGCGCTGAGCAGCACGGGGTGCACGGTGTCATCGACAACGAACTGGCTGCCATCGTAATCCATCACCCAGAGCCGATAACCATCCTTGTACCCATCGTCGGGGTTGTAATCCTCCTGATCGAAGATGCCAATGATATCGAAAGGCGCCGGGGGCGGATCGTACAGGGTAAACCCGCTGCCCAGGCCGAGCAGGACCGGCAAGGTTCGCCCCGTACCGTCCTGGACCGTCAAACCGGCGTTCGGTCCCCAGTCGCCGGGATTTACAAAGCTGACATTGTTGATTTGAACCAGCAAGCCCTGGTAATGTTCCGCCCCGGTCGCACGAGTCTGGTCAAAGATGAAACCGTCACCAGCGTCTTTGACTTCGGAGAGAGTGATCACCTCCGCCGCCGGCAGGCCGTAGTCGGCTTGGAGCAAGACGAGGTCGAAGTCGGCCTCTGGAACATTGGCGTGCTGCTCGTTGATATTTGTCTTGCCCCGGAAGTGCAACCCGGGTGCCCGGGCCCGGACCTCGACCAGATCGCCGGGCCGGAAATGGTGGCCGGTCGCCGGGTCGTAGTCGAGACGATCCAGCTCAGCCACCCACTCTTGGTCGGTGTAGCTGCCGGCCGGATGGTTGCCCACGATCTTGCCGATGTACTGGCCCATCCAACAGGCGGTCCCGCCGAAATCCCCGGGTTCCACCGTCTGGACGTACCTCTGCCACAAACCACCCAGGAACTCCGGGGCGCCCGGGGTGGGGTCGAGCATACTGTGCCCCCAATTGAGAAGGACACCCCGCATCTTGATGGGACTGTTCACCGGGAACGTGCCAAAACCATCACCGTCCACCGCTTGGCAATTCGAATGAAGCGTGTAGGGCATGCTCGGCCAATCAATCGCCTGGCTGTAGCCGGCAAGCAACAGCACCGCAGCCGCACCGAGTAGACATCCGCTCTTTCGCTCCATAGTACACCTTTCCCTTTCTCTCGCTCTTCTGACAAGAAACCACCTGCCGACCGCCGGCAGGTTTTCGTATTACTAATTTTCGAATCGTAATACCAAAGCGCGTCCAGGTCAACTCCCCAACGCCCCGATGCCCCCCGGGTGACAGGAATCCCGGCCGGCGAAACGTACGGGCGGGCGGTTTCAAAGCGGGCCGCGGTCCGGCAACGATCACCGTACTCAGCCGGCAGCGTAATAATTACTGCGAAATCGTAATAAACAAGCGGAGGCGGCAGAATCGCGTGAGCCAACCCCGGGACGAGCCCGTGATCAGCGGAGGCTCGTGCCCGTGCTGCTCATCGAGAGTTCGGCGTGGAGAACGCCTTTCTGCTTGCGGAGAAGATCGGCAAACTCCCGCACCTGGCTGGCCTTGGCTCTGACCAGGATTACCTCGGCGCACAACTCCTTCGTCAAGTGCACATGGGTGGTCACGAGAACCTCCCGATGGTGGTGGTGCTGCAGATCGGTGAGTTTCTCGCTGAGATGCCGGGAATGGTGATCGTAGACAAGAGTGACGGTGCCCAACACCTGGCGGTCTTTGCCCCACTCCCGTTCGACCAGGTGTTCTCGAATCATGTCCCGGATGAACTCGGATCGGTTGGTGTAACCGCTCCGCCTGACGAGCCTCTCCAGGCGGTCGAACAAAGGCTTTTCCAGGGACAAGCTCAGTCTGACAAGACCCGACATCGGAGCCACCCTTCCGGACAGAGCGAGTACCGCAACCGTAGGAACCGGCGAAGCGGTTGTCAAACGCACAGACCATTGGACAAAGGGGGAAGTGTCCGTGACAGAACGGGGGGGGGCACCCAGAAAGCCGTGGCCTCGTCTTTCCCGGAATGGCCTGACGCGGCCCGCGAGCAAGTGCCAATGCGAGAAAGTGAGAGAAGCCCGGCTGCGACGCGCCTTTTCCACTTTCGCACCTTCTCATCCTTTGGGCCGGGGCGGCAAACGGGCAAGGAGCGACCTCGCCAGCGGCCAGCGAGGAACACAAAAAATGATCGCGTCCGGCGATTCAGTGGCACTTTTCTCTTGA
>CAZOIA010000120.1:0-17227 GCA_964579675.1 uncultured Planctomycetales bacterium | reverse complement strand
TTAACAGGGAGGTCTAATTGTCGCTGGGAGGGAATTCTAATCGTCGCCCATCACCCGTCTGATTACCCGTGAGGTTGTAATCACATCGACCACAATGTGGGGTATCTCCCCGGCGACGGGGGCGCAGACCCTTCCACGTTAACAGCAACCCGATGCTAAGAAGCCCAACGGCTAACACCATGATCGGAATTGGCAGCGCTGCGGAACTCATGTCGCCTTACTCTGAAGAGAGCCCTTCACATCTTCTCCCCGCATTCGGAGGAGTGTGGCCTACTCAACAACGATCACCTCCCGAGAGTCGCGAAGTCACCAAGGATCAGGTAGAGGGATAAGAGCGCAATCACCAGCAGAACTGTCGGAATGGTCCTGCTGAGCTTGCTCCCTCGCTTCGTCCCCGACCATCCGAAGGCAACTCCGAACGCCAGGAAGGGCGTCGGCAGGAGGAGGTCAAAAACGAGGGTGCCTCCGAAGTTGCGTCCCCTGGAGAGTAGGAGCAGAAACACGACCAGACATAAAGCCGAGGCAACAGTCTCCCAACGAAGCGGCCACGCCTGTTTCGGATGCGACAAGTAAGAAGCGGGACCGCTCGGGTCAAAACCAGTTCCGCACTCAGGGCAGTGATTGTCTGGCAGACCATCGAGGACGTATTGGCATTGTCGGCAATACATGCTCGGTTTGTCGGGGGCTGCTGACATTCATAGACACTCTATCGATGACGGATTACTTCTCGACTCCGTGGCCAGTTACGACGAAATGGTTCTCGCAAGATGGACGAAACAAACGCCAATGCTCCGAATACTCTCCCCGTAGCGAGTCGGTTGGAAAGACTTCCAGCATATACCCTTGGCTAAGCTCCAGCCTAAACCCTCCCAAACGGTCAGCCGTTACAGATTCTACAGTCAAAGGCAAGTCCTTATGTGGCTGGAGCCACTCGTCAATTCTCGCCTCGCAGAGCGACGGACCATCGGAATCGAAATCCTGCCAATCCGAGTTCTCATCTTCGGGATAATTACGATCCCCAGAGGCGACTACGATGCCTTCAGGGCCGACGACTCGCCAGGGACATTGAATATGTAGCGCATATTCCCCGACGAGACCTGTCTTGCCCAAGGGAGTGACTGATTCTCGGAGTCCACCGAAGCTGAACATCTCCATGTTGAGAGCCCGGCATGCCTGCGATAAGGGCATGCCCATGATAGGCTTCATCGCTTGCTCGATCTGTTCCTTCAATCCGATCATGTCTTCTTCCCGCATTCGGGGCAGATGCCGCCACTAGCGCCACAAGCGACCATGATACTATTCTCACCGTGGAACATAGGATGATTCAACCCCTCCCTGATCGCCCTCGGCGGTCTTTCGTTGCTGCGGCGACGGCGGTGGCGCTGAAGTGGGAAGTGGGGAGTGAGAGAGCCAACAGCCAGGAGCTGATAGCCGAGACACTGAAAGCTGAAAGCTTCTTCCGGGCTCGGTCTTCGGATCGGTCCCGGTTTTCTTCTCCGCCGAGCAGGCGCGCGTGGGGCATCCAGTCTGGGGAGACGAAGTGCGCTTTGGCCGGATTGACCACAATCAGGGGCAACCACGGACAGCCGCGGGTTTCTGCGAGCCCCGCCGATTATGTTACGGACCCTCTGGCGGCCCTGACCGCGATGAGCGCTTGACCCGACCGGCCTGGGGTGGTTACCATCGCGTCGATCCAGGCGGCTGCCGGGTGTTCGGCTTGCCGGGCTCTGTCCAGAAGCCACTGCTCGATAAGAGGACTTGGGACGCCTCACGGTCCTGGGTGGAGTGCTTTTCCGTAGTCCGCTACGAGAAAAAGCCGCCTTGGGTAGGTAGCTCAGGTGGTAGAGCAACGGGCTGAAAATCCGTGTGTCGGCGGTTCGAGTCCGCCCCTACCCATTGGGTGTAACTTGCGAGCAGATCAGTAGTTACCACTCGCGACCGCTGTCCTGTCGCCGTAAAACACACCTTTCTGAGCCTGGTGTGCGCTCCGCGCCAATCGGCAAAGGGACGGCGATGCCCCGTAGTCACAAGCCCCCTGCCTACCGCCGACGACAGATTCGAGGGCGCGACGTGGCCTGTCTGAGCTTGGTGGAAACCAAGACGGGCCGGTGTCGTGATTACTGGCTGGGCGACTATGGGACGGCGGATAGTCGGGAGCGCTAAGGGCCCCGTAAGCGTGGCTGTTGGCGGCCGTTGGGGCGCTGGAGACCTGCCGCAACGTCCGTTCGCAGAAATCATACCAGCGGTTGGACTAATCGTCAAATGCGGTTTGCATTTTAGTCCAGATGAGTGTATCCTAGAGAGAGCGTAAAACAAGAAGTTCCTTAACGTTGGGGAGGAATATGGCCGATTCTGACAAGAGAGGCGACGATTTAGTCCACCTGGCTCGGTTGGCCCTGACCGGTCGGCCCCAGGACGTGCAGCTTCATGTGCGGCGGGTTGCGAAGCGGTACCGCGATCGCTATCCCGAGGTTTCACAACGGCTTATGGAGTTGCTACGGGAGGCACCGACGCGGTCGTCACCGCTTCGTCGGCAGACGGCAAAGGCGATCCCGGTGGATGGGGATTCGCGACTGGAGCTCATTCGCTGTGAGGTCGTGCCGGAGCTGGACGTGGAACCGATTCTCGAGCCGCGGGTTGGGGAAGTCCTGCGGCAGTTGGTGACGGAACGTCGCCGCCGGGGCGCGCTGGAGCGGGGCGGGCTGACACCGACGCGGTCGGCCCTTTTCGTTGGCCCGCCGGGCGTCGGGAAGACCCTTGCGGCCCGGTGGCTTGCTCGGGAGCTCGGGCTGCCGCTTCTCACGCTCGATCTGTCGGCGGTCATGAGCAGTTACCTCGGTCGAACCGGGAACAACCTTCGACACGTGCTTGACTACGCGAAAGGCACTGAGTGCGTGCTGCTGCTGGACGAACTCGACTCGATCGCCAAGCGTCGGGATGATGTGACCGAGGTGGGGGAGCTGAAGCGCCTCGTGACCGTGCTGCTGCAGGAAATCGACGACTGGACTCCAGACGGCCTGCTTATTTCGGCGACGAATCATCCAGGGTTGCTGGATCCGGCGGTATGGCGGCGGTTCGACGTCCTGGTCGAGTTTCCACTTCCCGATGATGGCCTTGTGGAACAAGCCATCCGTACTTTTCTGGGGGCGGAGGCTAACGGTAGGGGGGCTTGGCTATCGGCGCTGAAAGTTGCACTACGCGGAACGTCATTCAGTGATGTCGAGCGCTACGTCGTTCGGGCGCGGCGTGCCGCAGCGGTCAGCGAGGGAAGCAGCGAAACACATCTGGCGGGGATCCTTCGCGAGCGAATTCATTGTCTGCCGAAGAAGGAACGCGCAGTCCTTGCCGCTGAACTTGTGGGCTCAGGGTCTGTGACTCAGCGGCAGGCCCACGAAATGACGGGCGTCAGCAGAGACACCATCCGGAGACTGATCGGTGAAAGACGCGGTGGAAGATTGAGGCAAGGGAGACAAGGGAGACAATAAATGCCTGAGCAGCCGAACTTCTTGTTGGGATACGGCGAACGACTGACCGAGCCGATCGCGCCGCCGAGCCGAGAGATGAAGAAGCGCGAACCATACGGCTTCAATGAGGCGCGAGACAGGTTGGTGCCGATGGTTCACTCCGTATCGGAAGCGCTCGACTCTCTTCCTGAGCGGGCGTGTCCACGAGATGAGGCGGTAGCAGTGTTGACGCTCCACCCGGAGTATCTCGCGAAGAGCTTCTACCCGGGGAGCCTGCTGCGTGGCGTTGGGCTTGAAGCGGTGGGGAGTCGCCCTCGGCGGGTGAAGCCCGAGAAGTGGACAAAGAAAGGCAAACCCGAGCCAGCAGAGACAACGGAGCTGTTCATCGCGGGTCCCCGGCAGCTCTTCAGACGATGGGCAGAGGCCCTGTCGCAATGGAGGCCCGACACACCAGGTGCCGAGGATCTTGCGAAGGTCGAGCGGTTTCGAGCTTTCAGCCGGGATGACCGGCTGCGGTCGATTCCGGAGGAAAGCGACGCACTTCTGCTCGAGACTGCTCTCCATTCAGGGCTTGGCGGCGAGGTCGACTACATTCTCGATGCGTTCAGCAGATACCTACAGGAACTCAACGTCGAGCCTGATCTCGAAAGGCGCATTACTGCCGGCGGACTATTGTTCCTGCCAGTGCGTGCTCGTCGAGAAGCGTTGAATGGTCTAGCCGAGTTCTCGTTCCTTCGAATTGCCAGGCCGATGCCGTCTCTGAGACCTCTGAACCCGGTTGTACGCTCGTGGTCTGGTCCGCCGTCGTTTGACTGCGAGCTTCCTGACGAACCGCCAGTGGACCCTGGGTTGAGAGTCGCGGTGTTGGACGGCGGGTTGCCCGAGCCTACAGCCCTGGGCGCATGGGCGATCAATCGCGATGTTCCGGGCGTAGGGTCTGCAGCGGAGCCATACCTTGTTCACGGGGCAAGTGTCACGTCGGCGGTCCTGTTCGGTCCGCTCCGAGAAGGTGTTGATCTTGAGCGGCCTTACGCGGCGGTGGAGCACTTTCGGGTTCTCGATGAGACGTCGGGTCGTGATCAGGATTTGTACGATGTGCTGCTACGCATTCAGCAAGTTTTGCAGGCCGGCGAGCATCAGTTCGTAAACCTGAGCATCGGGCCTGAGACCCCGGTGGATGATGAAGAGGTGCACGCCTGGACGGCCGTGTTGGACGACTACTTATCTGCAGGGAATGTCTTGACCACGATCGCTGCCGGTAACGGTGGCGAGCGGGACGCGACGCTCGGGTTCAATCGTGTGCAGGTTCCGGCAGACTGCGTGAATGCTCTGACCATAGGTGCGGCGGACGTTTCCGGAGACGGCTGGAACCGGGCGGCCTACAGCTCTGTGGGGCCAGGAAGAAGCCCAGGTTTGGTGAAGCCGGACTGTTTGGCTTTCGGAGGTTCGGAGCGAGAGCCGTTCTGGGTCGTTGATCCCCAGGGGGCCTCGCAGACGCTTCACGTGGCCGGTACGAGCTTCGCATCGCCCGCCGCACTTCGGATGGGCCTCGGCGTGCGGGCGCATTTCGGCGATTTGCTGAGTCCCCTGGCGATCAAGGCGTTGCTCGTTCATTGCAGCGATCGGGGTGGCGCCGGGCGGCACGAAGCAGGATGGGGCCGCATTCCTCAGGAGCTGGAGGAATTCGTAATCTGCCCGGAGGGCACAGCGCGCGTGGTGTACCAGGGCCAGTTGGAGCCGGGGCAGTACATGCGAGCACGCATTCCGATTCCGGAGGAGGAGCTTGCCGGCAAGGTCGCGATTCGAGCGACGTTCTGTTACGCGACGGGGGTCGACCCAGACCACCCCGGCAACTACACGCGAAGCGGGCTCGATGTAGTGTTTCGGCCACACGACAAGAAGTTCGATCCGAACTCGGACAATCCCGAACATCCTGTCTCGGACCCGTTCTTCCAGTTGAAGGAATTCTCAACAGAGCATGAACTCCGCCGGGATGCCCACAAGTGGGAGACGACCCTGCATCGCGAGAAGAATAAGTACGGCAGCAGTCTCCGTAATCCGGTCTTTGATATTCATTACAATGCCCGCGAGGCGAGCGCGCCAACGCGGCGAAGAGGGAGGATCCGGTATGCTCTGGTTATCACGGTGATCTCGCCCCGGACCGGAGATCTGTATAATCGAATTGTGCAACGGTACCCGACGCAGTTGCGGCCGCTGGTTCCGGTCGTGCAGATCCCGATTCGTCTGTAGGTCGGGCCGTGCCGCCGGCGCCCTTGGTCCAGGCGAGCCAGCGATCCCGATTGCCGCCGACGGCACATCGAGGGCTCGTAATGGCAATCACCAAGCTTCCCAACTGGCTTTGCGCGGAGCGCTCCGCCAAAGCCCTCGCAATCCGGCGCAAGATGTCTTATACTCGCAATGTAAAATCGCGATTGGCGAGGTCACATGCGGGGCACACAGCTCATGAGGACGCGGCGCTCTGAGAACCCGTGTGTCGGCGGTTCGAGTCCGCCCCTACCCAATCCAAGCCAACATGCTTGAACCGCCCGATCCGGATCCTTCCATATCGCTTGGCACGTGGCCGGTGGGCTATCCGCTTTGCGCGGTTCGCCAAGGCCCAGGGTATCCTCCCGCTCCAGGCTCACGCCGAGTTGGGGCAGTGGTTTCTGCCCGGCCATCGCCGGCCCGGTGAAGGGGCTTCTGTTCGGGCGGATCACGGAGCAGCGTTTTGCCCGGCGGCGGAGTCCTGCAGCGGGAATCCATCCGCCTCTCTCAGTCCGCACAGTGCGGGTCCCCCTGCACATCCGGCCCGGTGAGACACCGTTGCAGCAGCCCGAAGTCTGTCTGATCGACGTCGTTGTCGCCTTCGAGGTCGGCATCTGTGCAGCCGCCGGCGGGTGGCACACCCGCGCCTGACATGCAACCCGTGAGATGAGCGCAGTCTTGCTGATCCACGTCGCGGTCCCCGTTGAAGTCACCGGGGATCGGGAGAGGGTACACCACTGTGACGTTACGCGTGATGCTGGCTTCGTTCAGGGCGGCGTCGTAGACGGTGACGGTCACGCTGTGCGGTCCCTCCGGGACGGTGGTCGAATCCCATTCGAAGTCGGCGTACGGCCAATCGGGGTTCGTCGCCAAGAAGTTGCCATCCACCGCGAGTTCCGCCTTGACCACGCCGCGGTCATCGCCGATTCCGGATCCGGTGATCGTGACCGTGCCGGTCACCTCCTGTCCCTCGGTCAGGGAGATGTTCCCGATCCAAGGCGGGCTGGAGTTCGCCCGCACCGAACCGCCCCGGTGGGGGAAGTCATTCCGCACCCAAGCCACGTGATCGCCCAGCACTGTGATGTAGCGCGTATCCTTGGTGCCGAGCGCGCCCGTGCCGTCGGCCCAGGCGATCTGGGTGATGTAGTCCGGGTCGTAGCCCATGGCCAGGGCGCCAACGGTGTCCACCGCAACCGAATCGCGGCCCGCCACGATCATCCGCATCCAGGGGTTGGGAGGGCTGGGCGGATCGTCCACCGGGCCGTTCGTGACCCCGATCAGCGCCTCCACGACCGCGAAGTCCTGCGGCCGGACCAGGTTCAGGTCCACGAGCGTACGTTGCACGAGCTCGTTCTCATCCGCGGGGGCCGGCGGAATCGTCCATGGAAATCCACTGGATGAAGACGTGTCGTGCATCAGAGCCCATTTCATCTCATCAGTCGACCACGGGGCGTGGTAAATGTCATTGGGGGCGCAGCCCACCCGGTTCTTCATTGACAGCGTCACCGTGCCCTGGCCGTGGTTCTTGAACGTTGGCACGCTGATCAACACGTCGCAGTTGAGGATGATGTTCGGGATCCAGTACTGGCTTCTGATCACGCCGTTGGAAATGGTTTTGGAGGTCACTTTGGCGGGATCGTATTGATCCGGACCTCCGGTGTCGTTCAGATCGAAGAGCTGCACGGAGGTATCGTAGTCGAACCAGTGGTCCCAGTTCGTATCATAGCCGGCCCGGTTGAAGGCATACCAGGTCATTCCCCCGGTGCCGGCCCGATCCGCGGTTCCCTCGGCGATGATGACCTGAGCAGCCCCGGCTTCCTTGGCTATTTTCACTATGGCGGCACAAACCCTGGGGTTCGTCACCACGCCTCGGCTCGCATCCCACTTGGGTTGCACCAGGTTGGGTTTGATCACCACGGTGTCACCGGGGCTCACGATGTCATCCAGCCCCCCGGCCAGGGTAACGGCCTGGCGCACCATGGTTTCGATCTGGGCCGTCGTATACGACCCTCCCTGCGGGTCCTGCTGGCAGATACCCACTGTGGTCGGGATCGGGTCGCCCAGTCGCGGCGGTACGTCGGGCAACTCGGGCGGTATCAGGCTGCCGGCGAACTGGTAACCTTCGACGCCGATCAGGGCAGCGACAAACATGATGCCGGCGATGAGCAACTGCCGTCGGACAACCACCGCCCTCGGCAGCCCATGCGGGCGGCGACCCTTTCGAGCCAGGAACAGCGCGGGTACGAGCCCGGCGGCAAATGCGCCGACGTTCACCGCCGCCACCTGCTGGCAGGGATAGGTGATTCGCCGGGGCTGGCTCCCGCTACGGAAAATCAGCCACAACAGCGAGGCGACCGCGATCGCCAGCCGGTTATGTACCAGCAGATGCCAGAGCCGTAGGGCCCACCGGCCGATGAGCCCCGCCGTCCTGACTCCTGAATCCAACGTTGACCCTCCTGCGTTCAGCACTTTCGACTTTTTCTTCATTTTTTTACCTTCGTCCTGATATCGGACACGGGGATGACGAGGCAGGTCTGGGGCCCCTGAATTCGCCCTCGCTCCTCCCAAAGCTCCGCGTCACTAGATCATACCCCTTTTATGCGGTGAATCTCAAGGGAACGACTGTAGAGGCATAGGGTGGTATCGGCCCAGCCGGGCCGGGTGAGGCGCGGCCCGGTGGACGAGGGTGCATGACAGTTCCGGCGGGGACCTTCGGGCGGAGAACGGGGCGGCACCTCGCTTTTCCGAACCCCGACCGTCAGGGAGGGGAGTATCTGCGGATGCGCCAGGGCCGCTTCCTTACGGGCTCGCTACGGAGAGGGGGTCCGCTTCCTTACGGGCGCGGTTCGGAAACACCTGGGGGCGGCGCCTTCCAACAAGCCGCCCAAAGTGTCATGGACCCGGTGGACGATTCCGGCCGCCAGAAGACTTGACAGAAGCCAGTTGGCCGTGATAATGAGGTAATACAAGATATTACATCCGCGTTTTGATAGGCTAAGTATCTGTATTGCAATGGGTTACGATTCGATGGCTGTGAACAAGCAGGCAATCGTCACGTTCAAGGCCCAGGTCTCGCTGGTGGAGGTTTTGCAGGGGATCCCCAATCGCTCGGCATTTATCCGATCGGCCATTCTGGCGGCCCTGGACAACATCTGCCCGCTTTGCCGGGGCGCCGGCCTCCTGACGCCTGAGCAGAAGAGGCATTGGGAGGTATTTGCCGCCGATCATGCGGTGCGGGAATGCGATGAATGCCATGAGTGGCATCTGGTTTGCGCTCGTGATGCGCGAAAGAGCCCGCCCGAGGCGTAGAACATGCCTCAGCACAAGGATCACCCCCATGGACACGGGTGGCCGGGGAACCGGGCGGCCCTGTACGGCGAACTGGTGGACCACCTTCCCTTTTCCGTGTCCGCAGTGGCTGTCGGCCTGACCCTTGCCGGGATCATCTGTTTCCTGACGCCGATCGACCAGGCGGCCCCTGGTCACGATCTTCATGAGCACGGGAATCCGTTTTGGGATCTGTTTCACCTGTTCCACCCGGTGCACATGCTGTTCTCGGCCGCGGCGACGACGGCCATGTTCTGGCGTTATGAGCGGCGCGTTCTCAAGGCAGTGATCGTCGGCCTGGTCGGCGCCATCGGGGTGTGCGGGCTCAGCGATATCGTTATGCCGCACCTCTCGTTGATGATGCTCGGCAAACGCGTGCCGTGGCACATCTGCGTGATCCAGCATCCCCAGATGGTGTTGTCTTTTGCGGCAGTGGGCGTGGTCGTCGGGCTGGCGGCGTCCCGGGGCGTGCGACGGAGTACCTTCTTCTCACACTCGCTGCACGTCTTCTCGTCGAGCATGGCGAGCATCTTCTACCTCATCGGACCGTTCGGGCGTCTCGGTTGGATCGATTCGGTGGGCGTCATCTTCCTCTTTATCATCGTGGCGGTGATGGTGCCTTGTTGCCTGAGTGATATCGTGTTTCCACTCTTCCTGGCCGGAGGGGCTCATCAGAGATACCGTGACGAGCAGGTGTTATAATGATCTTTGTCTACCCGGTCGGGTCGTTTCATGACCGATATGTTTCTAGGAGACGAGCTGATTGCTGGGCCGGCGTCTGAGGCAGAATGTCCTGCCGCCATGCCTGGCAAGCCGCTTCGTGAGCCGCCAATCGGAGGTGTACGATGGAGTTAGTGGCACAATTCTCGGTATTCCTGGTCAACAAGCCGGGTGTATTGGCCCAGGTCGCCCGGCAACTCGCCCAGGCCAAGACCAACGTGATTGCCATGACCATGATGGATTCCAGCGAGCACGGCGTCTTGCGGCTGGTGGCGGCGGATACGGACAAGGCGCGGGCTGCACTGAAGGAACTCAACCTGCCGACCACCGAGACGGACGTGCTGGTGGTGGAAATGGCCAACAAACCGGGTGCTCTGGCCGACGTCTGCGGCCGCCTGGCCGAAGCTCATATCAACATCAGCTACGCCTACTGCACCACCGGCGCCCGCGGCGGGAAGACAAACGGCGTATTCAAGGTGGCAGACAACAGGAAAGCCATGAAAGTGCTCCAGGCCCCGAGCCCCAGACGCCGCGACATGAAGGGCAGGCTCCGCCGGCCCGCCGTCCTGCGCTGAGCGAGAAAAAAAGGGGTATTCTACTTTTCGCCGGGGCGGCGCACGTCAATCGGCTCGCAAGCCCGATCGAGGGTGAGGCGGTTTGCCGAGACGTACAAGAAAGCGGAAAGTTCCCTTTATTGGCTCTACCGCCGTTGCTCTCCCGTGCGCCGGGCGTTCAGGATCGTCTCCAGGGTCTTGCTTACACTGCGAACGATCTCGGCCCGGAAGGTCGGTTTATCCAGCGTACCCTCGACGTGCACCTCCATCAGTTCGCGCGCGAAGCCTTCCAGGAGTTCACTGAGCACCTCGACTCTCGGCAAGCGCAGCGGGCTGCCGACCAGCAGGATCAGGTGCATGGCCTGCGTCGGCGTGCGAACCCGCCCCGCCCCGACCATCGAGAAAGCCTTGCCCCGCAGATCGATCTCATCAAGGATAAGCTCATCGCCGTCCACGATGAACGAAAGTGTGCCGTTGTGAAAGGCATTGTCGTCGTCGATGGCCAGATGAATCACCCGAAAGATCCCCAACAGCAGCGGGACCTTGAACATCTGGGCTTCGCGGATCAGAATCGTTCCCCCGCCGCGCCGGGTCCGCAGATCGCCGAACCGACCGGTCAGCACCAGGTTGCCCTCGACCAGGCCCTTGAGTTGCACGGGCTCATCGCCCGGCTTGCGCTTGGCGTTGAGGAACTTCCCGAGTGAAACGTCACGCGCCGAGAACGACAGGCCGTATTTGGGACCGCCCGGCGAATAGTCCACCTCCGCTCGCCCGACGATGGTCCCGCCGCAGAACTGACCGAAGATGTCCGACACGCGGAAGACGGGATCGTCCGCAGAGCGAGACATCATCGCCCGCACGTCGGTCACCAGCCGATCACCGACCCGCGCGCGATTCAGGTTCACCTTGCCCTCGAGCGAGAACGTCTGCCCGACCGTCCCGCGGGCGGTCATGTTGCCATCGATCTTGGTCAGCTCGGTTCCCAGCGCGATCGACACGTCGTGCAGTTCGGCCCCGCCCTGGAACTCCCACGTCGTCAATGCGCCGGGCTGAACGACGGCGGTGAACTTGTCGATCCGCAGATCCACTGTTCCTTGGGGGTTGGCTTCATTCCACCGCCGGCGGAGCCGCCACGGAACCGCCTGCCGCAACGGCTCGGAGAAGGTCAAGCCCGTCGCTTCGATCGACAGGTCCACTCGCGTCGGATCGCATGACAGATCAATCCTGCCCGTCAACTCGAGTTCCGTTTGCTCATGTCGTGCAGTGATCTTGGGGATATCAACCTGCTTGGGCGTCGCCACAAGCCGGCCCCTGACGGCAGTCAGCGGCAGGGGGAAGCCCGCATAGACAGCCTGGCAGTCCTTGGGCTCGATCTCCACCGTGTAGTTGGCGGACGGTCCCGCCCCTTCGGCGGGCTGCGTTGCCGGGCTCGGCCGGTCGTAACGCAGGTCCAGCCCGATCACGCCGCGGGGCTGGAAGGAATCCCAGACCTTCCGCAGCGAAGCCGGCAACGCCGCGTGGAGTGACTCATCGAGCGGCAGATCGGGGCAGGCCGCGTGCAGCGACACGCTCGAATCCCCAGCTTCCATGCCCACGTGCCCCTCCAGCTCAACCACCGCCTCGCCGAATCTGCCGTCCAGCGATTCGACCTCGAGACGAGTTGGAGCAAGTCGGATCGTCGCCGTCGCATCCGTCAGCCGGGCCGTCGTCGGGGGCAGGTCCAAGCTGGCTTTGCCCAGAGATGCCGTCAGATCGTATTCGATTCGCTCGCCGTCGGGGGCGGTGAACAGCCTGCCGGCAAGGTCCATCTCACCGGCCGGCTTGAATCGCTCGTATCTCTTGCGTGCATCGACGGGCAGGGCGTCGGCCAAGACCTTATCGAGCGGGACGTCCCGGGCGTCCAGAACGAGGTCCACACTCGCCGGTCCTTTGCCGGAGCGCCGGGCGGAGCCATTGATGCAGACTCTCGCATCGGCCCTGGCGGCACACACGTCGTCGATCTGGAATTCGTCCTTCGCGATCCTCATCCGTCCGGTCAATCGTTCGAGCGGATAGGGGAACCCCGCGAACCTGACCGCCCCGTCGGTGAACGTCACCTCGATAACACTCTGCCACGGCTTCGGTTCGCTGTCAGGCCCGTAGTCCTCTCGTTCCAGTTCCACGCGCAGGTCCATGCGTGCCCGGGCCTGGAATCGACGACACAATGCCTGGTCTTGCTCGGACAGGCAGCGAAGAAGATCCTCATCCAGCTCCACGTTCTCCGCCCGAATATCGAGCTTGCACTCCTTGGAGACATATCCTCCCACCAGCCCGCTGATGACGACCTGGCCTGTGCTATGCGTCCCCTTGAGATTCTTGAGTTCGACCCAGCCGTCAGGGCGGAAGTGAACCGTGCCGGTCAGCCCGCAGAGCCGATATGGAAAACGGAAGTATCTTCCGGAAGCCCCTTGCGGCCTCAGTGTTGCCTCGACGAACTTCACGTCCTTGCCCGCACCCGGCGGTTTGCGCAGCCGCAGGACGAGGTCCGCATTCCCCAGGCCGTCGTATTCGTACACGAACTTGCTCAGCCGTTCCCATCGCCGCACGAAACGGACCTCGGAGGGATCGGCCGTTTCGTCCTGCCGGGGCAGCGGCACCTCGAACGTCTTCAATTCGAGATCGAAGCCGATCTCGTCCAGGCGGGTTGTCTGCTCCCCGGGCAGAACGAGGCTTCCCTTCACTTCGAGGCGGCTGCCGTGAAAGCGCCCGGCCAACTCTGCCTCCGCCCGCGCCCCGTCGAACCGGATCGTACCGGCCATTTCCTTGAGCCGTATGTACCGTTGCTCCGGGCCTAAACCCTCGTCGGCCGGTTCGAGCGGGATGGATAAGCTCGCGTCGCGAAGCGTCAGGGCGGCCTGCCCGCGCGTCCGGGGATCGTAAGAAAAAGTGTCCGGCCGCACATAGCCGTGTAAGGCCAGAACATCCAGCCAGTGAACGATCTCCGGAGGCGCGGTGAACAGGAGTTCCTTAATCGTCATCGTCGGGAGCTGGCCGGAGATCGCCAGCGTCCTCATGTCGATCTGGAGATGCCCGCCTTCGCCCACCATCTCCTGCGAGTCGGGAGATTCGAGGATCTTGGTGATCGCCACCTCGTAGACCCCCGACGCTTCGGCCAGCGGTCGGGCCTCGGCATACACGATCTGGGGCTGACCACCCGAACGACCACGCTCCTGCAGATGATACTGGGCAAGCCTGGCGTTGCGCAAACGAACGACCGGCAAGCGGAGCGGCCCCTCCCGTTTCCTCCGTGCCTTTCTTCGCTCGAGCATCACCTCCCAGTTCCCCCGCCCGTCGGACAGCCGATGAACAAGCGTCAGTTCCGGGTTGACCGCGATGATCTCCGGCACCACCAGGTTGCCTGAGATAATGCTGAGCGGGCGCAAGCGCAGGAACAACGTCGCGGTACGGAAGACCGTCCGGGACTCCAACGAGTTGTCACGGGGGTCGAAACGCGCCGACGCCGGCGTCGTCAGTCTGACCCCGACCAGGTGAAGCCGGCCGTTGAACAGATCGAACCGGACCTGGTCGATCTCGGCCTCGCCCCCCGTGAACTCTTCAAGCCAGCGTTCGGCAAACTGCCGCAGCCGGGCCTCTTCGGTAATCGAACGATACGCAAAGAATCCCGACGCCACCAGGACCAGCACCACGAATCCGACCCGCCGTCGCCAGGCCGACACCAGCCGCCGCCCTTCCCGGTGCCCGCGCCACCATGTCGCAATCGGGTCTTTCAAAGCCTGGTTTCCGTGCCTATCGCGCTAAGTCGACCGTATTGCGGCCAAACGGCCTTTCTCACTTCTCACTTCTGACTTCGTCGCCGCGCTTCCCTGCGGGTGGCGGCCAACCGCCCGAACATCGCCGCCACACCGGCCGCCGACAGCACCATCACCATCGGCATGACCGGCAGGCGGTACCGTACGCTGCCCACGAAGATCGTGTGCAGCAACGTGAACGCAAGCACCGGCAACAGCAGCATCGCCCACCACCGCACCGCCCCGCGGTGCTCGAACCAACCCACCGCAGCCGAGACCAGCACGACCAGCATCCACGCGGCACTGATGACTGCGGCGGGCCCGCGACGATACGGCTCGACGTTCGGCGTCAGGCTCCAGGTCCGCAGGAACTTCCGCCAGCCCAGCCGAATCATGCGAACCGGATCCCGCCGGGCCGCCGCCCACGCCTGCGACCGGAAGTAGCAATCCCACTCCACTTCACTCATTCCGGCCACCGCGGCCAGCCTCTTGGTGTGAGCCAGGTCACTGGCCCCGGTCGCCCCCTCCCGAAGCCCGTCGTAGAGGGAAATACCTCCACGGGTCGTCAGCCACCGCCACTCACCCGTTGCGACCCGATTCCGCGCCGCCCAGGGAATCAGCCCCGCGATCACAACTCCCGCGATCACCGCGCCCGCAGCAACACCGCCGCGATCGAATCGTCGCCACACCGTTACCGCCACGGGAACCAGGATCACCAGGATTACCGCCGATGCCCGCAGCATCACGCACACCCATAGCATCGCGCCTGCTGCACACGCTTGCCGAACGCCGCCCCGGTCGCCTGCTTGACCGATCGGCAATACCAACGTCCATGCCGTAACCAGCGCTGCCGCAAACAACGTCTCGGTTAGCAACAACCCAGAAAAGAAAATCAGGAACGGGTCAAACGCCACTGCGAGCCCGGGGAGAATCGCCATCCAGGCACCACTGACCTGGCCATTGAGCCCTGCCGGCGCTAGCCGAGCCCACTCGCGGGCGAGCAGGAACGTCGCCGGCGCGACCCATGCCCCCAGCAGCGCCTGGACGATTCGGGCCCAGAACAACGGGCATGACAGCCACTCAAACGACGCGAGGAATGCCGGATAAGCCGGCATATACGTCGCCCGAAACCCGAACTCGTCCGCCAGACCCGCGCCCGCAGCTATCGATCGGGCGGTCAGACGATAAGCTTCCTCATCCGGGTACTGAAGCGCCGCTCCCCGCTCACTTGAGAACCGCACCGCCACCCACCCTACGCGGAGCGCCGCGGCGATCACGAAGAGCACGAGCAGCCACCGCCGCCCTCCGACGCCGAGAACGGAATCCGCACCTCCAAGCATTATTCAGCTTTCAGCATTCAGCTCTCAGCGCTAACCTCTGAGCATTCATCATTCATCGCTCATCATTCAGCTTCCCCCATCCCTCGGGCCCGCAGACGTAGAATCCGCCGGGTCGCCCGGGTGAGCCGAACCCGTTCGTCGATCCGGAACGGGACAACCCAGATCGGGCCGAGCTGGTCGCATAATACCACCGTGCGCTCCCGCAGCTTCGCGTCGATCTTCTCGTCGATGAAGAAATCGGACAGCTTCTTCATCCCGGTCATGCCCAACGGGAAGAACCGGTCGCCTGGACGGCGGGAGCGGGCGGTCAGCGGTGGATGGACCTTCTCGGCATCGACCCACTCCTCGTAGGACGCCCGGCCTCGCCCGCTGAGTTGATGGATATGAGCGGCGATCGTCGCGCCGTCGCCGGGCACGGTATCGACCGTGAGCTCCAGCCCGTGTGCGGGAAGAACCGTCGTCCCGTGCGTCGCGACCCGAATCTCGCCCCGCCCTCCAGTGTCGATCCGCTCACCCGAAGACCGTTCGAACACCAGCCGGTCGTAGCGCCGGCTGACCCGCAACCCCCCCGGCAAATCCAGCGCCTTGGTCCCCTCGTGTCCCACTGCCAGATCCGCCACCGCCCCCAAGTGCCCGTACGTCAGCTCGCCCTCACCGATCCCCATCCGCAGAATCGCCCTGCGGATCAACTGCGTCTGGATGACCCGGGGCTTGCGGGTCAGCGGGGGGCTGTGCAGCACCAGTTCGCGGTCGTTATGCTCAATCACCAGCGATTCCAGCATCCGCTCCCCGGTCTCGGTCAGGTACGCGTCCAGCCCCCGTGCCTGCTCCGCAAGCCGGATCAATGCATCCTCAACCTGCGGGTTGAACCGCTCGCGCAGAAGCGGGAGCACCTCGTGCCGCATCCGGTTGCGGGTGTACGACGCCGAGTCGTTCGTCGCGTCGTGGCGATGCGCGATCTGGCGGTCCGCCAGGTACCGCTCGATCTCCGCCCGCCGCAGGCCCAGCATCGGACGGATGACGCGAATGTGGCTCCCCTTGCGGATGGGCCTTACGCATGGGATACCGCCCAGACCCCGAAGACCGGTTCCCCGCACGATCCGGTGCAGGATCGTTTCCGCGTTGTCGTCGGCATGGTGGGCCAGCGCGACGGCTTTCACGTCCAGCCGCAGGCAGACCCGTTCGTAGAACTCGAACCGGCATTGCCGGGCCGACTGCTCGATCGATACGCCATCCGCCCGGGACCGCTGCTCCACCTCCGCCGACTCGATCGTGCACGGCAGCCGCAACTCCCTGGCAAGCCGTTCCACGAAAGCAGCGTCCTCGTCCGAGTCCTTGGCCCGGAGCCGATGATTCAGATGGGCCACGTGAACCTTGACCGACCAGTCCTCGCGCCGGTTCAGGTCGCACAGCAGGTGGAGCATCGCCACCGAGTCCGCCCCCCCCGACACCGCCGCCACCACGGGCCCGTCCCGCGCGAGCAAACCCTCTTCCGCAATGAACTGGGCAAACCGGGTTTCGAGATCATCTTTGGGCATCGCGTGTCGGACCAGCGCCAGCGGCGGCAGGATTGCCTCAATCGGCAGCCTCAACACCTCGAATCCCAACGGGTCAACATCATCATATACCCCGGCGGTGGCCGCAACAACGGACGCATCAACACCGCATCGGGTGCGTGACAGTTCCGGCGGGGACCTTCGGGCGGAGAAGGGGAAGGCACCTCGCTTTTCCGAACCCCGACCGTCAGGGAGGGGAGTATCTGCGGATGC
>CAZOIA010000119.1:0-17574 GCA_964579675.1 uncultured Planctomycetales bacterium | reverse complement strand
AACACCTGGGGGCGGCGCCTTCCAACAAGCCGCCCAAAGTGTCATGCACCCTTCAATCGGCTCTTCCTCCCACACCTGAACAGCCAGTTCCAGAAGTCGATCTGATGGCGGACGGTCTCGCCGTAGGGCCGCTCGGCACGCACAGCAAAAGGGCGGCAGTCGAGCGATTGTCACCGCTGCCGCCCTTGTTCATTCGCGGTACGGTTTGCCGTTGTCCCGCGCGCCTCTCTTACAGGTTCATCTGCATCCTCAAGCCGTACACGACCGACACGTCGTTGAAGTCCGTGCCGCCGGGGTTGACGATGACCTGGAGGTCCGGCGAGACGTGCAGCCAGGGCGCGATCTCGATGTTGTAGTAACACTCGACGCCTTGCTCCGAGTGGAACTGGGGCGGAAGCTGGTTACTGAGGTCCGCGTAGAAGTAACCCACGCCGAAGGTGTCCTTGTCGCGTTCAGGCAGGATCCCCTTGCCGCCCATGCCGATGCTGTAGAAGTGGCAGACGGGGTTGACCGACTGCCGGGCCCACCCGAACCGGCCGAACATCCCGATGCCCTGCGTCGGATCGTCGGGCTCGGTGTAGAGGTACTGATCGAAGTTGTAGTAAACCATCACGTTGTCTTTGCCGTTGTCGAACGTGGCCAGCGTCTTGACGACCTTGGTGGCGAGTTCCGGCCCGAGCAGGCCCACCGCCAACCCGCCCGTGCTGTTGAACGGCTCGTTCGGAGCGATCGTATCGAAGTCCTTCGAGCTCCAGACGAACCCGATCCGCTGGTTGCCGGGCAGGCCGAACGGCTCAACCTTGAACGCCCACTCATGGATGACGGTGGTGTTGGTGTCGCCGTGGAAGGTCGTCTCGAACCCGGTGGTCTTCGCCCGCCCGTCGGTGTCCGCCGCCGCCGACAGGATCGACAGCCAGGGCGTAGGGTTGACAATGAAGCCCGCCCCGAGGTTGGTGTACGGCAAGAACGGCGGGATCAGGATGTTGTTCCGCAGCGCGACGTTCATGAACTGCGTGCGCTCGTCGTTGGCGAAGACGTTCGTGTCGAAGGCCCGTGCGCCCCACAACTTGCCAGCGATCAGAATGAGCTTGCCCTCAAAGAGCACCTGCTGGTAGATGAACTCCGAGAGGGTGAACATACATTCCTCTTCGCCAGACTTGACCGCGTCGAAGTTCACGGGGATCAGCGCGCCGACCTTGGGCCCGATCCCTCTGCCCCATTTGGGCTCGGCATGAAAGATAAAGGTTCCCCCCGGCCACAGGTCCATCTTTCCGGTGTCGAGCCTGAGTTCGAGGTCCGCCGAGCCGGAGTAGCGCAGCCCGTTGGTCGTGCGCCGCCCGCCGTGGGCGTTGCCCTGCATGATCTGGGTCACGTCGATATCGAGCGTGATGCCCTTATCAGCCAGTTCGGTGCGGGCACCGCCCCAGTCACCGGTCATCTTGGGCCAACTGAGCCAGTCGCCGGAGTAATCCGGTCCCGCCGGAGCGGGGGCGGGCTCAGCGGCCTCCTCGGTCGCCGGCGGTTCGGCGGCCTCCTGGGCTGTCACCACCGGAACGAAGACCAACAACATTGCGATGAACAGAATCCTCAGTTGATCCATGACAGGCGCCTCCTCTAATAGCCCGATCCACTACTCAGGATTTGTGCTCTCTCCTTTGTGCCTACCCCGACGACCGCGAAGTCGGGATTGGCACACGAACCCTCCGGTGGCGGCACCGATGCCGCCCAAGCCGATAAACGAATACCCTATTGTCGGAAGCTGACCCCCTTCGCCTGCAGTCCGACCGCGCCTTGAGGCATCCTAATGCCAACCACGCCTGATAGACTGGACCGGCGAGCCTGGGGATTATCCCAGCTTTGCCTCCGAGCGATGGGTAATCAGCGATCCTTTTTCGGCAGAGCCCACCACGCCGCAAGCCCTACGCGGGGTATTCTGACCGCCAACGAACCGATGTGCAACAAAAAAAACAAAAAAGCCAAGCCCGACGAAGAGCATACCGCAGGGCGTGACGACCTTTCGTCGCCCTAGCCGGTCTCATTTCATCATGTCTTCACATCTTTTCTAGGAATAATAAGCTGAGCCTGATCCCATCACCATGGAATTCTCGACGGGCTTCGCGGGATTGAATTGCCACGGTCCTTGAGCGCGGTCCTTGAGCTCACTCCCTTCCGATGACAAGAGCCGGTCCGGCTCGTGCGGCAGCCACGGGACGCCCCTTTCCAGTGGCAGATACCAGGCTACCCTGCGTATCGACAGGAGCCCGCCGGTTCACTAAAATCAGAACTGTGCCGGAGGCGTTTGCCATTGGCTGGGAGCAAGGGGTCGGGACCGCGCCGCGGCTGGAGTGCTCCGGGCGCAACGGATCCTGCTCCGGCGGGCAACTGACAGGCGCCGATTCGTTGGCAACGTATTAGCAGGCAGTACGCACAAGAGGTGAAACCATGAGCGTGAAGGTGTTCCTGGACGAGAGTGAGATTCCCCGTCAGTGGTACAATCTGGGGGCGGACCTGCCGACGCCGATGCAGCCGCCATTGGGTCCGGACGGCAAGCCTGTCTCCCCGGACATGCTGGCCCCGGTGTTCCCGATGAACCTGATCGAGCAGGAGGTGAGCCAGGAGCGCTGGATCACCATTCCGGAGGAGATTCTGGATATCCTTTACCGCTGGCGGCCCACCCCGCTGTACCGGGCGAAGTACCTGGAAGAGGTGTTGGGCACGCCGGCCCGCATCTACTACAAGAACGAGGGCGTCAGCCCGCCGGGCAGCCACAAGCCCAACACCGCCGTCGCCCAGGCGTGGTACAACAAGCAGTTCGGCATGAAACGCCTCACGACTGAGACCGGGGCCGGGCAGTGGGGCAGCGCGCTGGCGTTCGCTTGCGCGCTTCTGGGGTTGGAGTGCAAGGTCTTCATGGTGCGGATCAGCTTCGATCAGAAACCGTTCCGCCGGCTGATGATGGAAACCTGGGGCGCCGAGTGCGTCCCCAGCCCGAGCCCCGAGACCAACGCGGGCCGGAATGTTCTCAAGGAAACCCCGGACACGCCCGGCAGCCTCGGCATCGCCATCAGCGAAGCCATCGAAGCCGCTGTCGCGGACAAGACGGGCAAGACCCGCTACTCACTCGGCAGCGTGCTGAACCATGTCCTGTTGCACCAGACGATTATCGGGCTCGAGGCCAAGAAGCAGCTCGAAAAGATCGGCGAGAAGAAGGTGGACATGGTCGTCGGTTGTGCGGGCGGCGGGAGCAACTTCGCCGGCACCGCCTTCCCGTTTGTGGCGGACAAGATCGCCGGTGCGGACATCACGATCATCCCCACCGAACCTACGTGCTGCCCGACGATGACCCGGGCCCCGTTCGCGTACGATTTCGGCGACACGGCCGCGACCACGCCCCTGCTGCCCATGTTCTCGTTGGGCCACACGTTCGTCCCGCCGCCCATTCATGCCGGCGGGCTGCGCTATCACGGCATGGCCCCGCTGGTCAGCCAGGCGATCGTCGAAGGCTTGCTGGAGCCCCGTGCGTACCATCAGGTCGAGTGTTACGAGGCCGCCGTTCTGTGGGCCCGCACCGAAGGGTTCATCCCCGCCCCGGAGACCAGCCACGCCATCGCCTGCGTCATCGACGAGGCCAAAAGAGCCAAAGAGGAGGGCAAAGAGAAGGTCATCCTGTTCAACTGGAGCGGGCACGGCCTGATGGACCTGACCGGCTACGAGAAGTTCCTGAGCGGCCAACTGGTGGACTACCCGTTGCCGGAAGACGTGATGGAGAAGTCGCTGGCTGCTCTGGAGGGCCTGCCGAAGCCGGCTGCGGCCAAGTCGGGCCGATGGTGAACGTGAACCCGGCGGGTCAGTGTCCTAAAGCGGACCGCCTTTTTCTGGTCCGCAATCTAAACGTAGAACCCACGGGAAGATCATGTGCGCAAACCGTGCTCCTCTTCCGCCGTAAGGTTCTAAATGACCGTGCACGGTTCTGCGACGGCCGTGCGGACGAGGGGCCGCGCGGGCTGATCCTTGGACAAACGGCGCGGCTTCTGCTGCTTCTCAGCGCGACCCGTTCGTCGTTTGTCAAGGGCTGAAGCCCGTGGCTCCTTATTGTCGCGCAATCCCGCACGGTCATTCAGCGGCCGGCGGGTGTCTGCCGGCGTCCGGTCCGGGAGAAGTCGGCCGGAGGCGGGTAAGCCTTTTTCTGTCTGGCGTGGCCATGGACATCGACGCACACGACCACCTTGAACAGCGTTGCCGGATGCTCGGCCACTCGGTGCCGTTCAGCTACTGCCGCCAGTTGCCCGAGGGCCGGCCCTGCCGCCTGATCGTGGATTGCTGGCAAGGACACCTCGACGTGGCCGCCTTTCTCGCCGAGCACTACAGCCCCGAGCAGATCGAAGCGATGCTCGCCCCCCCCAAGCCCAAGCTCACCTCGATCGTCGAACTGATCGAGCAGGCCAGGAAAGCCGCCGACCGGCCCGAAACCTGACCCGCCGCCAGGCAAGGTAGGATTGATCGGAATCCGTATTCGAGGATCCGGCGGGTTTCCGGGCGATCAGAGGTAGCTGATGGGAAGGCCCAGACTTGAGTAACCCGATTGGATCGAAGGGAACTTGACAGAAATCACTGGAGAACGTCTGATGTGAGCTGGGCTCATACGGCCAACGCTTCGGGCTTGCCATCACGTGGTACGCCGGCGAGCGCACCGCCCGGTCACGGAGGAGGATCTCGTGCACGTGCTGCTGCTTACCTTGTTGGCCGTGCTGCCCGTGACTGAAGCTGCAAACACGTACCCGCCCTACGACGGCCCGGCGTGCGAGAGCATTCGGGCCGCAGCCACCGGTTTCTTTCAAGCGAAGCGACTCGACGGCCGATGGTGGCTCGTCGATCCGAGGGGTCGTGCGTTCTACATCATCGGCACCGATCATATCCGCTATGAAGGCCACGGCTGCGAAACCCTCGGCTACGCGCCCTACGGCAGATTCGTTCGCGAGAAGTACAAGAGCGAGGATGCCTGGGCAGAAGCCACGTTGAAACGACTGAAGGCCTGGGGCTTCAACACGCTGGCGGCGGGCCATTCCCCGAGTCTGCGCCACAAAGGCCTGCCGCACATCGAGTTTCTGGGGCTCGGCACCTCGTTCGCCCGGCAGGAGGCCCTCTGCCCGCCCGGCACGTGGACGGGTTTCCCCAACGTATTCAGTCGCCAATGGCCGGCCCATTGCGAAGAAATGGCGAAAGAGCGGTGCGCACCCCACCGCGACGATCCCTGGCTGATCGGGTATTTCCTGGATAACGAGCTGGAATGGTACGGCAAGATCTGGCTGCCCTACGGCCTTTTCCACGAAGTGTGGAAGCTGCCGGCCGGCCATACCGGCAAGCAGGCCTGGATCGCGTTTCTGAAAGAGCGGCTGGATCAACCGTCCCGGATGAAACAGCATTGGGGCGTGACGGTGGATAGCTGGGAAGCTCTCGCCGCGCACGCCGAGCCTCACGAGCCGCTGAGCGATGAAGCCCGGCGGATGGCTTTGGACTGGGTGAGCCACGTGGCCGAGCGCTACTTCGAGCCCGCCGCCGGAGCGATTCGCCGACAGGATCCCAACCACCTGATTCTCGGTTGCCGATTCGCCGGCCCTTCCCCCGGGGCCTGGCCGGCGGCTGGACGGTACTGCGACGTTGTTTCCTTCAACTATTACGCCGACATCGACGTGCAGCGGGGTGTGCCGCATCACCTCGTGGAGATGCTCCGCGAATGGCAGGGCGCTGCCGATGCTCCGATGATGATTACGGAGTGGAGTTTCCCCGCTTTGGACACAGAGTTGCCGTCAACGCATGGAGCCGGGATGCGTGTGGACGACCAGCGGCAGCGCGCCCAGTGCTTCCGTCACTTTCAGCGCACGATGTTCGAGCTGCCGTTCATGGTCGGCTCCGATTTCTTCATGTATATCGATGAGCCCGAGCTGGGCATCGCCCCCACTTTTCCGGAGAACTCCAACTACGGCCTGGTGAGCAACGCGGATCAACCGTACGAACTGTTGACGCGGGCAGCGGCCGAACTCAACCCGGACGTGTGCCGACTTCACTCCGCCGGAGACGCCCGCGTGCCGACTGCGGAGCAATGGCTGGTGCCGTGGCTGCGAAAGCTGCCGGAAGCTGCCGAGGACATCCCGGCCACACCGACGAAGCTTTCCGCAGGCAAGCTGGTCCTCGAAGGACCGACCGAAGGATACGCCTGGCGGCTGTGGTCGGATGGCCGGCAGCTCGGGCGTTTCTCTGTGCTCATCAACCAGCTCACGCCACGCAGCCGCTGGGAAGGCTCGCAAACCGCCCGGATCACTGCGTTGCGTCGCAACGACCACGTTACCGTGGTGGATATGGAGCTGACCGGAGCGCGGCCCGATCCCGGGTCCGCCACGCCTTCGCCGGCCCGGCCGTACCGCGCCGGGTGGCGGTTCTGGATTGCCAACCAGCCGGCCCCCGCAGGCGAGGGCGAGCCGGTCGGCTATTTCGTCAGCCAGTGCCTGTGGGTGGAGAATCTCGACAAGGAAGCCTGGACGCTGGCCCGGGTGTTTCATCGTCTGACGCCAGCCCTGGGGGGCTCGCCCGACGGCGATGAGGTTCTGGACATGCGCGTCCAGCGTTACCACCGCCGGGGCGGCGGCTGGGGCGATCCGGGAGCCGGCCTGGGAGCCGGGATGTGGCTGCCACCTGAATGGCAATTCTACTGCAACTTCTGGAAAGGAGACGCCGGAGACTTTCACTCGGACGTCCACTTCGATCCATACGTCACCCTGAGACCCGGGGAACGCTATGAGGAACCGACCGGTAGACGGGTTTTTGTCTTTCCACTCACCACGGCGACGCGCGAAGGCTTTGCCGCTGCAACGTATGCCATCGAACGACAGGCTTTCCGCCTACCGGACAAGGAGTGACACGCTGGCGGCCGGCGCTAGGTGAATCTAGAAACAGCTCGCCGAGCACCTGCCGCGAAGCGAGTGCGTGGTGGGCGCCTTCCGCATAAGCGAACATCTCCAGGCTTGCGGGAGAGTGCTGCATGGGGAGGAAGATACGGCCAGGGCCCGGCAGTGGGCGGAGGGTCCATGACAGTTCCTGCGGGGAGCTTCGGGCGGGCAGCGGGGCGGCACGTCGCTTTTCCGAACCCCGACCGTCAGGGAGGGGATTATTTGCGGATGCGCCAGGGTCGCTTCCTTACAGGCGCGCTACGGAGAGGGGCGTCCGCTTCCTTACGGTCGCGCTACGGAGAGGGGCGTCCGCTTCCTTACGGTCGCGGTTCGGAAACACCTTGGGGGGCGGCGCCTTCCACCAAGCCGCCCAAAGTGTCATGCACCCGTGGGCGGAAGGGCGGTTGGAGATCCTGCTGGCGTCCAGCCGGCGGCCGCTCAGGATTGACGACCTTCGGGGTTTCCTCTATGCAAGTCGGGACAGGAATGGGGCCAACTATAAGCTCTGCTTATTCGCTCGGCGCTTTTCCAGTCCCCCTTCTTCTGAACTGGAGTCTCGATATGCTCCTGTATCATGCGGAATTCGTGAAGACGCGAGTCGCTGAGATCGAGCGGGAGGTAGGGTAGTCATCCATGCCCAGGCGCGATGATATTCACAAGGTCATGATCATCGGCTCGGGGCCGATCGTGATCGGCCAGGCCTGTGAGTTCGATTACTCCGGAACGCAGGCTTGCAAGGCCTTGCGTGAGTTGGGCTACAAAATCATCCTGGTCAATTCAAACCCCGCAACCATCATGACCGACCCCGGAATGGCCGACGTGACGTACATCGAGCCGCTCACGGTTGAGGCGATGGCGAAGATAATCGCCAAAGAGCGGCCGGATGCCCTGTTGCCAAACCTCGGCGGCCAATCCGGTCTTAACCTGTCCTCCGAGTTGCATCGTGCGGGCGTACTGGAGAGGTACGGCGTTCAGGTGATCGGCGTGCAGATTGACGCTATCGAGCGAGGGGAGGATCGCACCGCCTTCAAGAATACGATGAACAAGCTCGGCATCGAAATGCCTCGCAGCACGGCGGTCAACAACGTCGAGGACGCCGAGAAGGCTGCGTCCGAGCTGGGCTACCCCGTCGTGATCCGCCCCGCCTACACATTGGGAGGCACCGGAGGCGGACTCGTCTACAACGTCGAGGAACTCCGTGTCGTCGCCAGTCGAGGGATCTCGGCCAGCCTGATCGGACAGATCCTGGTCGAGGAGTCCGTTCTGGGCTGGGAGGAGCTTGAACTGGAAGTCGTCCGGGACGCCAAGAACCAGATGATCACGGTGTGCTTCATTGAGAACGTGGACGCGATGGGCGTGCACACGGGCGATTCCTACTGTACCGCCCCGATGCTCACTATAGATCCGGCACTGCAGAAGCGGCTCCAGAAACACTCCTACGATATCGTCGAGGCGATCCAGGTCATTGGAGGCACGAACATCCAGTTCGCCCACGATCCGAAGTCCGGCCGGGTCGTGGTGATCGAGATAAACCCGAGGACTTCCCGCTCGTCGGCTCTGGCCTCCAAGGCAACCGGCTTCCCCATCGCCCTGGTGTCCTCCAAGCTGGCCGGCGGCATGACGCTCGACGAGATCCCATACTGGCGTGAGGGGACGCTGGAGAAATACACGCCGTGGGGCGACTACGTGGTCGTCAAATTCGCTCGCTGGGCCTTCGAGAAGTTCAAAGACGCCGAGGACAAGCTCGGGACCCAGATGCGGGCGGTCGGCGAAGTGATGAGCATCGGCAAGACGTACAAGGAGGCCCTCCAGAAGTCCATCCGATCCCTCGAGACCGGGCGTTATGGGCTGGGCTTTGCCAGGGATTTCAACGAACGGCCACTGGCGGAGCTCCGGGAAATGCTCCGGGAGCCCTCCAGCGAACGGCAGTTCATCATGTACGAGGCCCTGCGCAAAGGGGCCACGGTGGACGAACTATACGAGCTGACCTACATCAAGCCATGGTTCATCGGGCAGATGAAAGAGATCGTCGAATTGGAGGAGAAGGCCCTCGGGTTCAAGGGCAGGGAATTGCCCGACGATCTGCTCAGCCGAGCCAAGAGAGATGGCTTCTCGGACAAGTATCTCGGACAACTCCTGGGAGTCCCGGAGAAGGAGATTCGCCGGCGGCGGGTCGAGCTGGGCGTCGTCGAAGCCTGGGACGCAGTGCCCGTGAGCGGGGTGACAAACGCAGCCTACTATTACTCCACGTACAACGGAACGGACAAAGTCGCCACCAGCGACCGCAGGAAGGTGATGGTGCTGGGCGGCGGCCCCAATCGTATCGGTCAGGGGATCGAGTTCGATTACTGCTGCGTTCATGCGGCTTTCGCCCTGCGTGATGAGGGCTACGAGACCATAATGGTAAACTGCAACCCCGAGACCGTCTCGACCGACTACGACACCTCCGACAAGCTGTACTTCGAGCCGCTCACCGTCGAGGATGTCTTGAGCATCTACGAGAAGGAGGAACCCGAGGGCGTGATCTGCCAGTTCGGCGGCCAGACGCCCCTCAACATTGCTCAGGAACTGTCCGAGGCCGGCGTCAAGATCCTCGGCACGAGCCCCGATACGATCGACTTGGCCGAGGATCGCGATCGCTTCCGCCAGATGATGGACAAACTGGGTATCCCGATGGCCGAATCGGGCATGGCCAGCACGCTCGAAGAGGCTCTCGACATCGCCGGTCGGATCGGGTACCCGCTCATGGTTCGGCCCTCGTACGTGCTGGGCGGTCGCGGCATGGAGGTCGTGTACGACGCGGACATGCTCAAGGAATACGTGGCCGCAGCGGTGAACGTGACGCCCGAACGGCCCATCCTCATCGACAGGTTCCTCGAGAACGCGATCGAGGCCGAGGCCGACGCCATCGCCGACGGCACCGACGCATTTGTGCCCGCTGTGATGGAGCACATCGAGCTGGCCGGCATCCACTCGGGCGACTCCGCCTGCGTGATTCCGCCGATCAACATTCCCGCGAGGCACCTCGACACTATTCGTGAATATACCCGGCGAATCGCTTCCGAACTGAACGTCGTCGGCCTGATGAACATGCAGTACGCGATTGCCAGAGACGTGGTTTACGTCCTCGAGGCGAACCCTCGAGCCTCACGTACCGTGCCCCTGGTTTCCAAGGTCTGCAACGTGTCGATGGCTCGCGTGGCGACTCAGATCATGCTGGGCAAGAAGCTGGCGGACCTGGACCTCAAGCCGAGGTCGATTCCGCACTACGGCGTCAAGGAAGCGGTCTTCCCGTTCCCCATGTTTCCGGAGGTCGATCCCGTTCTCGGTCCGGAGATGCGTTCTACCGGTGAGGTCTTGGGGATGGCGGATTCCTTCGGCCTGGCTTTCTACAAAGCCCAGGAGGGGGCCAAGAGCTGCCTGCCGACCGAAGGGACCGTTCTTATCTCCGTTTCCCGGCGGGACCGGCCCGCCGTTCTCGAACCTGCCCGCCGGTTCCATGAGCTCGGATTCCGCATCAAAGCCACTGAAGGCACCCATGCTTTTCTAACTGCTCATGGTATCGACGCCGAACCCATCAAGAAGCTGCACGAAGGCCGGCCCAACATCGCTGACGCCATCACGAACGGAGAGATCCAGCTCGTCGTAAACACGCCGGTCGGAAAGCTCAGTCAGCATGACGACTCGTACATCCGCAAGTCGGCCATCAAACACAAGGTACCACACATCACCACCATCAGTGCTGCGGTGGCCGCTGCCGAGGGCATCGGCGCCCAGCGCCGCGGACACAGCGAGGTCAAGTCGCTGCAGGACTACCACGCGGATATCCAGCGGCAGGAGCGACGGCCGGCGACCCGCCGCGAACGGAGGCGACGGTGATCCCCAACTGGTCGGAGGCAGCGTCAGCGCCGGGAGAATCGTGCGCGGCGGGCCCGTGCCGCGCGTGCATGACCGGATGATCGGCTTTGTCATCGCGCCGCAAGGATGCCTACCGGCGACTTCCCCGCCGCATTCGGGCTCCGGGGCCGTAAACGACTCGACCGGGCGTGGCCCCGGTATGCTCGCCGTCTTCGAGCACCTGCACCCCGTTGACGAAAACGTGCCGGACGCCCGTCGCGTACTGGTGCGGCCTGGCGAAGGTGGCATGGTCGGCAATTGTCTCCGGGTCGAAGACGACGATATCGGCGAAGCAGCCCGGTGCCAGCCGGCCGCGGCAGTCGAGCTTGAGGTTCTCGGCCGGGAACGACGTCAGCCGGCGGATCGCTTCCTCCAGAGGAATCAACCCTTCTTCGCGCACGTACCTGCCCAGCAGCCGGGCAAACGAGCCGTACGCCCGCGGGTGCGGGTTTCGATTCAGGAACACGCCTTCAGGGGCGAGGGATCCGGAATCCGAGCAGAAGCTTAGCCATGGCTGCTGAATCTTCTTGCGGATGTTGTCCTCCGACATCGAGAAGAAGACGGCCCCGACGCGGCTGTCATCCTCGATCACGAGGTCCATGGCCGTTTCCTCCGGCGACCGGCTTCGCATCGCGGCGACTTCAGCCAGCGTTTTGCCGGTCAGGTCTCGCAGCGCCTGATTGCGAAAGCCGACGAGCAGGACATTCTCGGCCGAGCCGACGCACTTGAGCCCGGCATCCCAGTCGCCCCTCGGAAATCTCATCTCGCGGACCAGGCGCCGCCGCGTGGCCGGATCCTTGAGCCGCTGGACCCACGCCCGATGTCCGCCCTCCTGAACCCACGGCGGCATCGTCGCGTCCAGACCGGTGGAACTCGCGTGGTAGGGGTAGATGTCTGCGGTGACCTGCAGGCCCTGAGCCCGGGCGGCCTCGATTCTCTCGAAGACCTGATCCAGCTTGTGCCAGTTGCCGCCTCCGGAGGCCTTGAGATGATACACCTCGGCGCGAACGCCTGCGCTGCGGGCAATGGTGAAGAACTCCTCCAGTGCCTCGAGCAGTTGATCCCCTTCATTGCGGATGTGGGAGATGTACATGCCGTTGTATTGCGCAGCGACCTGGGCGAGAGCAATCAGTTCGTTGGTATCGGCAAAAGCGGCCGGCGTGTAGATCAGCGCGGAGGAGACGCCGAGGGCACCTTCCTCCATGGCTTGCCGTACAAGGTCGCGCATGGCATCGAGCTCGGCCGCGGTCGCTCGCCGGTCGTGATATCCGATGGTGTGGACGCGGACCGTGGTTGCCCCGACAAACGAGGCCACATTGCAGGAGATGCCCCGATCCGCGAGCCAGGCGAGGTATCCTCCGAGCGTCGTCCATGCGACTTCGTACTGAATGTCGCCTTGACGCTGGCGCATCTCTTCTTTCATGGCGGGGTTGAGTGGGCCCATGGAACTGCCCTCGCCGAGCACTTCGAGGGTGACGCCCTGCCGGATGTCGCTCTGGGACCGCCCGTCCTCGATCAGCGATTCGTTCGCCCAGCTCAGCATGTTGATGAAGCCCGGGGCCACGGCCAGACCGGCGGCGTCGATCTCGGTTCGCCCGCGGACGCCGGGCAGGGACCCCGCCGCGGTAATCCTGTCCCCGTCAACCGCGACGTCCCCCGAGAACGGGTTCGCCCCCGAACCGTCATAGATCGTCCCATTTCGGATGAGCAGGTCGCATTCGGCCATGACAAAAGCACCCTCCGCCAGTGCCCCAAAGATGAGGAGGCTTACCCGGGCCCACCACTACGCGACGGTATTGTTGCCGAGACCGACCACATGCGTCCAGCCCCCGGGACCCGGCGCCGTTGGCCGCTGAATCCCGGCCTGTTAATCCGGCTGTTCGTTCACGCCCCGGGCCCACCCGATGGATACCGGACCGTCGGCAACAGCGCGCGGACGTTGGCGATAATCCCCGAACCCCTGTACGCTGTGCACGATGGAAGGTGCTCATGGGCTCGCGTGACAGTCCATGTGCCATCGAAAGGCCATCAATCACCGCAGGGCAGCCATGGAACATGAGGACTCTTTCCATATTCGCGATGCGCGATCGGCTGACGTGACGCAGATTGCCGAATTCAACTGCGCTATGGCCCTGGAAACGGAAGGCAAGCGTCTGGATCGTTCGGTGGTCCGCGCCGGCGTGGAACAGGCACTGAACCGGCCCGAGCTGTGCCGGTATCTCCTCGCCGAGGCCAACGACGAGGTTGTCGGCCAGATCATGCTCACCTACGAGTGGAGCGACTGGCGGGCAGGTGTGTTCTGGTGGATGCAGAGTCTGTACGTCCGCCCGGATTTCAGGCGACGCGGCGTGTTCAGCGTGCTGTACCGTCACGTCGAGACATTGGCTCGACGGCAGTCCGGCGTCTGTGGTCTACGACTGTACGTGGACGGCGACAACCACCAGGCGATGAGAGTTTATGAATGCCTCGGGCTCCGACGTTCCGGGCATCTGCTGTACGAGTGTGACTGGTCTATCCTGGCGGGGCCGGAAGATGGGTCGCGTGCCGGTGCGCGTCGAGAGCGGGCGGGATGAAATGCCTGCAAGCGTAGTCCTATCCGAGCAAGCACTTCGTCTACATCGATCCTGCCTGGTGATCGATGGCCATAACGACTTGGCATGGAGGCTGTACAAGCAGGCGGACTCCGGCGACAGGCCTGTGGATCTGGCCCGACCACAGCCGGGACTTCATACCGACATCCCCCGTCTCATTGCGGGCGGGGTCGGAGCGCAGTTCTGGGCCGCCTACGTGCCGCCCACGCCGCCGCACGGGGTCAGCCCGGCCGCTTGCGCGCTGGGGCAAATCGATCTGATTCACGGTCTGGCTCTCCGGTATCCCGAGACGTTCGCGATCGCGCACGGCGCCGAGGAGATCGAGCACATCCGAGCCCAGGGCAAGATCGCGTCGCTGATCGGCGTCGAAGGCGGCCGGTCGATCGAGAACTCTCTGGGCGTGCTGCGGTCGTTCTCTGCCCTTGGGGCCTTGTATCTGACGCTGACCCATGGAGAGACGACCGACTGGTGCGACTCCGCGACCGACCGGCCACGACACGGCGGCCTGACGTTGTTCGGCCAAGAGGTCGTGCGGGAGATGAACCGGCTGGGCATGCTGGCGGACATCTCGCACGTGTCGGTCGAGGCGGCCGAGGCGGTGCTTCGCGTCAGCCGGGCGCCGGTCATCGCGTCGCATTCGTCGGCAGCCGCCGTCGCTGCGCATCCCCGCAACCTGCCGGACGCGCTGCTGAAACGCATCGCGGACAATGGCGGGCTGGTGATGGTCAACTTCTTCTCGGGTTACATCGAGCCGGGAGCGGCCCGGATCATGGACCAGCAGTCCGACGTGAGCAGGACACTCCGTGCAGCGCACCCGAACGAGGAAGAATACCAGCGGGCGTATCAACACTGGAAGGATGAGCATCCGATTCCCCGGGGGACCGTCCACAAGGTGGTCGATCACATCGACCATATCGTTCGCGTGGCGGGCGTGGACCATGTCGGGGTCGGTGCGGATTTCGATGGGGTCAGCACGCTGCCTGAGCAACTGGACGACGTTTCATCGTATCCCTACCTCACGCAGGGGCTGCTGGACCGCGGGTACGACGAGCCGCGCATTCGCAAGATACTGGGCCAGAACCTGCTTCGCGTCCTCCGACGTGCCGAGCAGGAGGCCGGGCGGGGAAATGGATCCGCCGGAATCCAAGCCTGAGGAATACCCGCGTTCATCCTGCACGCACTTAGCGCGGATAACGGCTCCGAGCCGGGCTTTGTGAGCCCGGTGCTCCCTCGCGGCGTGTGTGCCGCCGGACGGCTTTGACCGATTCAGGTGCGATAGCCCTGGCACAATCGGTTGGCCCCGGCCCGGGACTTGGCGGCCGATCTCAGCGGCGATAATCTGGTCGGCTCATTCCGGGCCCACTGGCAGTATGTGACGCTGCCCCGGCTGGCTCGACAATGACACGGCGTGCGCCGCGTCAGGAGGCGATTGCCTCAGGCCGGCGAGAAGAGGACGTATGCGATGCCGTTGCGAATCGGCGTGACCAGCGGGTTCAGCATCAACCGGCGTGAGGACGGAACGGAGGCGCCGCGGCTGAAGCTGGACATCCGATTCTGCGACATGATCCGGCGAGCGGGCGGCGAGCCGGCGGTCATCATACCCACCGAAGATCGCGACCTTTTGCTCCGCGAGCTCGAGGACCTCGATGCCGTCGTTTTCAGCGGCGCCGACGACGTGCCCCCGGAGCGCTACGGGGCCAAGTGCCATCCGGCCACGGAGCTGATCCTGCCCCGCCGCGTGGCTTCGGACTTCTGCGTGGCCGAGTTAGCCGACGAGCGGGAGCTGCCGGTACTAGCCGTCTGCGCGGGCATCCAGCAATGGAACGTCCATCGCGGCGGGACGCTCCACCAGCACCTGCCTGATCGCGGATTCGCTCCAGACGTGGTTCACCGTGACCCGCAGCGCAAGAGTTTTCTCAAGCATCGGATCCGTCTTGCGGAAGGAAGCCTCGCTCGCCGTATTGCCGGAACCGAATGGCTGACGGTCAACAGTTGGCATCATCAGGGCATCGACCGGATCGGTCGAAACCTGGTGCCGACGGCATGGTCGGATGACGGACTTGTCGAAGCGGTCGAGGATCCCCGGCGCCGGTTTTGCCTCGGGGTCCAATGGCATCCTGAAGACATGCCCGACGACCCCGTTCAACAACGCCTGTTCGACGCACTGGTCGAGGCTGCCAATCACTGACGCGGGCCTTCCGGCACAACGGCCGGTATGGGTCGGGGGATGACATCTCCAGATTGATACAAGAGGATCAGCATGCGGAGGAAACGAGTGGTCAGGAACCCTGCCGTGCGACTGCGCGGCTTCGACGCATTCGTTCTGCGACGAATGAAGGAATGGCACGTTCCCGGTGTTGCGGTCGGCGTCGTCAAGGATGGTCGGCCCATTCATATCAGAGGCTACGGGCTGCGCCACGTTGGCAGCCGCCTGCCTGTGACCGGGCGGACGTGCTTCGCCATCGGCTCGTGCACGAAGGCGTTTACGGGCACGGCCATGGGGATTCTCGTGGACGAGGGGAAGGTGGACTGGGACACGCCGGTTCGTGAGTACCTGCCGTCGTTCCGGATGCGTGACCCGGTGGCCAGCAAACTGATGACCGCGCGCGATCTGCTGACCCATCGCAGCGGGCTGCCTCGGCACGACATGGTGTGGTCGGGGACATCGGATGACCGTGACGCCCTCTTCAAGCGGTTGCGGTATCTTGAGCCGAGCAAGTTATTCCGAAGCGTCTACCAGTACAATAACCTGATGTTCATGGCCGCCGGCGTGCTGATCGAACGGCGGGCCGGCTGCAGTTGGGAGCAGTTCGTGCGGCAGCGGATCCTCGAGCCCCTCGGCATGTCGTCGGTCACGTTCGCAAACGTGGCCATGGCACAGGGCGAGGACTTCGCCCTCGGCTATGATCGGCGGGGCAAGCGGGTCGTTCACGTGCCGCATGAGAACGTGGTACCGGTCGGACCGGCCGGCTCAATGAACGCCAACGTCGTGGATATGTGCCGGTGGGTCGCGTTCCAGATGAGCAGGGGCAAGAAGGGGCGCAAGCGGATCATCAGTGAGCAGGCACTCAAGACCATCCACACGCCCCAGGTCGTGTTTCAAGAGGATGAGCCGTACGAGGAGCTGCTGGATCCTTCCTACGCGATGGGCTGGACGGTCCAGGCGTATCGCGGGCGTCGCCGGCTGAAGCACGGTGGGTGCGTGGACGGTTTCAACGCCGGCACATCGTTCTTGCCGGACGATCGTCTCGGCGTCGTCGTGCTCACGAACGTTACCCGCTCACCGCTGACCCGCGTGCTCGCCTACAACGTCTATGACCGCTTCCTGGGACCCGATGAGATACCCTGGAGCGCTCGCCTCAAGCGGCTGGAGTGCAAGAAGCGGGCCGATGCCAGGAGCCGCAGGACGTCCCGAAAGCACGAAGGTCGCACGTCACATCCGCTCCGGGCTTACGTTGGCCAGTACGAGCATCGGGGCTACGGGCGATTGACGGTCACATTGGAAGGCGGCAAGCTGAGAGCTACCTACAACGGGATTACGCGATCGCTCAAGCACGAGCACCACGATGAGTTCGGCATGCTCTTTCGCGGGACCTGGCCCGGGCCCAACCGCAAGGTCACGTTCCGCCTCGGCAAAGACGGCCGGATCAATTCCCTGGCCGCCGCTCTACAGGAGGGAGTCAGGGACATCGTTTTCAGGCGGATCGGAACCAAGCCGGACCGCCGCCGGCGGGCGCGATCAAAGCGGTAGTTCTCAACTGCCCGGGCGCGGGCTGCGGTCTGGGCTTCTCGGCGCTACCTGGACTTGCCAGTGCCCCGTATCTTCCGGCGGCTCGGTCGGTCACACCTCGGCGCCCCCGCGGTCGATTTCACTGGGACGCAGCGCGCACTGAGTCAGCACGGTGACGCAGTCGTCCAGCACACTCCGAACCGCGCCCGTGAGGAAGCGGACCCCTCTCCGTAGCGCGCCGATAAGGAGGCAGCCTTGGCGCATCCTCAGACACTCCCCTCCCTGACGGTCGGGGTTCGGAAAGACAGCAGGCGGTAGCACAGTCCGAACCGCGCCCGTAAGGAAGCGGACACCGAGTCCGAACCGCGCCCGTGAGGAAGCGGACCCCTCTCCGTAGCGCGCCGATAAGGAG
>CAZOIA010000118.1:0-17924 GCA_964579675.1 uncultured Planctomycetales bacterium | reverse complement strand
CCGCCGACCTGCGGTTTACAAAACCGCTGCTCTGCCAATTGAGCTACGGTGGCGTCACCATAAGTGTAGCTTAAGGCGTTCGTTACGCAACACCCGGCCCCCTGGCAGACCGGGAAAATGCGATCGCATCGATTGCGGTTCATCAGGCCGCTGCCATCTCGTTCTCCAGGCCAGAGATTCGTCCAGGCCAGAAATGAGGTGTCGGCTCCCCTCACGCCTCAAGTTGCACGGTGGTTCCTGGGGTTGGGCGGAGGTCAGGGCGTCGGCTGCTGCCACGCCAACGCTGCTGTTGGCGCAATCAGGGCTTTGGAATGGGCTCGCAGATTCAATCCGAATAGCCCTGAGCGAAAGCGAGTGGCAGGCCCGCCCAGCGGCTCCCGGGGCTGGCCCCTTGCAAGAACCGTTTGCTGGATCGCTCAAGCTCTTGCCCGCAATAGCGCTGCTGCGCCGTCGTTATCCATCGTATGGAAGAGCGCCTTGGAGGGTGCAAACCGAGGGAGGATATCCGAGGGAACGGAGCAGGAAGTGCGGCCAGGCCAACAGCCGGGAGCAAGCCCAGACCGATAAGAAGAGGATCGGGAGCGTCGGCCCCGAGGAGAAGGCCTTCAACCCAACAGGGGCGTCCGGGCGAAGGCTGACAAAGGGAGTGGTGCCCGCGGCAGGGAGTCGTGCTTCAAGGGAAGATCAGGGCGATGGGAAGCAGTGGCGGAGCGCGGTCAACGGCTCGACCGAGGAGCTGACCTGCGATATACCGGGAGACCTGATGAGGAAATGCCTGCTTGCGGTTGTGGTCTTCGTGGGAGCCGGTAGCGCGGCGGACGTGGAGCCGCGGATCGTGCGCCCGTTTGAAGACGACGCCGGGTTCGCATCGGCGAATCCTATCGATGACCTGGTGCTGGCCGCGTTGAACAAGCGGGGCATCAAGCCCGCGAATCCGTGTTCTGACGAGGTCTTTGTCAGGCGCGTGTACCTGGATGTCATCGGTACGTTGCCCAAGCCCATGGAGGTTTTCGCATTCCTTCAGGACCGCCGCCCCGAGAAGCGTGCTGCACTGATCGACGCCCTTATGGCAAGGAAGGAGTTTGCCGACTACTGGGCGCTGAAGTGGTGCGATCTGTTGCGGGTCAAGGCGGAGTTTCCGATCAACCTGTGGCCCAACGCGGTGCAGGCCTATCATCGCTGGATTCGGGACGCCATCCGTGAGAACACGCCCTACGATGAATTCGCCCGCGATCTGTTGACCTCGAGCGGCAGCAACTTCCGCGTGCCGCCGGTCAATTTTTACCGCGCGATTCAAGGTCGGGAACCCGCGGCGATTGCCGAGGCGGTGGCCCTGACTTTCATGGGCGACCGCATGAAGAGCTGGCCCGAAACGCGCCGCTCCGGCATGAAGTCGTTCTTCTCGCGGGTCGCGTACAAGAAGACGGCGGAATGGAAGGAAGAGATCGTGTGCCTGGACCCGGCGCCGGCCGATCCCGTGGAGGCTGTTTTCCCCGACGGCACCACCGTGCGGATCCTGGCGGGCGACGATCCTCGCAAGGTCTTTGCCGATTGGCTGATTGCCCCGGACAACCCGTGGTTCGCGCGCAACGTCGTGAACCGCATCTGGGCCTGGCTGCTGGGCCGCGGCATCATCCACGAGCCGGACGACATCCGACCGGACAACCCTGCCGTGAATCCCGAACTGCTGGGTTACCTGGAAGAGGAACTGGTCAAGGCTGACTATGACCTGCGGCGTATCTACCGGCTGATCCTCAACGCTCGCACCTACCAGCAGTCCTCGATTCCGCGCAGCGACCATCCGGAGGCCGAGGCCCTGTTCGCGCATTACCCGATCCGCCGGCTGGACGCGGAAGTGTTGATCGACGCCTTGTGCTGGATTGGCGGGACCGGGGAGAGTTACTCGAGCGCCATCCCGGAACCGTTCACTTTCATTCCGGAACACCAGCGCACCATTGCGTTGGCGGATGGGAGCATCACCAGTCAGTTTCTCGAAATGTTCGGGCGCCCGGCTCGCGATACCGGCCTGGTATCTGAACGCAACAACCAGCCCACGGACGCCCAGCGGTTACACCTGCTCAATTCAACTCATGTTCAACACAAGATTCAACGAAGCTGGCGGTTGCGCGGCCTGATGAAGACCGCCAGGGGGAACCGTGCCAGGCTGATCCGCCTGATTTATGTGAGTATCCTGTCGCGTCATCCGACGCAGGAGGAGCTGGCCGCCGCGGAGAAGTACTTTCAAACCAAGGGCCTGGGTCTGAAGCAGGCAGCCGAGGATCTGGCATGGGCACTGATCAACACCAAGGAGTTCTTGTACCAGCATTGAACTGTTCGGATGCCGCGATGCGGTTGTTTGATGAAGAATGAGACAGCGATCATGAACCAGCAACAACCCAGAGATGCCACTACCCGTCGCGAAGCTTTGAAGCGGGGGTTTCTCGGGGCAGTCGGACTGGCCTTCATCGATCATCGGGGTGTCTGGGCGCTACCTGCAACCGGGCCGGTGCGACCTGTGAAGAAGCCGGCGCGGGCCAAGGCCGTCATTCAGATCTGGATGTGGGGCGGGCCGTCTCATCTGGACACCTTCGATCCCAAGCCGGAAGCGGGCTACGACTACTGCGGCCCGCTGGACAAGCCGATTTCCACCAACGTGGACGGGATACGGATCGGCCAGTTGCTTCCGATGCTCGCACAGCAAGCCGACAAGTATGCCATCATCCGCAGCATGACCCACGGTATCAACGCTCACGAAACAGCTTCGTATATGGTTCAGACCGGCCGCAAACCCGGCCGCCTGGTTTATCCTTGTGTTGGGGCCGTCGTGTCGCTGTTCAAGGGTTATGACCACGGTTATGAAGGGCTGGTCCCGCCCTATATCGTGTTGACCGAGCCTCAGGGCCGCTTCTCCGAGGCGGGGTTCCTGGGGCCGCGGTACAAGCCGTTCGCCACCGGAGGCGACCCCAATCAGAAAGTCTTCGCCGTCGAGGGGATCGTGGCGGAAGGCGTCTCCGATCAGCGCCAGCGAAGCCGGCGCGAGTTGCTCCATACGCTCGATTCGCTCGGCAAGGCCATGCCGGGGAATCCGCACTTTGAACAGCTCGACCGCTGCGAGGAGAACGCTTATGGGCTGATGTTTGGAGAGACCCGCAAGCTGTTCGAGCTGTCGGAGGAAAAGGACGAGATCCGGGAGCGGTACGGCCGTAGCACGTTCGGCCAGTCCTGTCTGATGGCCCGCCGGCTGGTCGAACACGGCGTGCCCTACGTTACCATCAACTACAAGGGGTGGGACACCCACAAACAGCACTTCGCTACCGTGCGCCGGAAGCTGCCGGAGATGGACCGGGGGATGGCCACCCTGCTGTCGGACCTGGCCGACCGCGGACTGCTCGACAGTACGATCGTCTGGTGGAGCGGCGAGTTTGGAAGGACGCCGAAAGTCCAGTGGGAACCGCCCTGGAACGGCGGCAGGGGGCATTACGGCAAATGCTTCTCCGCGGTGCTGGCCGGTGGAGGGTTCAAGGGCGGCTGCGTCGTCGGGGCTTCGGACGCCAAGGGCGAGGAAGTGACGGAACGCCCCGTCTATCCGCAAGACCTGATCGGCAGTATCTACGAACTACTCGGCATCGATCCCGATGGACCGCTGCCCAACTCCCGCGGATTGGACGTTCGGGTCACACCGCCAGCGGAGGACGGCGCGCAGGGTGGCGGCCGCCTCAAAGAGATCATGTAACCGTGTAACTGAGAAGCGTAACCATGACGGTGTCGAGACGAGTCTTGCTGCTGGCGATGATTCCAGGCGTGGCGACGGCGTGGGGCCAGTCGAATCCCAGAGAACCGCACATCGGCTACGTCTACCCCGCCGGCGGTCAGCGGGGTGCCGTCTTTGAGATCATCGTCGGCGGTCAGCATCTCTGGGGTGTCAACGAGGCCTACGTCTCCGGTGACGGCGTGCGCACCTCGGTCGTTCAGCACTACAGGCCCCTCAAGAACCTGGACAAGGAACAGCGCCAGAAACTTCAGAGGCGGATGAGAGAGCTGTTTGAGAAGCGGCTGGACGAATTGTCCCGGGAAGGTCGCAGTCTCACTCCTCTCGGTCGAGAGTTCATCAAGAATCGGAAAACCGCGGACAAGCCCAAGGCAACGAAGAAGCCAGCGGTCAAACTGCCGGAACATCCGCTATTGCGCAACCTGGAAGACAAGAGCCTCAGGGAACTGCTGCATGTGAGAAACGGACTCCTCAACCTCAAGAAGAGACAGCCCAACGCGCAGATTGCCGAATCGGTGCTGGTTGAAATCACCCTCGACGCCAGGGCGGCACCCGGTGACCGGGAAATCCGACTCAAGACCCCCTTCGGCCTGACCAACCCCATGTGCTTTGAGGTCGGGCTGCTGCGGGAAACCTGCGAGCGGGAGCCCAACGACCCGAAAGCATACACCCTGCTGGCGGAGGAACCCGCGATCGACCTGCCCGTCCTGATGAACGGACAGATCACGCCGGGAGACGTCGATCGTTTTCGCTTCCGGGCCAAGCAGGGACAACAACTGGTGATCGAGACCCAAGCCCGGCATCTGATCCCGTATCTCGCGGACGCCGTCCCCGGCTGGTTCCAGGCCACGCTGGCCCTTTATGATGACCAGGACAAGGAAGTGGCCTTCGCGGATGATTACCGCTTTGATCCCGATCCGGTGCTCTTCTACGAGGTCCCCAAAGACGGCGAATACGAGCTGGAGATCCGTGACGCCATCTATCGCGGAAGGGAGGATTTCGTCTACCGCATTGCCGTGGGGGAGCAACCCTTCATTACGCAGACATTCCCGTTGGGTGGCCGCAGGGGCAACAGGACGGTCGCCTCGATCGACGGCTGGAACCTTTCCAGGAAGCAATTGGTTCTGAATACCAGCGCTGGAGCGGACGGCATCAGGCAGACGGCGCTGCGCCGATACAACTGGGTGTCCAATCGCGTCACCTACGCCGTGGACACGCTACCCGAATGCCGCGAGATCGAACCCAACGATACCCCGGCCTGCGCGCAGGAGATCGACCTGCCGCACATCGTCAACGGCCGCATCGGGCAACCCGGCGACTCGGACGTATTCCAGTTTACCGGCCGGGCCGGTGATGAGGTGGTGGCTGAGGTGTTTGGCCGCCGGCTGTATTCGCCGCTGGACTCGCTGCTCCGCCTGACCGACACATCGGGCCGCGTGCTGGAGTGGAATGACGATCACGAGGACAAGGAGCTGGGATTGTGTACCCACCACGCGGATTCGTACGTCTACGCCCGGCTGCCGAAGGACGGGGTCTACCATGCGCATCTGAGCGATTCGCAGCAACACGGGGGCGAAGCCTACGGCTACCGTTTGCGCATCGGGCCCGCGCGGCCCGATTTCGCGCTGCGCGTAACACCCTCCAGCATTAACGTGGGCGCCGGACGCAACGTGCCGATCAGTGTTCACGCGGTGCGGAAAGATGGATTCGCGGGCGATATCGAAGTGGTCCTGAAAGACTCGCCCGCCGGCTTCACGCTGCATGGCGCGCGGATTCCCCCCGGACTCGACCGCGTCCGCATGACCCTGACTGCGCCTCGCAAGCTGCTCGATCAGCCCGTCGCTGTGCAGTTGGAAGGAAGCGCTTTGATCGGCGGACGCAAGGTCAGCCGGCCCGCCGTCCCCGCGGAAGATATGATGCAGGCATTCCTCTACCGGCATCTGGCGCCCTCACAAGAGCTCATGGTCGCGGTCACGGGCAAACGCCCGGGGCCGCCCCTCGAACTGGTCGGCGACGGTCCCGTCCGGATATCCGCAGGGGGCACAGCCCAGGTGCGGATCAAGACCCCGAGACGCCCGATGGTCAAGCAGATGGAACTGGAGTTGCGCGAACCTCCCGAGGGCGTGACCCTTCAAGATGTGACCGTTGTGCCCGAGGGCCTGGCGTTCGTGTTGAAGGCCGATCGGGACGCGGCGCGGGTCGGGCTAGAGGGCAACTTGATTGTTGAGGCCTTCACGGAGATGGCGGGACGGCAGCAAGGCGGCAAAGCGCCGAAGCAGAAACGGCGCGTCTCCCTCGGCGTGTTGCCGGCCATCCCATTTGAAATCGTCCAGCGATAGGATTCCTCCGGGCACGCTCTTTCCGGCTCGGCGCCGCTCCAGGGAGAGGGCAACCAGCCTACCGGATCTCGCCGAGACAGGACACATTGCCGTCGATGCTGGAGAGATACAGGCACTTGTTGGCGGCGATCATGCCGTCGAAAACCGGGGGCGCATCCAGGGTGTACTCGGCCAGTCTCTGGCCATCTACGAGCGATGCTGCGCGCAGTAAGGCCCCCTTGCGTCGGTCAAAAGGAGACGTTGCTTCGTCGGAATCGAGCACGTCCGGCGGTCCAGCCACGAACAGCGTCTCATCGGTCAAGACCATTGCGCGAACGAGAAGTGGGACTCGCCGTGACCAGGCGTACGTCTTTTTCGGGCTCGCCTTTGCCTTTACATTCCCACCAGGTTTCGCTCCGGGTTTGCGTGGAGGATCAGCCGGCATGTCGCCTGGCGCTTCGTCGGTCCGGTTGATGCCGAACAGCCGATACCGGGTGTATCGCGTCCCGGCGTCGCGCTTAGCCTTGAAATGGAAGACGGTTGAGGCGTCGAGGCCGACGTGGCTGCCGTGATGTGCATAGCGATCGCGCGCGAAGCCATAGATCGCGGCGTCGTCGAAAGTCAGGAGCCGGCCGGCCGGGACGACATTCCCGATCCGCAGCCACCCGCCATACCCGCTGTCCATATGGGTTCCGACGATCCAATACGTCCGATGCCACCATGAGCCGTCCAGAAAACCGGCCGGACTGTAGAGATGGACAACATCGGGTTCCTGGCGTACCCCGTTCAGGTCGAACCTCGTGTGCCGCATGAACACGGACCGGCCGTCGCTGGACAGCACATCTGGGAGAGCACCTCGCATATCAAGGTGTCGTATGATGGTCTGCGGCTCGGTGCCCGTCTCGGGATCGCGAGCGTCAATGCGCGTTTGCGATAGAACCTCGCCGGTCAGCACGTTGAGCCTGTACAGAAACATTCCCCCATCTAAGAACGCGGAGCGCCCCGCGACGAAGTAGGCGACGTCGTTAAGCACCAGTACGTTGCCATGCACCGGCCACGCCGACTCGAGTTGGCCGTACGCGATAACCCGCCTGTCCTCAGGAGCGGCACGGAAGCGCCACACGAGCTGACCGTCCGAAACACCAAGACAGTAGACCCACCCGTCGGCGGAGCCGAACAGGACCAGCCCGTCGTGGATGGTCGGAGGTGAATCCACTCGCCCGCCGGCCGTGTAGCTCCAGACGTTCTCGCCCGTTTCCGCATCAAGCGCGTGGACGGCATGGCTATCGACAACGGACACGAACACCTTGCCGGCAGCGACCACGGGGCTGCTGAGTTTACCCTTAAGGTCCTTGTGCCACAGAGGTTTGAGCCTCTTGGCAACTGCCGATCCCGCGCGGCCGCTCCGCGCCGGGTCGTGCCGGTAAGTCGGCCAGTCGGATGGTGCGGCGTCTACCGGTGCCCGAGCTTCACCGTAAGCCGGGCCTTTCTCGAGCCGATGGCCTTCCCGGCTCCGTTCATGCTGATTCTCACGCCTGGGTGCCAGGGCGTTGAATCCGTTGAGTTTCGCCTGAATGTAGCACGCGCACGAATGCGGCGGCGCATAAAGGAGCCCATTGCAGGGCATCACCCCGTACTGGCATGTGCCACGAACCCAGTGATTCGCGACGCCGCGTCCGGAGGTCAAGTCGATGAACTCGACGCCCGCTCTGCCCAGAATGAGATAGCGCGTCGTGGCTTTGTTGCGGTAACACCGGTGGTGTGTCATACCGACCGTGAAGAAGCTCTGGTCGGCGGGGCGCGTCCTGGCGACCTTGCCCGTCTTTGGATTCCTGGCTCGGGTGATTCCCGGGTCTCTGGCCCGCACCATATCTCCGGTCCACAGCAGATCTGCCGCGACCAGCACGTCGATCGGCGTGTTGTAGCCCTCCCGGCACTCGCAACTCCACAGCCTCTTGCCCGTCCCTGCCGAGAACGCGATCAGCTCCCCGCCCGGCGCCTTGCCGCCCGCGCTGCTCGGCTCCCATGTGACGTCGTTTGATGATTCGTCACTCTCCTGCTCGGCCGCAGGCTTCGGCCGATCCGCGGAGAGCACGACATCCTCATACACGACCAGCGTGGGCGTGGACCATCCGAGCCGTCTGCGGGCAACCGGTCTTTTGGCCCGCCAGATCTCGTTACCGGAGTCGCTGTTCAGGCAGATCACGTGATCGGCGTTCTGATAGAACACGCGGCCCTTCCGGGTCGCGAGTGTTGTGGGCATGACTTCGGCTGTGTCCGGTCCCGAATTCCTCCAGAGAATGTCACCGGTAGCGGCATCGATGGCAATGATGCGCTTGTCGTGGGGGGGCGGGGTTACCCCACGCCGCCAGGCGATGGCGGCGGCCTCTTCCGCAGCTCTGTCGCCGGTCACCACGAAGAGACGCCCCTGATGATAGACGACTTCCAGCGTGCCCTGGGTCCCGCCGTACGTCATGACGGTCTCGCCCGTGGCAGCGTCGAGCGCGGTCAGCGGCTTGCCGTAACCGAGGGTTACGTACACGCGGTCACCCGTAACCACAAGTCGTCGAGCCAGATCAGGCGGCCCGCTTCGGAATCCCCTGAGATGTCCTTCCCAGGGACCGATCGGCCGCTTCCAGAGCAGCACGCCGTTGAAGGCGTCTCGCGCCACCAGACGCCACCTGCTGGGCAGCGTGACGAACGCGGTTGATCCCTCATCCACGATGCAGAAGATCCGGCCGTTGGCTGAGACCAGCGCACTGAGGCTGGCCAGATGGTCGTGACTGCGTGCCCACTTGGGGCTGGCAACCCACTGGAGATGATGCGGTGGGCCGACCACGTCATCGCGGGCAACCGCATTGTTGTCCGCGTCGTGAAGAGCGTGCGTCCATTCGTCAATGCCGTTCGGCCGGGGCTTTGTGAGCTTGGTCCACTTGCCGTTGTCCTTGATGTAGGCCACACCGCCGGGTGTCAGGACGCGCATCACCTCGTCGGTCTCGATGCTCCCGAGGTCCTCCGAGACAACGAGATTGACGAGATTGTCGGTGTACGGCAGGTGAGCGCCTGAGTGCTGCTCGACCGAGACGGGGCCGTAGATCCCGAGCGACCGAATGTGCTCACGGGCCTCAGCGACCCGGCCAGCACTCGTGTCCAGGCCGTGAACGACGTAGCTGTCGTTGACGCGCAGTGCGGCGGTGAGGCGCCCGTCTGCGCAGCCGACATGCACGACCAGGCCGCCCTTGATCCCGGTGTCGGCAAGGATCCGTCGTGCGGCCTCCTGCCGCTCTGGTGTGATTCCTGCCCCCAGTAGAAGGGGCGAGCACGCCAGCAACACCCTCGCGAGTGTGGGCGAAGCGTTGAGGCGGTGGGTATGGTTCTTACGTCTGGACATGGATCGGCCTCCTGTGGTCTGCGAACCCATGAGATCCGGCGTCGCCGGAGACGGCGGACATCTTGAAGGTACCGGATCCGGGGATGTCGGTCCACGGCCGGTCATCACTTCTTCCGCACGCCTCCCTGCTGTTTGCACACCGTCCGCTGCCAGCCGGCCGGGCCCCGAGATCCGCTCTGCGGAGTGGGTCTTCATCATGCGTCTGCGTACCTCGACCTGCCAATTGGGATGCCATTATAACATCTGAACTCGCGCGGTCTCGAGGCCAGGTCAGCCGGCGATAGGAGAAAAGTAGGATTCAGCAGGTCCCGCCGTGGGGCCATCATGTGTTATGATCACCGCCGGCAGGCTTCTGCGGCCGCCAGATTGGGAGGACGACCCATGTGCAGGTTTCCCGTGGGGACGGTGACAGTAACAGTGATGGTGATGATGGTGTGCGCACAGTGCGCCCGGGCAGCAGACGCGCAGAATCGATACTACGCGCATGCGGCCGCCGAGGATCAAAACGGCGTCATTGCCCCGTGGTATACCGGGCAAAACGGCCAATGTGACTTGCGTGTCCGCATCGCGGCTGAAACCCTGAAACGCTATCCATGGACGGACACGAACAAGGCTGTGGCGGCCTTGCCGGAGTATGTCTTCAGCGGCGCATGGAAGATCACGGCTGACGGTACGATCACCATCCCGTCGATAACCGACTGGATGGACGGTGATCTCGGCCAACGCGCCGCCTATGTCCTCAGCGGCCTTGTTGATTACTATCGCTACACGGGCGATGCGGCCGCGATTGCACATATAACCTTCCAGGCGGACGCGCTGCTGGATTACTGTCTGACTCCTCCAGATCACCCTTGGCCTGAGTTCCTCATCAGCGTGCCGGTCAAAGGCAAGCCCTACGGGCGGTGCGATCCGCACGGCTTCATTCAACTGGACATTGTCGCGGAGGCGGGCGTGGCGTTAATCCGAGCTTCGCAACTGACGGGCAATGCACGCTGGTTCGATGCGGCCAAGCATTGGGGCGATCTTCTCGCGAAGAAGCGCTCCTGTGAGCCTGGTTTGCCGCCTTGGCCGCGGTACGCCAATCCAGAGGACGTGCACTGGTCGGACCGCATGACGGGCGGCGTCGTTTTCATCCTGGACTTCCTGGACGCCCTGATCGATGCGGGATACACCGGCGAAGACAATGCCATTGTCGAGGCCCGGCGAGCGGGGGTCGCCTACCTGGCGGACGTGCTCCTGCCGGACTGGACGGGGGGCGACACGTGGGGCCGGAACTACTGGGACTGGCCTTGTCCGGTACAGGTCGAGAACGTCACCGAGTTCGTTGCGCGCTATCTGATGGAGCATCCCGACGAGTTCCCGAACTGGCGGACCGACGCCCGCAATATCATGGGTCTGTTTCTCAACCGGACGGGAGTCTCGCCCAAATCGAACGGGGATACCTACAGCGGCGCGTGGGCTTATCCGGAGTCCGCAGGCTGCTGCTCCCGGTCCTTATGGTACGGGCCGATGGAGCTGGCCAACGTGTACGCCCAATACGGCGTTCTGGCCGACAGCGAATGGGGCCGGGAGCTGGCCCGCCGACAGATCCTGCTGGCTACCTATGACTGCCATACAACCGGTGTCGTTGAAGACAACATAGACGGCGGGCAGATCGTTGCCGGTGCATGGTTCAAAATCGCTCACCCGATGGCCCTCAAGCATACACTGTCGGCCATGGCCTGGCTGCCGGACGTCCTTGGCCCGAGCCGCGAGAACCACATCATGCGGAGCACCGGCGTCGTAACCAGCGTCGAGTATGACGATGGGCTGGTGTCTTACCATACTCACGAAGCTCCGCGCAAAACGGTGGACGTCTTGCGCCTGGCCTTTCGCCCCGCGGAGGTCATCGCGGCGGGCTCTCCACCCACCACACTGGCCCTGCGCCATGACGACAAGAAGAACGGCTACCAGGTGCGAGGCCTTCCGGGCGGCGATTTCATCGTGACGATTCGGCACGATGGACACCAGAGTATCAGCGTGCACGGTGACGACCCTCAGGAAACCGTAAAGGTCGAGGCCTTGAGCCTTGACAAGAAGTGGACGAAGACCATCCGGGGAACGAATGATCCGGAGTACAAGGATCGTGTCGGCGATTCCTGCCAATCTGGCGAGCCCGGAGCCACGATGACCTGCACGTTCAGCGGGAATCAGGTGCGCTTGCTCGGTTGCGTGGGTCCGGACGGCGGGCTGGCCGATGTGTACTTGGACGGCATGAAGCAGCTCGTCGGGATCGACTGCTGGAACCCGTCGCGGCGATTGCGGCAAGTGCTGTATCACAAAAGCGGATTGCCCCGGGGCGAGCATGTGCTGAAGGTCGTGGTCAGGGGGGAAGGAAACCCGGTCTCCGATGGCGAACGGGTGGAGTTGCATGCCGTCCTCTACTCGTCTGCGACGGGAGAGGGCGGCTTCGGTGAGGGCGGCGGCCCGGCGGGTGCCCAACGACTCATCTTCGGCTACACGGGCAGGGAAGACTGCATTGATTCGGCCGGCAACACGTGGCGACCGGCCACCGAGTTTGTCATTCGGGCAGGTCACATGGTCGATTCGGTCGCCACTTCCTGGCAAGAGCAGCGAACCCGGCTTCATGTTGGCGGTACGTCGGACCCGGAGCTCTATCGGTATGGGGCCCACGGGCGCGACTTCTGGGTGAACTTCACGGTGGGGCCAGGCACGTACCACGCCCGGCTCAAGTTCCTGGAGACGCGCAACGTTGATCCCAAGCAGCGAGCGGTGACGGTATGTATCAACGACCGGGAAGTGGCTACAAACATGGATATCGCCGCCACCGCCGGGCGGCTTCATCACGCTGTGGATCTGGTTTTCAATCGGATCGAGCCTGTCCACGGGATCATCTGCATTCGCTTCAGGAACGATTTCGGCGGCGAGGCCATGGTCCAGGCGATCGAGATCGGCCCGGGCGACGGCGGCCATGGAAGCACGCCGGTCACCGTCCCCCAGCCTGAACCCGAGCGTCGCCAGGACAGCCGACCGGGCTGACTGAGATCCGCCGAGGCACCACGGAAAACCAGGCCGCGATTCTCCCGTTCCCGGGCCACGCCAGGCCTCTCGGCAGGGCTTCCGTCCCACGCGGCGGGTCCATACAATCCGCCCGGTGGGCGGTAATCTGCCCGAGGGGCGGAAACGGAACGAATCATGACCCGCAAGACCCCTGGAGAGCTGAGCGCGAAGTGGACTCCACCGCCCTCGCCCACGCGGGTACCGGCGTGGCATCTCCATCGGCGGCTGTACGATTGGGTGCTCCATTGGGCGGACACGCCTTACGGTCCCCCAGCCCTGGTCGCCATGAGCTTTGCCGAGTCGAGCTTCTTTCCCATACCCCCGGACGTGCTGCTCGCGCCCCTGGTACTGGGGAACCGGCAGAAGTGGTTCCGGTTTGCCCTGTGCTGCTCCCTCGCCTCCATCGTCGGCGGGGCGCTCGGCTACCTGATTGGGATGACCGTCTGGGACGCGATTGACGAGGCTGTGTTCGCCTGGCACATTCCGGGCATCAACCCCGACAATTTCGACAAGGCCGCCAACTGGTACGCCAGGTACAACTTCTGGATCGTCTTCGCCGCTGGTTTCACCCCCCTGCCCTACAAGGTGGCGACCATCTCGGCCGGGATGTTCTTCGGCAAGAGTCTCCCGCTGTTCCTGGTCTTCATGGTGGCATCAGCCACGAGCCGGTCCGCGCGCTTCTTCCTCGTGGCCGGCCTCATGGGTTGGCTCGGCCCGGCGATCAGACCGCTCATCGACCGGTACTTCAACCTGCTGTGTCTGGCGTTCGTCATGTTGCTCATCGGCGGGTTCGCGGTGATTAAGCTGATCGGGTAGACTGATTGCCGCACGGAAGCGGCACCTGTGAGTTCGGACTCTTAGCCCGGCGGGTATGCCAGATGGACTGGAACCAACGCCAAGCACTCCTCAGGCTTGCTCGCGAAACGATCCAGGCCTGCCTTACCAGTCTGCCGCTGCCGGCGTTGCCGGAGATCGCGATAGATGCGGCCGACTTCGGCGGTGCTTTCGTCACGCTCAAGAACGCGGGCCGGCTACGGGGCTGCATCGGACGATTCAACCCCGACACCACGTTGCCGGAAACCGTCCAGCAGATGGCCCTGTCGGCCCTGGACGATCCTCGGTTCCGCGATATGCCCGTTACCGCCGACGAACTGGCCCAGATCACCATCGAGATCTCCGTGCTCTCGCCGATGGAACGAACCGACGACCCTCTCTCGCTCGAGTTGGGGGTCCATGGGATCCACATCCGCAAGGGGCTCCGCAGTGGGTGTTTCCTGCCGCAGGTCGCACCCGAGCAGCGATGGAACACGCAGCAGTTCCTGTCGCGCTGCTGCGCGGGCAAAGCCGGCCTGCCCCCCGACGCCTGGAAGGACCCGGACACGGAAGTTTATCTGTTCACCGCCGAGGTCTTCAGCGAAGAGCACTGACGGGCATTGGAACCACCGGCACCGCCGGACCGCGGAACCGCGAGGGCACCGTCTCACTCGATGCCGCCGTCGCAGTGTTTGCCAAATGTTAGGCCATCTAAGCAACGATTCCTGCTCAATAAAAAAACAGTTTTTTGCTTGACATCAAAGAATTCCTGTGCACAATGCCCGTTATAGGTCGCTCCGCGGGGGTCACGGCAATCACGCCGTACCTGCGGGCGGGGGAGAACCTCTAGCCTCTCGGAAAACATTAAGCCTTTAAGGAGAAGAATCATGAAGGGTATGAGAAGCGCCACTGTAGGTGTAGCTCTGTTGGTGATCTCCGCGCTGATAGTCCCAGGGTCCCAGGCCCTGGGGCAGGCCGGCGGCCCGGCGTGGCTGCCGGCGGCAAGCGGCGAAGCCCAGGGGCCGGTCCGCCTAGCGGTGACCGCGGTCTCCGAATCCGGCCTGGAGATCAGCGTCACGGTGCCGGGCGTGGTAACGTCCCCGGTTGAGGCTCCCGACGGGACTGAGTACGTCCAGTTGAGAATTCCCGGCTGCGGTGCCACCGCTGAGCAGGTGGGTTTGCCGGAAATGCCCTTCAAAGGGTTCTTCCTCGAGATCCCCTATGGGCTTGAGGTCTCGGTTGACCTCGCGGACCAGACCGCGACCTCTCTGGGGACCGGTTTTACCGTCTATCCCTTTCAACCACCACTGCCCGACGGCGGCGAGGGTGAGGACCCTCCGTTCCAGATCGATGAAAGTGCCTACGCCAGCAGCGGCCCGTTTCCCGCTACCCCGGTCGTGGTGAGCGATCCGGGCTTCATGCGGGGCCGGCGGGTGGTGTTCGTTCAGGTCTTTCCGCTCCAGTACAACCCCCAGACTACGGAACTGCGGGCATTTGCATCGTTGCAGTTGACCGTGAGCTTCGCGGGAGCGGCCGATGCGGCCGGGGCGGCCCGCAAGCAGCGGCTGGCCACCCCCGAGTCCGAGGCCCTGGCCCAGGCGTTGATCCTGAACTATGAGCCGATCGCACCGCAGCTTTCAGCAGCCCAGCCGGACCTCTCCACAGGCCCCGCCGCCGATTACCTGATCATCGTGGCCGACGTGCTCTACGAAGAGATTCTGCCCCTGGCCACCTGGAAGCACATGAAGGGCTTCATGACCCGGGTGGTGAAGATGTCCGAGGTGGGCAGCACCGCGTCCGACGTGAAGAGCTACATCCAGAATGCGTATGACAACTGGACGCCGGCCCCGTCCTACGTGCTGTTGGTGGGTGACAGCGGTGACGTGCCGCCGGATTACTACTCCGGCAGCTATAGCTGCACCTCGGACCAGCCCTACGCGTGCGTTGACGGGACCGACTATTACCCCGACCTGACCCTGGGTCGGCTGCCCGTGCACACCGAGACCGAATGCACGAACGTGGTCAACAAGATCCTCCAGTACGACCGCACGCCGGACCTGGGCAACTGGTACGACGATTTCCTGGCTGCCGGGTACTTCCAGGACTCCAACGACGACAACGGTGTGGCCGACCGCTGGTTCATGGAAACCTCGATGACGGTCTATGATTTCCTGGTCAACGAGCAGGGCTGGGACGGGCACACCGCCCTTTGCACCAGCTACTGGCCGCTGCATTATTCGACCTGGCATTTCCGATCCAGCTCCTACCCCCATCGGGCGGACCTGAACCTGATCCGCTGGGGGGTCAGCCCGTATCCGGACCCGGTGCCAACCTGGATCGTCAATCTCTGGACCAGTGCCTCGCAGTCCACCACGGACGTGACGACGGCGATCAACACGGGGGTGGGCCTGGTCCAGCACCGCGATCACGGGGGCGAGACGAGCTGGGGCGACCCGCCGTACAGCACCAGCAACATCAACAGTCTGGCCAACGGGGTTAAAACGCCGGTGGTGTTCAGCACCAACTGCCTGACCGGCTCGTTCCAGCGCAGCGGCGGGGACTGCTTCTGCGAGGCGTTTATCAAGAAGAGCCCCGGCGGGTGCGTCGGAATCAAGGGTGCGACCCGGACCAGTTACTCCGGGTACAACGATCTGCTGGTCCATGGCATCTACACCTGTTTCTATCCTACCGCCTACGACACCAGCCACAGCGGGAACATCTATCCGGCTTCCTGGCGCCCGGCCGAGGCCATGAACTTCGGCAAGTACTACATGTACACTTATGAAGGGGCGACCAGTTGCACTGCAGGTGAGTTCCACATGTTTCACTGGTTCGGCGATCCGGAACTGACGCTCCGGACCGGCACGCCCCAGGCGCTTGTGGTCAACCACCCGCCCACGGCCACCTACGGCTCGCCCGTAAACATCACGGTGACTGTCCAAATGGGCGGATCGCCACTGCCTGGCGCTCTGGTGTGCATCTCCCACGCCACCAACAATGCTCACTGGACCGAGTTCACCGATGTTACGGGCTCGGCCACCTTCTCGGGGATCAACTTCCCTCAAACGGGCACCTACGACGTGGTCGTCACCGCTCAGAACGCCGTGCCCTACGAGGGGACCATCGTGGTGGGAGGGGGAGGCCCGAGCGGCGACATCCACGTGACCGATTCGATTCCGCCCCCGACTGACCTGCAGATGCCATTCGGGAACGTCATGGTCGGCCAGTGCCGAACGGAACAGATCACGGTGACGAACGTGGACGCCACCAACAATCTGACGGTCACGAACATTTACATCGGCGGCGGCGCGTACGCGGAGAACTTCAACGACGGGCAGGCCCAAGGCTGGGATGAAGACGTCGATGTCGACTGGCAGGTGATCAGCAACGAGTACCGGGCTTATCAGGCCGCGCCCACGGCCTCGAACACCATGGTCGCAACCTACGGGGGGCAGACCTTCGATGACTTCTCGTACGAAGTGAGGATGCGGCGCGCGGAAGCTGAGGGCGCGGCTCGCTACCTCATATTCCGGGCATCGGCTGATTTTGAGAGATCCCCGACCTCAACCGGCTCTGCGTACGCATTCGGCATCGATGAGACGAAATATTTCATCTACAAGCAGGTCTCGGGAACGATGACAACCCTGGTTTCCTGGACCAGCAGCGCCTATATCAACGACCCGACCACCTGGAATACGCTGAAGGTGGTCGCGGACGGCTCGAATCTGGAGTTCTACATCAACGGCAACCTCGTCCATAGCCTGACGGACTCGAGTCTTACCAACGGCAGGATCGGCTTGGTGGGTTACACCAGCACCAGCTATCCCTCGGTGACACACTACTTTGACGACGTGCTGGTCGATGTGCCTGCCGTCGACGCCGGGGTGATCAGTGCCGAGCAGCGCTGGTACAACGACCATGCGTGCGAAGGCGGGACGCCGGAGGATGCGCCGGAAGGCTGCGTTCCCCCGGCGTATTCCGGCCCGACGGATACCGCTGAGCCGGTCGCCCAGGTCGAGGCGCAAGCTGACACGGACCCCTTCTCTTTGCAGGGAGTGCCGCCGCTTCCCCAGACGCTGGGGCCGGGTGCGTCCTTCACCTTCGACGTCGTGTTCTGTCCGCCCGCGCTTGGGCTCCATACGGCAACCCTCGTCATCGAGAGCGATGACGTGGACGAGCCCCGGGTCAACGTGGAGTTGAGCGGCACGGGCGTAGACTGCGAGTTGCCGCCGGAACCCGTCAATCCCGACCCGCCAAACGGTGCGACCGACGTGCCGCTTGACACCGACCTGTCGTGGGATGTCTCGGACAGCCCCAGCGAAGCAGCTCAAGGCAGCACGGTGTCAGCCGATCGCGGGCGTATCCTTGCCGCGGTTGGACCGATGAACGGCCGCGCGGCCCATAGAGATGAAGATACCGCATCGAGCGAGAGCTCGCCTGACGCTCAGCCGGTGGTGACGCCAACACCGACCGAATACGTTAGCGGCGGCGTGTCCGACGCCGGCACACTTGGTGCTTCCGGCACACTGGAAACACCGGGTTCACTGACCACGTTGTTTGCGACCAACAACGG
>CAZOIA010000117.1:0-18024 GCA_964579675.1 uncultured Planctomycetales bacterium | reverse complement strand
AGCGAGGTGCCGTCCCCTTCTCCGCCCGAAGGTCCCCGCCGGAACTGTCACGCAACTTTCTCAACGCCCGTGGTTGCGTAGGACACGCCGGGCCGGTCTAATACACCTTCGACCAGTTCAGGTCCCTCGCGGGCCATAAGAACACCCGGTGCAAGGCGACGGTACGACTGCCGCCTTCTTTCCACGAAGCCGAGACACAATAGGAGGGCCAAACATGGCTACGTCAGATCGGCTATCACGGCGACGTTTCCTCGGTCAGACGGCGAAAGCAGGGGCGGCCAGCGTCGCAGCCCCCTACGTCATGTCTGCCAGCGTGCTTGGCGCCCCCGGGCGGACGGGGGCCAACGACCGCATCTCAATCGGGCTCATCGGCGCAGGGGGTCAGGCTAACTGGCACATCGGCCAACTGCTCAAGCAACCCGACGTGGTTATCACCGCCATCTGCGACGTCTGGAAACAGCGACGCGACCAGGCCGTCGCCAGGTGCAAGGAGACCGCCAAGCCCTATCACGACTACCGCGACCTGCTTGCCCGCAGCGACATCGACGCCGTCCTCATCGCCACGCCTCCCCACTGGCACGCACTTCAGGCCATCCACGCCTGCCAGGCCGGCAAGGACATCTACCTCGAAAAGCCCATGACCCTGAGCCTGGCCGAGGGCCTGGCCGTCCTCCGGGCCGTTCGCAAACACAACCGCATCAGCCAGATAGGCACCCAGATCCATGCCGAGGCGAACTACCGCCGCGCCGTGGACATCGTTCGCTCGGGCATCCTGGGCAAGATCAACGTCGCCCGGACGTTCCACGTACTCAACGACGGCCCCGAGGGCATCGGCAACCCACCCGCGGGCGAGCCGCCCGAGGGGCTCGACTGGGAAATGTGGAAGGGCCCCGGGCCCGATTGCCCGTTCAACCCCTTGCTCGTCAAGAGTTCCTATTTCCACCCTTCGTTCATGTACAGCGGCGGGTGGACGCCGGGGATGGCTCCACACATCATCGACCTGCCCTACTGGGCGCTGGAACTCGGTCACCCCACCTGTGCGACCAGCTCCGGCGGCCGATACATCGTCCGCGACTGCGGCGACGCCTACGACACGCACGAAGTGCTCTGGCAATACCCGAACTTCACGCTTACCTGGCACACCTCACTGGTCAACAGCTACGGCTTCGACAACCAGGGTGAGCCGGGCTGCAAGCGCCGGCGGGGGGTCTATTTCCACGGGGTCAACGGGACGATGATGGCCGACTACCACGTCTGCAAGATCATCCCCGAGGGCGACCGCATGAAGGCCGAGGACGCCGAGGCCGTCCCCAAGGTGATACCCGACTCCCCAGGCCACCACCGCGAATGGCTCGACTGCCTCCGCTCCCGGAAGCAGCCGAGCTGCAACGTCGGCTACCACTACAAGATCGACATCGCCATCAACCTGGCGATGCTCTCGCTCAAGCTGGGCCGATCCGTCCGCTTCGACCCCAGGACCGAAACCGTCCCCAACGACCCCGAAGCCGCCAAGCTCGTAACACCCCAATACCGCGAGCCGTGGAAACTGCCAACAGAGTACCTGGGATGGCTTGAGCCTGTTGCCAACCCCCCGGGTAATCCTGCCCGGGGCTCTCTCGCGGATCAGCGTTTCCCCAGGGCAATCGCATCCGATTCGGGATCGCGGTTTCTGGCCCGAAATCGTTTGCATGCCACTGCTTTATGAGCAGGTGCGTGTTTAGCGTCCCGATGGAGCCCACTCGCTTGCGCTCGGGGTTCTGACTCGCCAGCGCGTTCGTCCTGATCAGAGCCCAGAGCGCCAGCGACGGGGTTCTGTGCCATCCCGCCCCAGGAGACGCTATACACGTACATGAGCAGTGTTTGCGGCGTAATCGCTCGGAGAGCAGGTACGTGTTCAGCCGGTTCCAGCGCGATCAGAGCCGGCCTCTGTGAGGCCGGTGTTTCCTCGGACGGAAAAGCCTCACGCCGCGAAGGCGCAGCGGGCTCGCAGAGCCCGACGCCGAGCCGTTATCCACGCTAAGCACGCACGGGAAGTGGCACAATGCACAACGCCGCCGGGCGGCTTTGACCGAGCTAGGAGTTCCTTAGTCCATGAGTCTCACGTTGTATTGCCGGGCGGTGTGCCGATAGCCCCTCGGCGGGTCGCTCGCAAGTGGTGTTGCACCGTAGACGAACACCTCGTCCGTATAGGGGTCGTAGAGGATGACCGATTCCCGCCGGCTGCCGTCGAGCTCGGCGGGGATGCAGTGAAACCAGCCCATCCGGCCCCTGCCTGACGGGGGAGGCAGATCCGCGATCGTCACCACCTTGCGACCGTCCCCGTCGTAGAGGGCGCACGGCGAGAAAAGAAGGGGCGGGGCATCCGGGCCGGACCAGTACACCGTTTCCAACCCTACGTTGACCGGCGAATGGTCCACCGTGAAGCGGAGCAGCACCCGGCCCCCTCGGCCGGCCAGCAGGATGTCCGGCGCGTGCCCGCGATAGCGCACCGCCATTTGAAGACCAGGCACATCCCGGCGAAACCTCCCGCACCGCATCTCCTGCCCGTGCGGCACCACGTCACCGCCCAGCTTCACCAGCACGTCTCCCGACGCGTTGACCACCTGACCGAACCCCGACAGGACCACCTCGTCGCCATTCGCCCCGTTTCCGTCCCAATCAACGATGGCCACCGAATCGTTGTGCCTGGCCATCATCCTCTCCCATAGCACCGTGCCTTCGTGGTCGAGCAGATAGTTGCCGCCGCAGACCTCATCCCGGCCATCGCCGTCCACGTCGCCCACGGCGGGGATGTAGCAGGAGTGCTCGCCGTACTTGGAGAACCTGTTCTGATAGGTCCACAGTTCTTCGAGCCGATCGTTGCAGGCGATGACGCTGTTGCCGATCTTGACCACGAAATCCCGCGGCTGGTTCAGGCCCCGCAGGTCCGCCGCCAGAAGCCGTCGATGCACGTAGTTGGCCCGATGACGTTTCCCGGACGCGTCGCGGGCATTCGCCTTGATGAGTGGCAGGGGGGCGGCCCGGCGCTTCACCTTGCCCCGGGCTCCGTCGAGGATGACGAACTCCATGTCCTTCGTGTCCCACCAGCTTGTGTGATCCACCCCATCCCGCAGCACCATCGCCACGACCTCGGTCCGGCCATCGCCGTCGATATCGACCACCAGCACGGGCCCGGGGCGCGTCGGCGATTCCGCCACGTGCGTCTGGTCCCTCTCGTCCGCGCTGACCACCCGGCGGTCCTTGTCACCCCATTCCCACAGCACGCGGCCCGCCCACGTGAACGCACCGAGATAACAGGTCTTGAGACCACCCACCGCCTTGGCCAGCACGAAATCGACCGTCCCGTCGCCGTCGAGGTCGCCGATCCGGATGTCGCCACCGTACTGGCCGATGCCCTTGAGCTTCTCACTGCCCGGGTCGCGGGTAGGCCCCATGGAAAGCAGCGCCTGGGGGATCTTGATGTGGGCTTGGCGGCACGCCGGTCTGGGCAGGGGTGCTACGTGTTCGGCGGCCCCGGCGGGCGGTGTCTGCCACAATCCCAGAACGAGAACGAGCAGTATGCCACGCCAGGTTACGCTGGCACGCATTGTTCGAGTTCCTCGGTCAGCAACGAGTTGCCTGGGGCTTCGCCCCCGCCGCCTCCGCGCTTGGGCCGCTTGCGGCTACGCATGTTGCGCGCTCTGCTGCGGCTCGCGGCTAGACCACTGAACCTCGATCCGCCCCAAAGAGACCTTGTCGCCGCAGCTAAGGGACATCCACCGCGCTCATTCTCCGCAGCTCGAGTTGCTCGAAGCGTCTGCGGACAACCGGCAGCAGAGAAGCAGGCACCACCGAGCAGAGTATCCCAAGCAGGAGCAGCGGGTAGTATACCCCGTAAGGCTGCGACTGCACGAGAGCCGCCACGCCGGATATCAGCGCAGCGGCACCGACAGCCATCATGGCCTTCATCATGCCCACGACAAGGCGCCGTGCCCGTCCCCTGGCCGACAGCCAGCCGATGAGCCCCCCCATGCACCCCAACACCGTCCCGAGAATACCGCCGAGCCATCCGCCTGTTTCATCGCTCCACCACGTACCGACCGCCATCGGATTCGCTGCCGGGGCCGTGTACTGCACGAGACGCAACGGACTCAACTCCACGGTCCCGCTGCCGGGCAGTACCACGTTGAACTCCAGCTTGCTCGGCCGCTGCTCGGATCCCTCGTCGATGTAGAACGGGACCACGAACGTTCGCCAGTCACACGAGCCCTCAAGGCTCTGCAGGGGGCCGGAGTCGCCGAGGGTTCGAGAGAAATACATCCCCCCGTCCGGGAAGTGGTTCCACATTTCCAGATAGCCCGCGGACTTCAAGCCCTCGCAGCGCACTTTCCCGGTCACAGCGTAGCGAAGTCTCGTCACGCCGGGCCCTGTGATCGTGAACAGGTTGACGGTTGTCATCTCGCCCCCGCCCGGCGGGCAGACGACTTTGAGATGCTCGAAGGACGTCTCGTCGCTCGCGGGTACCACCAGGCCCGCCTGCAGTTGACCCGCCTCCTCAAGCTGCGACCACGAGATCTCCCGTAGTGTCTCCTCCGCCGGAGCGGCAGACGCCAGCACGAGCAGACTAACCATGGCGATTGGACTGGTCATCGTGATCCTCCATTTCCTGTTTGTGGGCGGCGAGCAGGGCTCTCAGCGTGTCCATGTCGATCTTGCCGTCGGCACACTGGCCGCGAAGAACCCGTTCAAACTCACTCGTGATCTCCTGACTGTCGCGGATCTTGATCTTCTCGATCAGCCGGTCCAGCCGCAGGCGCACGGTCGGATACGAGACCCCGTAGACCGCCGCCATCTCCTTGAGTGACCCCGAGGCCAACACGAACCGTTTGACGAATGCCAGGTCTTCCTCCGTCAGGAAGTCAATCCACCGCTTGTCCTCGCCGGGCGGCTGCATCACGAGTCACCTTCAATATTCTCAAACTCAATATCAACTATATTGAACATTTAGTCAAAAGTCAAATCAATTTTGTTGAGAAAGAGGGGAAACGGGTCGGGGCATTACTGTGGCCCTCGCGCAACCTGCGCAATCCCAAGGAGTTACAGCGCACCGCCTGCCCCTGCAACACGCTCGTGCCGCCCTCGTCCCGACCGATTGAAAACCCCGTGTCGTTGAACTAGGCTGAGATAGGTCGCCGGCCGGCGACCTCCCCAGTGGGGCGACGGCGTTCTGTGGTGAGTGTAGCTCAGTTGGTTAGAGCACCAGGTTGTGGTCCTGGGGGTCGGGGGTTCGAATCCCCTCACTCACCCATGCGAGGTGCGGGCCTGCCTACCTGCGAATCGCGAACGCGGCCAAGTTTCCTGACGGAGTAGTGCATACACCCACCTCGGGATGTGTGTCAGTCTGTCGATCGACCAGGGACCTTGTAGCTGTACACGTGTGATCCGCTGGCAAAGTAGATGCGACCCTTGTAGTAATCTCCCCCGGGTCCGATCGGCACGGGCGAGGTGGCCAGCATGGTGATCCCGAACGTGCCGGGTTCGACCCGGGCGATTCCCTTGGCGAACAGCATGTACATCGTACCCTTGGGATCCAGCACGAAGATGCGCGGGCCTTGCTGGGAGTTGGTGCGGCCGAACTTGGCCATGGTGTCCTGTTCGTGGACCACCTTACGTTCAACCGGGTGGAAGACGAAGAAGCGTTTCAAGTCCGCCACGCCGTAGACGAGCCCATCCGGCCCCAGACACATGTCCGAATAGCCCTGCACACCGGGGAATACCGGCTCGTGCCATTCGAGCTTCTTGGTGGCCATGTCCATGATGTATAGCTCGGCCTGCCTGGCTTTCTTCTCGCCGCCGGTGCCCGGGCTGGTGGTAGATCCGCCCAGCAGCTTGTCGCCGGGCAGCGCCACCAGGCTCATCGTGGCCTGCTGCGGCAGGATGTCCGTGTGCTCGAGCAGGGTGCGCTTCTTTGTCCGGCGGTTCCAGAACAGCAGGCCCCCGCCGGTGTAGCCGTACCCGGGCGTGCCCGCCAGAATCACCACGTTCCCGTCGGGGTGCGCCAACAGGTCGTGGGGGCGGTTGATCGTGGGATGGCATTGCGTCAGGAAAAGCGGGTTGGCGTTTTTATCGTCCTCTCGGGTCGGCACCCAGTTGCATGCCGGGTTCCATTCCAACAGGAACCCGTGACCGTAGCCGCCGACGAAGAACCGGTCTCCTTGTCGGGCCACCGTGTTCCACTGGCCGTAGCAGGCTCGATTCGTCCACTTGTCGGTGGCCGGATCGTAGCTGAAAAACCGCATCGGAAAGGCCGTGCCGCCGCAGACCGTCCCGTCTGGTGCGACGGCCAGGCCCATGACGTGCGCGCCTTCCCTGTGGTAGTCGAACTTGAGCTGCGCGACGTTCTTGGTCTCGGGATCTTCGACCGTCAGGACCCGCTCAACCAGGTCGCAGGCTTGGATCCTCTTGCCGTCCGGGAACTCGCGGTGAAATAGGTCCTGGGAGCTGGTGATGATGGGTTTCTTCTGAACGTTCGGGGGCTCGGCAAGCTTCCTGGCTTTGCCTTTGTAGAGTTCGTACCAGGCGCTCTTCTCGCCACCGGGGCAGCCGTAGACCTTGCCGTTCACATCTCGATAGACCTGTCCTGCTCCCCGTACCCGTTCGTCTTCGGGGATCATGGGCCTGGCTTTGCCGGTGGACGGGTCGAAGCCGATGATGTGACTGGCCGTGCTGCCGATTCCGAAGTAGATCCGACCGGCGTCGTCGGCGGCCACGTAGCGCTGATACTGCTGCCAGTTCTCCTTGTGCACGTGACCGTAGTCGGTGAACTTGCGCGACTTCGGATCGAACGACACGACCCCGCTCTGCGGATAGGTGACCGACCAGATGACGCCGTTGTCGTCCTCGGTCATGCCCATGGCCATCTGCGGGGCGGTCTTGTGGTGGAAGGTGAAGGCGCGCTTCTCGGGATCGAATTCAACGAAGTGACTGTTGAAATGGGTGTAGAACCTGTTGCGGGTGGACAGGATCGAGGCATAAGGACAGTCGCCCCCGGGCGGAAACGGCATGGGGTATTCCTCACTCCTGCCGGTTTCGGCATCGATCAACAGCAGCGCGTATCCGCCTCGATGATCGAACAGCCAGACGAGCACGATGTTGCGTCCCTGGCCATCAACCGTGGCCACCGTGCCCCGATGGTTACTCACCGGCGTGGCCACGCCGTGATACAGAAAGCCGTTGCCCAGATCCTCCGTGGCGGCGGGCGCCGTTCTGGCCGCCAACGCCACCAGCGACACCGTCACCAGGCCCGTTAGCTTGGACCGCACCATTTCCACGACATCATCCTCTCAGGCTATGCCAACGCGTCGTTCATTCAGTGATCATCGCCGCATCCATCCGTGCCAGCGTATACCATTTTCACCCGCCGGTGTCGATCGCCTCAACTCATCTCCCGCTTCCTCATCCTCCTCGTACGGACACCTGGTGCCGGTTGATACCTCAAGCTGACCGATCTCGATAGCAACGATCCGCGGGCTTTAGCCCGCGCGGCTCTTCGAATGGCCTCGCAGCGCTCTCTGCGTTCGCAAGGCCGCGCAGGCTGAGTACGTGTATAGCGACCTCCGACGCGATCAGGGCCGATTCCGGCGCGATCAGAGCCGGCCTCTGTGAGGCCGGTGTTGCCTCGAATGGGGAGACCTCATGCCGCGAAGGCGCACCGGGCTCGCAGAGCCCGGCTCGGAACCGTTGCCCGCGCTATACACGTACCAGGCTGAAGCCTGCGGCTCTTTGAGGGATTCTGTTAGAGTCGCTGAAAACCCGCGGCCCCGGCTTGCAAACGGGAGTCTCTCAGGTATAAGGGCACTTATCGAGGTGCAAATATGCGTCCACACCCATCGCGAACGCGACGAGAGTTCCTGAAGGATTCAATCACCGCAGCAGCGGCGGCAGGTGCCATGAACACGACAAGCCAGGCTCAATCACGGACTCCCGCGACCAGGCCCGCATGGGCCATCGCATGTCGCGACGCCCACCTGCCCGAGGTGGGCGAGCCAGACGCCTTCTCGGCCATGACGGCGATCGGCGTCGAAGGCGTGGAAGTCACCGTGACGCTCAACGGAGAATGCCCGGGGCTGTTCGGGCGGAAGAAGACCTTCTCGATCGCCAGCCCCGACGGGATCAAGGCACTCGGAGGCGAACTGAGCGCGCACAAGAAGAAGATATCGGCCTTCTGTCTGCACAACCGCTTCGACGAGCGCCCTGATGAGGAAGTCAAGTGCATCGAGATGACCGCGCGGGCGGCGGTTAAGCTCGGCACCCCGGCGATCCGCATCGACGTGGTGGCGCGGCGACTCAAGGACGAAGACGAGTTCCTGAAGTTCGCGGTCCAGACCGGGCGCCGGATTGTCGAGGCCACAAAGGACACGCCCGTGCGCTTCGGGGTCGAGAACCACGGCCACACGACGAACAAGCCGGAGTTCCTGCGGAAGCTGTTCGACGGCGTGGGCTCGAAGCGCTTCGGGCTGACGCTGGACACGGCGAACTTCTACTGGTTCGGCCACCCGCTCTCGAAGCTGTACGAGATCTACAGCGAGTTTGCTGCCTCATCGTGTCACACGCACTGCAAGAGCATTAGTTACCCCAAGGGCGAGCGCGAGAAACGCCGCAAGATCGGCTGGGAATACGGCAAGTACTGCTGCCCGGTTTACGAGGGGGACATCGACTTCAAGCGGGTGCTCGAGATCCTCCGCAAGGCGGACTACCGCGGCGACCTCTGTATCGAGAACGAATCGCTCGGCCGGTTCCCGAAAGAGCAGCGCCGAACCATCCTCAAGAAAGAGGCCGACTTCTTGCGCCGCCTCGCGCAGACTACCAACTGAACCCGAAACCGAGCATTGCGCTGTGTTGCATCTGCTCGATCCGGCTGAGTCGGTAGTCGGTTCCAAACGGGACTTGCGTTCTCCAATCCGCTTTCAAGGTATTCCTGAGCCCCAGGATATATCCGGCACCTACCCACCAGTTGTCTGCCTCGTAGCGCAAGCCGATCGTCACGTGATGCTGCGTGATAACCGAGGCGATCGGCACAACCGCGGATGGGGATATGGGATTGGTGCCGTAGTTGTATCCCACACCAAGCTTCCAATGCTCATCCAGCTTGAACTCGGCGCCGGTAATGAAGACCCATTGATCCCGGTAGCCGAGGGGCGACCTCACGCCCAGCCCGATCGGGCCGTCGAAGGCGAACCGGGCGCGGTGAAAGGTGCTGTCCGAATAGTTGATCCAGCGGACCTCGCCCACCAGCTTGAGCCAATCGGTCGCGTCCCAGGCCGCACCGGCGGCGAGGCGTTGGGGGAGTCGGATTTCCTCCACCTTGCCGTCACCCAGTGGGAAATGGCGAATGCCGAACGTCCCGACTTGAGACTCGCCGGCCAGGTCCGCCTCGCTACTGTCGCCGGTCAGGTCCTGAAACCACGTCGGAGATCGATACCCGAGGCCAAATGCCAGCGTGGGCAACGCCTGATAGTGCAGCCCGAGCTGGAACCCGGCGCCGACTGCGTATCCCCGGCCGAAGTCCACCGCGACCGGCCCGGTGACCGTGTCGAACTTTGACATCGACAGCTCGCCCCGCACCCCTGCCCCGATCGACAGCTTCTTCGTGGACCGGTATCCGAGATTCAACGATACGGCGATGTCCCGCATGTCCGCGCCGACCCGCCGTTTTCTGGTGTAAAGCACCAGGTGCCGGAGCCTGTAGAGCGATGCGAGCTGAGACTTGGAATGCACCGCCAGGCCCAGGGTCAGCCGTTCGTTCTGCGGGAGTACCAGCCCCAGGTGCCCGAGCGGGATGTGCCGGACGGTCGAGTCGTCCGCGTCGATGCGCCCCCGCCAGTGGTTCCGGGGCATGAGCAATTGGCCCGCAAAGTCAAGCCGACGGGCGCCGGCGGGCGAAAGGGTGAGCGTCGCGGGATTGTCGATTTGAGAGAGCGCCGAGTCGCCCACCGCAACGTCCGCGCCGCCGCGAGCCTGCGCCTGCATACTGATGCCGATGGGCTCGATCCCGTCCGTGCCCGAGGCGGAATGCGGCCACGTCAGAACCACCGCCAACACAAACGTTGCCCGCCTTGCTCTGTGGTTGCACACGGGGGCCCTCCCGCTCTTGCGCCGTGTTGACATCCGGCCATCATAAGCCAACCGGGCATCGGTTTCACCCCGAGCGGCAGTGACGCCTCAGGGCCAAAGACTGGTCGAACGGCCAACTCGGAAGCACCAAGCGTACCACGCCCAAGTGAAGGGCCGGCACGTTTCGGTCGGTCTCCAATCATCGGCGGCGATTGACAGGGCCCGCCGCCTCTCGTAGAAGGGACTCTGAATGACCGTGCGCGATAACGCGCCGGCAACGAGCCGCGGGCTTCAGCCCGTGCGGCCTCACGTTCGTGTGATTGAGCACGGTTACTCAGCACGGGCGAACGGCAGGAGCCGACATGGCACGCGACCACGACGACACGCTTCGCGGTACGGTGGCCCGGTACCTTGAAACAGACGTTCTCCTGGGCGTGCGCGCTGCTCCACTGTCCCCACCGGTATCCGGCAGCAGCTCGGCTGCGCCGTCGCCGAGCGTTTCCCCGAAGGAGCTGGCAAAGCGCGCAGAAGCCCTTCGCGTGCTCGACGAGCAGCAGGTCAAGAAGTGCACCAAGTGCGAGCTTCACCAGGCACGGACGAACACGGTCTTCGGGCAGGGCAGCGCGGCGGCCCGGGTCGTGTTCGTAGGCGAAGCCCCGGGCCGCGATGAGGACGCCCAAGGTATCGCATTCATCGGCCGGGCCGGCCAACTGCTCACCAGGATGATCGAGGCGATGGGCCTCACCCGCGACGAGGTGTTCATCTGCAACATCCTCAAGTGCCGCCCGCCGAACAACCGCGACCCCGCACCTGATGAAGTCTCGTCGTGCTGGCCTTATCTCGACGAGCAACTGCGCATCATTCAGCCGGAAGTGATCGTCGCCCTTGGTAAACCGGCGGCCCAAACGCTGCTGCGGACCACGGAGGGGATCGGTCGGCTCCGTGGCCGATGGCATGATTACTACACCTCCGGCTCGCCCCTGGTCGGTGAACCCACCCCGCTCATGCCGACCTACCACCCCGCCTACCTGCTGCGGGACCCGGCCCAAAAGGGCAAGGCCTGGAGCGACCTCAAGATGGTCATGGAAAAGCTCTGCCTGCCGGTCCGGCAGCGCAAGTGACGATTGCCTGCGCGATAGAACCGGCTGGGACACCGTCCGGAAGTTCGGCGCGTTCTCGTGCACGATCGCAACGCTTCGTGATCCGACGGAAGCTGAACACCCGTTGCGCGAAGGTGTACAAGAGCAGCGTCAACATCTTACGACGATGATAAAGCGGAAAGCCCCGCTCTTTTCCACACTCGTACTTTCGCACGATGGCTTTCAGGTTCAGATCACGCACCGTATCCAGTACGGAATACACCACATTGTCCCCGGAAAGCCGGTCCTGAGGTGGCGGCGGCAGAAGACAGGCCTGATCCGGATTCCGGGAGCGGTAGGTCTAGCTCATCCGTTGGTTTCTCAAAAAAGCGAGCCTTCCATGAACACAGTTCCCACCATATCATGCCGGTCAAGGCCCGTTACTTGGACGGTCTCCGAGCGGTTGAAGATGGCGCCAGGGCCACTCAGTAAGTTGCCGATGCGCGCGCGATGGACTAATCCTGGGAGCAAGGACTGGCCGGGTCGCAGCCCGGTTCAACAGGTTAATACTGGCAACCGGGGTGGAGAAAGCAGGAATGTGCAGGGTCAAAGTCGGACTGCTGGGTGCGGGATTCGTGGCGGATCTTCATGCGGCCGCGTTCAAGATGGTGCCGGATGCGGAGGTGGTCGCGGTGGCTTCTCCCCCACCGGGCCAGGCGAAGCGGTTCGCTGAGCAGCGCAGCATACCGCACGCCTTCACCGACTACCGCGACCTGCTCGCGATCGAAGAGATCGACATGGTCACATTGGGCATTCCCAACGATCTTCACGCCGAGGTCGCCATCGCGGCCGCCCGGGCCGGCAAGCACGTCGTGTGCGAAAAACCCCTCTGCCGTACGATCGAGCAGGCGGATCAGATGATCGACGCCTGCCGCCAGGCCGGCGTCCTGCTTATGTACGCCGAGGAGCTGTGCTTCGCCCCCAAGTACGCCCGGGCCAAGACGCTCGCGGACGAAGGGGCGTTGGGCGACGTGTTCCTGGTCAAGCAGAGCGAGGAACACTTCGGCCCGCATTCGGACTGGTTCTGGGACGTGGAACGCTCCGGCGGCGGAGTGCTGCTCGACATGGGCTGCCACTCAATCGAGTTCGGGCGCTGGGTCTTCGGCAAGCCTGAGGTCAAGAGCGTGTTCGCCCAGCTCGGTACCCACGTCCACGGCCATCGGACGCGGGGCGAGGATCACAGCCTGTGCATCGTCGAGTACGAGGGCGGACGGGTGGCCGTGGCGGAGAATAGTTGGGCCAAGCAGGGGGGCGTGGACGACAAGTGCGAGATCTACGGCTCCGGTGGCTTTACCCGGGCCGATCTGCTCCGCGGCAGCTCGTTGCTGACTTACAGCGAGAAGGGCTACGGGTACGCGGTGGAGAAGGCAGCGGCCACGACGGGTTATACCTTCACCATGTTCGAGGAGGTCTTCAACTACGGCTTCCCGCAGGAGATGGCCCATTTCGTGCGATGCGTGCAGGGCGCCGAGACGCCCATCGAGACGGGCGAGGATGGCCGGGAAGTCCTCAAGATCATCTGCGCCGCGTACCAATCCGCCAGAACCGGCAAACGTATCAAGTGGCCCTACGATCCGCCTGCCGCAAACAAACCGATCGCTTTGTGGCTGGGAGAGTGAGCCGACGACCGGCCGGGCCGCGGTGCCGCCGGCGCCTTGGCGAAAGGCGCTTCGATCTCAGCTCCACGCCTCGACGGTCTCGAAGCCGTCCACCTGGAACCCGACTCGCCTCACCGCAGCCGCCAGATCGTTCAAGCTGCAGATACCTTCGTCGTGCTCCACAAGGGCACTGCGGGACAGCAGGTCCACCTCGACCTGCTCGACGCCCCGGGTCGACTCCAGGCTTCGCGTCAGGTGCATGATACAGCTCTCGCAGTGTATCCCGTTGATACGGAGTGTGACCGTTGTCATGGCCGGTGCCTCCGTTTTGAGGGTTCGACGTGGCGGCACGTCTATTATTACACGCCCGGGCGCTTTTGGCCAGCACGGGCTAGAGAATCGGCTTTGGGCATTCGCACGGTGCCGGCGGACGCGCTCCCCTTCGGGTCGCGGCTAAACGCCGGCGGGCACGGGTCCCGGTCCCGGATGGCTGAGACACGGGGACCTTCGGTAGCCGTGATGAGCAATCGAGATGCAACTTTCGCGGTCCGCGGTTACACTCCCACGTCCTGATGACTCGGCAGTAGTTTGTGAGGCAATGCGGATTCCATGCACTGGATCGACTGGACCATTCTCGTCGCGTATCTGGGCCTGGTGGTGACGATCGGGTTCATCGTCAAGCGGAGGGCGTCCCGGGGGCTGGAGTCGTACTTCCTCGGCGGGCGCCGGCTGCCCTGGTGGATGATCGCCATGAGCGGCTCAAGCAGCTACTTCGACATCACGGGCACCATGTGGATCGTGTCGATGTTCGTGGCGTACGGGTTTAACGGGTTCTGGATCCAGTGGATGTGGGGTTTTCTGATCGCGGCGTTCTATTTGGCCTACATGGGCAAGTGGATTCGCCGCAGCGGCGTGATCACCGGGGCCGAATGGATGGTCTACCGCTTCGGCCCCTCCCGGGCCGGGGACGCCGCCCGGCTCGCCTACACGATGTTCGCCGTGCTGACGCTGACGACGTTCATCGGCTACACCGCGGTGGGGATGGGGAAGTTCGGCTCGCAGTTCCTGCCGGTCAACGAATGGTTTTCCTGGCTCCCGCCGGCATACACCGACCAGATCTGTGCAACGCTGATCATCGGCATTACCGGTGCGTACGTCGTAGTGGGCGGGTTTACCGGTCTGACGATCGTCGAGTTCGTCCAGACCATCGTGCTGACGACCGGGGCGTGCATCATTGCGTATCTGGGATATGCCGCTTTTGACGGGCAGTTGGTGTCGGATGCCCTGACGACGCTGGCCGCCGGAGCCGATCGGCTTGTCCACGTCGATCCAGCCGACTGGTATTCGGTCATTCCCCCGTGGCGCATCGAGAACAACCAGAACATGTATGCCATCTTCGGGGCGGTGGTCATCACGTTCCTGATGAAAGGACTTCTGCTCGGGGCGAGCGGGCCTGAGCAGCTTTATGACTTCCAGAAGTTCCTGGCCACGCGTGACACCCGTGAGGCCTCCCTGGCGGGTATGCTCTGGGGCGTGTGCCACACCGTGCGGTTCCCGATGGCGATGGCGATCACGATCATCGGCCTGGTCGCCGTCGCCAACGAACCGACGGCGGGCTTCGACGCCGAGAAGGTTCTCCCCTATGTCATCGCCAAGAAGCTGCCGATCGTATTGAAGGGGATCGCGCTGGCGGCACTGGTCTCCGCGTTCATGGCCACTTTCGGTGCGATGGTCAATGGATCAGCATCCTATCTGATCCGCGACATCTATCAGCGATACCTCCGTCCTTCCGCATCGCCCAGCCACTATGTGAAAGCGAGCTACCTGGCCAGCGTGCTGATGATCCTCATCGGAATCGGGATTTCGTTCATGAGCGAATCGATCAATACGATGATCACGTGGATCCTGGGCTTTCTGGGCTCGGCGGTGCTGGTGCCGAACGTCCTGAGGTGGTACTGGTGGCGGCTCACCGGACATGGTTTTGCCGCGGGGATCTTCACGGCCATGGCCCTGTCGCTGGCCCAGACCTTCCTCGATCCGCTCATCGCAGCCAGGATGCATCTGGCGTCGGTCCCGGTGTATTACGTCGTGCCGGTGCTCGCGGGCGCGTCGGCGCTGGTGTGCGTGATCGTCACGCTGCTGACCCGGCCGCCGGATATGCAGACCCTCGCTCACTTCTACCGGACGACCCAGCCCGCCGGGGCATGGGGACCGGTGGCAGCGCACGTCGCCCGTGAAACGCCCGCGTTCCGCAAAGAGTTGTTCGCTCCCGATCTGATGTCACTCCTCGCGGGGCTGCCGTGGCTGGGCGCGATGTACATCGGCCCCAGTTACGCGGTGGCGAGGCAATGGCGAGAGACTGCTGCCTGTGCGGTCATCGTGGCGATCGGTTCGGTCATCCTGGCGAAAACGTGGTACCGGCGACTGCCGGCGCACCAAGCGGCGCCGGCGACAGCGGACGCCTCTTGAGGGCAGTATGGAACTCAAAATGACCGATCTCGACAACAACGAGCCGCGGGCTGAAGCCGGGGGGGGAACGCTGAGCCCATTGTCGCACTTATGTCTATGAAGGTTCTTTCGCTTGCCGCATGGCCCTGCGGCCTCGGAACAGCAGGCGGATCGGCACCTCGTCAAACGGCAACCGTTCGCGCAGGCGGTTCAACAGGAACCGCTCAAACGTCGGGGTCACCCGGTCCGGGTGATTGACGAACAGCACGATGGTCGGGGGACAAGTGGCGACCTGCGTGGCGTAAAGGATCTTCACCCGGCCCGTTCGACGCTTGGGTTTCGGGGCATTCTCGCTGACGGCCTCAGCGACGATCGCGTTCAACTTGCCGGTCGGCACCCGGGTCCGTGCCTGCTTGAACAGCGATGCCGCCAAGTCCACGGCCGATTGCACGTTCCTGCTCTGGGTGGCGGTCACGAACGCGACCGGGGCGTAGTCCAGCCCCGGCAGAGTTTTCAGGAGGTATTCGCCGTAGTCATCCGCCGTGGCCCGCCCTTTGGCCAGGTCCCACTTGTTGACCACGAGGATGCAGGGCTTGAACTGCTCTGCGATGTAATTGCCCAGGCGCTTGTCCACGTGGCTGACGTCCGCGGTCGCCTCCATCAGCAGCAGCACCACGTCCGCCCGGCGAATGGACAACTGGGCCCGGTGGAAGCTGTAGAACTCGACGTCGTCGGCGATCTTGCTCTTCTTGCGGATCCCGGCGGTGTCGATGGCCACGTAGGTGTGACCGTCGCGTTCGAATCGGACATCGACTGCGTCGCGGGTCGTGCCCGGGACCTCCGAGACGATCACCCGCTCCTGCCCGGCCAGGGCGTTGATGAACGTGCTCTTGCCCACGTTCCGCCGGCCGACAATCGCGAGCTTCATGACCGGATCTCCCGGCACCTCGTCATCGGGAAGTGAATGGAGGTGTTCAACGATCCGGTTTTTGAGGGCCTGCCCGCCCCGGCGGTGCAGCGCGGAAACGCCGAGGGCCTCCCCGAAGCCCAGCCGGTGAAAATCCGCCAGTTCGGTGGGCACCTCGTCAGTGTCCACCTTATTTGCCAGCAGCACGATCGGCTTTTCGCACCGGCGGAGCCAGCCCGCCACCGCCTGGTCCAGCGGCAGCAACCCCTCCCGGGCGTCAACCACAAACAGGATCAACGCCGCCTGATCGACCGCATAGCGGATTTGCTGCTCGATTTGATCGCTCAGGTCATCGCGATCCACGATCCCGTAACCGCCCGTATCCACCAGCTCGAAGTAGACACCCTCGTGCTCGCACGGGACCTGGACCCGATCGCGCGTCACGCCCGCGGTCGGATCGACGATACTGATCCGCCGGCCCGCGAGCATGTTGAGCAATGAACTCTTGCCCACATTGGGGCGTCCCACGATGGCTACCATCCGCAACGGCATGGGTTATTCACCGGATGGGCTGGGTGCGGGTCTGGTCGTCGGGGCGGCTCGCTTGATACTCAGCCCGCGCTCGAAGTTGAAGGGTTGCTCGTTGAGAAATCCTGCCTTGGCCTCCGTGCCGATCCACTCCTCGCACGCGGTTGCCATGTGCTCGTTGCGATCTTCGCCGCCTTTGAACATGACCTCGGTGACGTTCGGCTGCGTCCGGTTGCCGGGGGCCTTGGCGATGGCTTTGAGCTGCTTTTCGGTGATTGCGATAACCCGTTCGAGCTGTCGCTTGCCGGTCGTGGTCGCATCCGGCTCGAGGTAAGCATGAACGGCGTCGGCCAGCAGTCTGGCGATCCCCCGGATGATGTCGTGCCGACTCCGGGCATTGTTGATACCCGAGAACTTTCCCGCCAGCCAGGTCGCCGCCTCGGCGTCGGCCATCGCGGGAGATTCCCCTTTCTGCTCGAACCGAACGAAGCGGGCCCCGAGCGTCTCCAGCAGTGCCGTCACGACCTGATCGACCGGAGGCCCCCCGTTCTTAGTGAGCACGCGGTACAGCCGGCTGAGGGTCAGCGGGTCGGACTCTTCCATGGCGGCCTTCTGCAGTTCGGACAGAAGGGTTTCCCATGCCTGGGCCTCGATCTTGCCCGCCAGCAGCCCCTCCGCCGCCGCCAGCCGCACCCCGGGCGCAGGGTCCTTGATCGCCCGCTTGAAACAGGGCAGCGCGGCCGGTGAGCCATATACCCTGAGCACCGTCAGTGTGACCGCGCAAGGAATCGGATGGGTTTTCGCGGGGTTGGCCGCCTCAGCCTCGTACCGGCTGGTGAATTCCTCGGCGACCAGTTCGGCCAGCCCGTCCCTAAACCCTGTAGTGGCGTCGGAGGCGCTGAAGTGCACCAGCATGCGAAGGTAGAAGGCGCCGGCGGCGGGCAAAGGCGTCTCGGTAGAGAAGAGTTCATCTAGCTGTTGCTTGACCCACGCCTGGACGCGCTGGCGGTCAATGGTACTTCTGAAGTCGGTCCGCCGAATGGTCTCGAGATTCACCGGTTCCTGACCGATGCTGGCCCGCGTGCAAACCATCACCCCGAGCCCGAGGAGGACCCAACCGCGCGCCGATCCCCTGCGCCCGCCGCTACTCATCGGTGCTTCCGCTCCCAACTTCTGCCCAACAAGACGCACTCGACGACCTCAGTTTCATGGGTGGATTGGACGCGTATGACTCCCGTTCGGGATGCATCGGCAATTGAGGCGCAGTGATTCACATCCACCGCGGGACGTCATCGCCTCGCCCGCCAGAGCC
>CAZOIA010000116.1:0-18068 GCA_964579675.1 uncultured Planctomycetales bacterium | reverse complement strand
TCGGGGTTCGGAAAAGCGAGGCACCGCCCCGTTCTCCGCCCGAAGGTCCCCGCCGTAACTGTCATGCACCCATGCCCAAGCAGCGAGCCGCAGATCGGCAGCAAGGAGGGATGCTCAGACCGGGACCCAGGGGAAACGGGCCAGGCTGGAATCGGGCATGCGGTTCCAGTGGGCCGCCACGGGCCTATACTATGACCTCGCCCGTTCCCCCGAGACGGCCAGCGGGGCGAAGCTCGCCGCCATCCGCAGAAGGAACGAAAGATGACGTACCGCACCGTTCACACGCTGGTGGCCCTCGCCGGCCTGGCCCTAGCGGGCGGAGGCCCCCGCGCGGTGGCCGGCACCGAAAAACTCCTGTACGAGCCCCTGTCCGCTGAGGCCGGTAAGCTTGGACGCCTCCAGAAATACCGCGGGATCGACCAGCGCGAGGTGACGATCAACCTGGGTTCGCTCAACCTGAAGGCACACGTGCCCGCCCGCTGTGATGCCTACGACGCGGTGCCGATCCAGTACACGCTCGACGGTGATTGCGACGTTGACGACCGACTGGCCATCGAGGCTGTCGCCTTCGAGGACGAATCCCGGCGAAAAGGCCGGCACCTCTACGACCTCGCCCTGCCCGGCAACATGAAGCTCAGGATCGAGTACCTCGGCAGCCAGACCGGGATCTTCGAGCCCCGGCGAGTTTCGCGGCTCACCGCTACGAGCCGGCATGAGACGTTCCCGCCCTATCGGCTCGAGCCAATGGTCCGGTCAGGTACGGTCAAGCGCGGCAACTACCTGTTCTTCAAGTTCCGCATCACCAACGCCGGCGACACCATCCTCGATGCGGAGGGATTCGGCGGATGGATGGCAATCCCGCACGCGTACCTGATCGGCAAGAACGGCAAACGCCAGCTCCGGGCCAGCACGATCAACCGGTACGAAAGGCACCTGGAATACCTCTACCCCGGCGAGTCGTTTGAGCAATGGATCAGCTTCTGGACGACAGGCCAGAAGCCTGCTCACGTGCGAACGCTTCCGGTCGGCAAGTACGTCATCCGATACGAGGCCGCCTACCGCTGGAACAAGCAGTACGACTGGATCATTAACATGTGGGGCGGCAAGTCCTGGTTCGGCCTCGAAGTCCCGGTGGAGATTGCCGAAACCGCCCGTCCCACGCCGGTCGAACCGAAGGAGGTCGTCCTCGACGGGGGTGAGGCCGATCGCATGACCCGATACGTCGGCTCGCTCGAAGAGTTCATGACCTCGTTCAAGGTCTTCGAACGCGACGAGCTGCAAGCTGCAAAGGCCGGTACGATTCACTTGCAGGTCGCACCGTGGACGCAGCACGTCGTGCTCAAACTGATCGGCAACAAGCCCGGGCGGATCATGACCGCCGCGGTGCCGATCCAGGTATCGACCGGGAACCTGGCGATCCGCTACAACCCGGACAACCCCTTCACCGTGGTCAAGGATGGCCGGAGGATCCCGGCATTCTGCACGCAGAACATGGCCGCCATGCGATCGACGACCCAACTGGGCCCCCAGCCGGAAAAGCACATGCGCGACCGGCTCCGCGAGGCGCTCGACTGCGGCGTCAACGTGATCTGCACGACCGCCGGCGACTGGCACATCAGCGAAATCTACAACAAAGATGCCTTCGTCGGCGATATCCACGCCGAGACGTTCAAGCACTACTACGACGTGATCGCGTCGGAATCCGGCGTTCCGGTCTTCGGCTGGGGCCTGTTCCCGTGCCGGACGCACCACATGCTCGAGATCGGCTCGCACTACTGGGGGCGAACGTTCAAGGTGCCGTCCACCGGCGACCATTACGCGTATGCCGGCAAAGGCGACCTGGACGTGGGACACCGGGACTACCCGAGGCTGATGGCAGGGGCCATCTTGTTCAACTACAAGCGCTGGGGCGACCTGTGGTACCGCACCGCAGACGGTGACGTCATCATCGACGTCGAGGATACCTGGGGCTGGCTGCGAGACGATATCAACGTGCGGTACTGGCTGGGCCGACATGCCCTTCGCAAGTTCCAACGGTGGGCGCGGGCCAAGTACGGCACCATCGAGAAGGCCAACGAGGCCTGGGGCACCACGTACGGGAAGTTCAGCGACATCGACCCGCAGGCAGATCAGTTCAACGAAGGGAAAGCGTACGGAATCGACCTGACGCGCATCGCTCCCGTCTACACCAACAAGGACAACCCCTTTCACGACTGGTCGCCCGCCATGGAAGACTGGGACCACTTCCGTACGGAGCTGCGCTGCGACGTCTACGAGTCCGTCCTCCGCCATGTACGCAGAGTGATCCCGCAGGCACAGATCAACATCCGCACCGAGGGAGGCTTCATCCCTGTCGCCGTGCCCCCCGACAGTGACGTCTCACACCTCCGCCACTGTTACTACGCACAGCGTCGTCAGGCGTTGATCTCCGAAGTGCTGCAGAAGCGCAGAGTCTTCAAGTATCACAGCGACTACACCACGATCCCCTACACGGAAAGCGAGTGGCGGTTCCTGCTGCGCAGGTTGCATGAGGAGGGTATTCGGGGCAATTACCTGCCGCAGTTCTGCACCGCCCGGGACATGGTCCTGAACGATCACTGGGGCCGCGATTCCCAGGTCAACTACAACCTCGCCAAGCCCCGCCGGGCGATCATGATGCACGTTCTCCAGGCAGCCTATCCCGTCTGGCGGATCATGTACGAGGAAGGTCACTGCCCCGGCGTCCTCTGGGAGGACTACGGCTGCGATGGCTTCGTGACCGAGACCCAGAAACGCGAACTTCGCCTGTTCCGCGCGCAGCTCGACGAAATGGAACCGCCGGCAGATAAATGAAACCGCCGATCTACGCCGATGCCTTGATCTCTCAAGACTGACCGGTTTCCCTCACCGGGACGGGCACAACCTCAACGACCGCGGCAATTCATTGCCGCAGACTAATCTCTTCTCCTGATCCACGACGGCAGCTTCACGTTCTCGGCTCGATCGATCGCGGGGATGTAAGGCTTCAGATCGATGACCGGCGTCTGGTCGAATGCGTCGATGTCGGCCACCCGGATCTTGTTCCCGTCAACCGACAGGACCTTGCACAAGGTCAGCGCGACGAGATTTGGCCTTGCCGGAGACCGAGTCGCGAACACGCCGGTGAGCGGGTTCGTTCGATCGCCCCTCGGGTGCACGGCCAGGGTCCGCCGTTTGCTCGGCGTGTCGTTACGGTCGAACCACCAGAACACCCACACGTGTGAGAAGTCCTCCAACCCCAGCAGAGCATCCTCATACTTCCTGTCTATCTCGATCGTCTGGACCGCGCCCCGTTTATCCACCTTTCCGATGGGATATAGGGTAAAGGATTCGGGGCGGGACGCTGAGGCTTTGCGCGTTGTGGTGGCCATCGCCGCCAATACCGCGGGAAGCAGCACCGCCAGCACCACTAATCCAAGCAACAACTTGGCTGACATGTCTCACTCCTTGCGCGTTCGGGTCATTCTGAGAGCGACCTCGGCGACGCGCCGGCCGAGGTTGCGAACCGTCTGGAGACCGAAATCATCGCCTGCAACGCCCCCTCCGCTGCCGCTGAACACGGTCGCACCGAAATGAGCGGTGTCTCTGCCATCGCTCACGCAAATCATGTCATGGCACAGCATGGCCGCCCGAACGGCCTGCAGGGTCAGTTCCTGGCCGCCGTTACGCACCCCCCCGACTGCCACCACGCCGCCGACGCGATCACGAAATCGCCAGCCGTTGCGCCGAAATATCACGCACCGGTCGATCAGCGCCTTGCACTGGGCCGTCATCATGCCGAAATACACCGGTGTCCCCACGATCATTCCCGCTACGTCCGTGTCTTCCAGAAGCGGTATCAAAGAGGCAAAATCATCGTCAAGAGGACACGCCAGCCTGCCCTTGCACTCCCCGCACGCGGTGCAGGGTCGGATGTCCAGTCCGGCAAGCTCGATCAGCCTGGTCTCGACCTCGTCGCTCACTTCCCGGGCCGCGGCAAGGCAGATGTCCATGGCCTGGCAGGTCGTCTTACCCTTCCGCGGGCTGCAACAAATGCCCAGTATCTTCATAGACTTCACATCTCCTTCCGTCAGTATTCTGATCGATGACTCAAAGCCTCACTCAACCGCTCTGTAATAGAGTATGCCGCCTGACAAAGACGGCTCGACCAGGCCTTGAGCATTCAGCTCCTCAACGTGCTTAATGACTTCGTTAATATGCAGCCCCAGCCCGTGGGCGACATCTTCTACTGAGCAGGGGCGCCGGCGGAGCATGTTGAGGATTTCCTCCCGGCCGGCGGCGAAATCGCTCTGCCCGTGCACGCCCCGGTAGTCGGCGATGACCTCCGCCGGCGGGGTGAACAGGGCCGCCAGACGGGCCATTGCCTCAGGCGCGACCGCCTCGGCAAAGGCGTCCGCCGGTGGCCGCGTCACCGTGTTCAACTGGACACGATCGGGCCGGATCCGCTTCACGCATTCGGCCAGCTTGCCCACCTCGGCTTCAATGGCCGTGTAACCCGCAAGAAGGAACACCTCAAGCCAATACGCACCCGAGAACTCGCTTCTGAAGAGAATCAGGCCCTCCAGCATCTTCTCGAACGAGATCGATTCGCAAGGGCGGTTGATGTGGCGGTACCTCATTTCGTCGCCGGCATCGAGCGACGGCACGACCAGATCTGCCGCCCGAAGCTCCCTTCGCACCTCAGGCTGCCACAGCAGCGAACCGTTCGTCAGAACCGCCACCGGCACCTCGGTCATGCCTTTGATCGCGTCAATGAGCTCCCCGGTTCGTGAGAAAAGCGTCGGCTCGCCGGAGCCGGACAACGTGATGTAATCCGGCCTCGTCGAGAGCTTGTCCCTTAACTCCGCGAGCACTTCGTCCAACTGCACCCACTCCTGCCGCTCTGTCGTCTTGTTAGTAGTCCGGCCCAACTGGCAGTAGATGCAGTCGTAGGAGCACGTCTTGAAAGGCACAAGGTCCACCCCGAGCGAGCGCCCCAGCCGGCGCGAAGGGACCGGGCCAAAAACGTGTTGCTGGGGCGATGTCACGTTGACGTCCCCGAGGAGATGACGACGCGCGAGCCCGTCATCAGTTGCACGAACCTTTCCGGCCAGGTGTTCATGATGGCCGCCGCCGCCCGCATACCCGTGCAGTGAGCCGGACCGATGAGTTGGACATCATACCGACGCAGCGCTTCGATCGATTTCTGCAGCCTTTCCTGCGATGCCCGGAGCAAGTGCGTGCCGCCCAGCACCGCATGGATCCGCGAGCACCCCGTCCGCTCGGCCACGTACTCAAGCGTGTTGACCAGACCCGCGTGGGCACAACCCAGGATGACCACCACCCCTTGGCTCGACTCGATGTAAAGCGCCTGGTCATCAACCAGCCGATCCTCGACCGTGCAGGCCTCATCGAGATAGAACGGCCCCCCCGTGTCCTCGAAGTCCGTCCGGCGGGGGATTTCGCCGGTGACCCAGATGTCGTCAGCCAGCTCGGTCCAACCCGCTGTCAATACCGTCTTGGCAAACCGCGAGCCCGCATCGTCCACGCTCGCAATCTGCGCCGAGGCGAATTGACCCGTCCCGTCGTCGCGCCGGGCGTATTTGGCCTTGAACGCCTCGGGATGCACGTAGAGCGTGGCGTTGTGGAACCGCCCAGAGGCTTCGACTATCCCGCCCGTATGATCGTAGTGCCCGTGGCTGAGGATCACGCTGTCGGCCTTCTCCAGGTCGATGCCCAGGGCCTCCGCATTGTGATCGAGCACCATCCCCTGGCCCGTGTCGAAAAGCAGATTCCGCCCGTCCGCCTCGATCCAGAGCGCCAGTCCGTGCTCAGCCAGCAGGCCAAGCCCACCTGCCGTGTCCTCCACGATCGTGGTTATCTGGAGTTCCTTGACCATTGCAAGGCTTCTCCTCTCTGGCATGTGAGATGCCTATTCTCCTTCGAAACAGCCTCGTCCCTGATGAGTTCGCCGTCAGTGATCGCAGGGATTCATTCCCCCTGACAGCGAGCCCTTCAGATAACCCTCGACCGCCTCCTTCGGATCGGCCGTCTGCATCCCCACCACCACCTTGATGCCGCGTTCCGCGAAGAGGTCGCGGGCCCGAACACCCATCCCGCCCGCCAGCACCACGTTCGCCCCGCGCTCGTCCAGCCATTGGGGCAGCAAACCGGGCTGATGCGGAGGAGCGCCAGCCGATTCCTCCCCCACGATCTGCCCGCTGTCCGGATCGGCGTCGAACAGGACGAACCGCGACGCATGCCCGAAGTGTTCCGCAATCCTCTCGCCTTCACAAGGTACTGCAATTCGAATCATAGTGTCACTCCTGAATCGCGTATTCAGGACTCAAGGGCCGCCACCGCGTCGCGAACCTTCCCGCTCGCCTGCGAGAAGCGAATCCCCGCCGCCTCCAACGCACTCTCGGCGTTGGGGCCGCAGCCCCCCGCCAGGACCACCTCCACGCCGCGGTTGGCAAGCTCGCGCACCGCCGCCGGACCCGCGCCCCCCGCCATGCCCGCCGCAGGATTCGAGAACGCCTCGAAACGCATCGTCTCCGAGTCCACGATTACGAAGTACGCGCAACGGCCAAGCTGCTGCGATACTTCCGCATCCAACGACCCACCTGCTGCCGCAACGCCGATCTTCATAAGCCGTCTCCTTCTAGTCCTCACCGCAAGCACATGAAGCCCCGGTTCCCGGCGAACCCGCGACCCCCTGCGACTCAGACCATGCCGCCAGTCCAGCTATGGTGATGAACCGGGCATTCTGCGCCTGGGCGTAATCCAGGAAAGCCACGAAAGCCTCGAAACGCTCCTCATCGACACCGCTGTAATACGGATGCACTTCCACCAGCAGGGGGCTCCGCCGGCGGGCCATGTCGTCGAGCTCACGCTTGAGAAGCGCCGCCCACGCAGACCCGTCCAGGCTGCTGAAGGGCATGTCACAGAAAGCCGCCCACTGGCCGTTCGTGTATACCGAATGCATGGGCACCGCCCAGAAGTCATACCCCGGTGCCCGGTACGGCAGCGTGTCACTTTCATGCCCCGGGAAAGAGCTGTTCGTCTGGGATACGAAACCTAGATTGAACTGGAACCCAAGCGAATCCACAATCCTGTACGTGTCTTCATTCTGGTCGAACCGGTAACACCGGAAACCGGAGATGCTCTCACCCAGACAGGTCTCGATCGCCGTTTTCACGCCGGAAATGAGTTCCTCCTGCTCCTCGTATGAAAGCATGGACAGAGTGACCGATTCACCTTCCGCTGCTTCGGGCCGGGCGAAGGCCATGATCTCGAACCCCTCGCTCGCCGCCGAACGTAGCCGTTCACAGTTCTGGGTAGTGAAATCGGCATCGACAAGGATGGTGGCCTTGATCCCCCTCGCCCGCAGCTCGGAGATGATCCTGTCAAAAGCGGCGGGGTCCTGGGTCTCAGTGACCTGCAGGCTCACAAGAGGTGCCCACTCGTCCAAACCGGAGATCCAGCCCTCCGGGCAACCGGCAAGAAGGAAAGCAGCCAGCCCAACGCATAGGAATAGCTTCATCATGTGCCGACTCCGTTGGGTGACACGGTCTCTTCCCGCTTGAACGGGGCAGGGCTGTCCCTCCTCAAAGCGAGACCCCGCCTGTATCACGCGGTCTCCCAAGCACTCGTTCGACCACGACACACCACCATCTGCCCGATCTCGCACCCGAGGTCCCGAGCAATCACCGGACACTTCGCCTTGAGCAGGAAGAACGCCCGGCCGTCAAGCCCGCTCAGCGTTTCGTAATTGCCCTGCCCCTTTGATATCACCAGGTCGCAACTAGCCAGACGCTCCCTGAAGGATGGCGAGCACAGCTCCAGTATCGTGCCCGGCACGTCGCTGCCGTTGTCGATCACCTTGACCAGCGAGGTCAGACCCGCCGCCTCGGCATCCTCCAGCGTCGCGTCGTTGATGATCGGGCTGCCTTTGACCACCACCGTCACGACCTCGGCCGGCATCTCCTCGAGCAGCAGGCGATCGAGCACGATCTCCCCCGCGTTGTCCGCAAGGTACAGGATGTCGCCCGCCTGCTCAACAGACCGCCGCAGGTCCTCCAAACCCGTCTCGTCTATCGGGTCCCGCATCGCGGCTTCGATTGCCTGGTGGACCTCGTCCTCGGTGATCCGGCTCTTGCAGCCGAAGTCGATGATGTTTCCCGCGATCGCCAGTCGGACCGCCGCTGCGAACGGGTCCGCCGATGACCGCACCTGGTGCTTCAACGCGGGGTACAGCCCCAACGCCAGCGCGTTCGACCGTTCCTTCTCCTGGCGGTAAGGGTCAGGGTTGCCCGTCGCCTCCTTCAACAACTGGTGGATCTTTTGACCCATCCAGGGCGGCGGGCGATCGAAACGCATTTCCGCCGCCAGCCGGAGCGTTTCCCGCAGTACGCGCTCGTGAACCGCCGGATCCGCCGTCACCAGAGTGGAGGCATCCAGCGCCTGCCGGACAAAGCAAGGAACACATTCAAGGTAGGTTCGCATTGGTCATGACTTATCCGGTCAAGGTGATCGCTGCATTGGGGCATTGCTCGACACACACGCCGCACCCGGAGCATCTCTCGACATCGACTCGCGGCCTCTGGCCGAGTGTGATCGCCCTGGTGGGACAGATCGTTTCACAAAGCCCGCACAGTGTGCATCGTTCTTCGTCAATGCTCGCAACGGCCCCGGATCGCCCGGTCTGTACCGCGGCCGTCCGCTCGCGGAGAGCCTCAAGCTGTTGCTCCACGGCAGCACCCTGCTCCTTGAGCCGGGCAAGCTCCTGCGCCTCTGCCGCCTCGCGGGCCTGAGCGGGGATGAATGGCTCTCGTGTCCGGCCGGCGACGCCGCCTCCCTTGGCTTGCCCCGCGCGCCAGCGCCTGCCCCGGCCGGACCTTCGACCCGCTCCTCGTCCGCGTCCACGCCGGCCCCAGGCCGGCGGCCCGGTTCCATCGCCTCGCGGCATGATCAACCCTCTTTTTCCTGTTGGGCCGTTTCCAGTTCCGCGATCCGTTTTCTGATCTCAGCCAGACTCGCCTCGAACTGCTCCGCTTGAACCTTCAGCATTTGCGCCTCCTGGCGCCGCGATGATGCCGGCCCATAGGGCGGGACACCGTAACCAGGCCACCCGCCGACCGGCGCCGCGCCGGGTATGCCCATCGCAGGGAACCAGCGGCCCCAGCCTCGCCCCCGGCCCCACCCCGGTATCGGGTTCATGAAACCGGGCACCGGATAGCCGGCACAGTAACCGGCCGCACGTCCCGTCATCGGGCCCAACCCCATCGGTCCTGTCCTATCTCCTGCTGGCATGTCAGTTACTTCCTATCTGTGTTCTCTTGTTACCTTACGACCTCGCCGGCCGCGACCTCGGTCTCTTCCCCGGCTTGAACACCACCGCGTCGATTCGGGTCGGCTTGTCCGGCTCGACCCGGATCCTTTTCGTCTGCCGCCCGAGTGACCAGTGCTCATGCCAGAACTCCAGTTCATAGTAGCCCGGCTCCAGGCCCCGGACGACGAATTCTCCTTTCGCGTCGCTCACCGCCCAGAACGGGTGTGCCATCACGTGGCACCACGTACTCTCCCAGGGATGCACGTCGCACTTGATCTTGAACGCCTCGGGCTCGGTCAGCACGATCGTTTCCTTCATGCCCTTCTTGGGCAGGCTGAAACTGAACTCCGGATTGCGTTCCGGGTACCCGTGGGGCACCTCGTGGATCCTGCTGCTGTTGAGGATATCCAGCGGTTGCCCTGCCATGACTCCGAACACATGGGGCAGGTAGCGACACCCCTTCTGATCCAGCACGACCGGCTCGGCGGGGATTGGCCATTTCTGGTCCTTGCCTGGCCCGCGCTTGACCGACACGAAAACATTTTGCAACCGGCGGTCCTTGCTTACCAGCAGCACCTCTCGTGTCAGCGGCTCCTTCCGGTACAACTGGGCGCACTGCGGATCCGCGCTGCAGTCGATGGCCTCGGGAACCGGTGGCTTGCCGTCGTAGAGCACCCGGCCAATCACCGAGCCTGGCAGCTCCTTCGCCGCCGGTTTCGAGGCCGCCGGTGCCGACGCTGCCGGCCCGGGCCTCGCCCCCGATTCCCGGCCAGCCGCCCGTCGAGGCCTCGCGGTCGCGATTCCCGCCGTCGCCGCGGCGGCCACCACCAGCAAGTCCCGCCTTGCGATGCCCGGTCCTGCTGTCACCTCACTCATTCCTGTTTCCTCAGCCGCGCGCCCGCTTGCCGCGTCTCATTATGCCGGTCCACCGTGGGGCGGCAACCAGCCCTGCCCGCCGCCGGCGCCGTGAATACTGGCGGGAAGGCCCTCACCAGTCGAAGGGCCGCGCGGGCTAAAGCCCGCGGGTCCTTGCGAACCGGACAGGTCCAGTCCCCAGGTGTACCCTTGACTCGCCGCGGGGGGCGGAACCCCCGGATCGCGCCGCGACCCCTCCCGCTTGGCGGGACGCGTCGTGTCAAGGGCGTACTTGCGGAGGGTCTCGTTGTCGTGGTTCAGCATAAGCACGACATTCCAGCCGTCGTAGACGAATCTCTGCGTCTTGTCGGTATCCTGGCTCCAACTGGTGCCATTGTACATCCAAACCTCTTTGCGTACCCGCCCGCCCATATCGGGGCCGGCCCCACCGTTTCATTTTCTTCTTCGCGGCCGCTGTGACACGCGTACCTGAGTAGATCGTGAGAGGTGACTGATCGGGTAGTTGGAAGGGATTCCTACCAGATCCCAGGTTTCTCCTACTCCGGGAGTTCGACGAGGCGAATCGGGCCCACGAAGACTATCGCTCGCATGCCGTTCGAGTTCTTCCGGTCGACGACACGCAGCCGCAAAGGCAGCTCCGCCAACGTCTCGGGAACCACGGGCAGCCTGACGAGATCCCATTCGCTGCCGTCTCGCGGCAAGCCCACGTCTCTTTCCCACAGAACGCGATCTCCCCAGATCAACTGCACAGAACAGAAGCCGGCCCATCGCCCCTTGACATGCTCAAGACCCAGCTTGTCCTTCGTATAACGATTCATGAACACGAGTAGCCCGAGCCGATCCCGCCGGCCGGACACGGGTATCGCCACGCCGAGTTCACAGAAGTCACCGGCGTGGGAATAGGCATCGCGGTGAAGGGCAAACACGGCAACTTGCTGGCCGCCTTCTCCGTACGGACCGCCCAGCCAATCGCCCCGAAACTGCTCCCGCCCGTCCGGCAGGACGGTGGCCAGAACTCGAAGCTCACGCTCGGCGCCCCCCCGTCCCCGCCCGTAAGGAACGTTATCCAGTTCCTTGAGCAGGTTGGAAATCAGAACCTCGTAGTAGCCGTATCCACACACGCGCTGGGGTAACTCGGCTCGCCGCTCGGCGACAAGGTCTCGCCAGCCTTGCCCGTTCAGATTGGCTCGCCTGGTCCACCATGCCGCATATTCCTTCACTCCGCTCAGGAACCCGAGCGCCTTGCCGATCTGGTCCGCGCTGTGGACTACGCGCTCTCGAACGCCTGCCGCCAACTGCTCGGCCCGTTTGGTGTCATCATCGTAGATCGCACTGAGCACTTTCCTCTGATGTTCGTCCCACCAGTACTCCGGATAAGGTGCCGTGGCGGCCGCTCTCCCCGCCTTCAGCTCTGTCCGCATGGCGCCCAGCAGGTTCGTTTGCGAACGGGTTTGGTCGAGCACGGTCTCTTCGCCCCTTCGTTTCTCAATGCGTTGGAGTACGCTCTCGAGCTTCGCCAGAAGCTCCAGCGCTTCCTGACGATCGTCGAGGCTTCTCAGCCGGGCAGGGCACAACGGCTTCCAGCAACTGCCTCGCCAGGGGTAAATGAAAAGGGATTTCGCGCTTGCCAGCGTGTCGTCGAACGTCACCAGCGAGCTGACGGGGGACGGGCCGAAGACGATGTCGTAGATCCTCGCTCGAACCGCTTTCCAGTCGTGATGCTCCGGGTTCCATCCCCACCAGCAGATGACCGGTACGACGTAATACTGATTCCATGCGTTCCCCCCCCACGGCATGACCGCCTCAAGGTGGCAGCCGTTGTCGGCCAGGTATTCGTAGTCGGGCTCATGCCAGCCAGCCGACATCGGCGGCACCTCCAAATACGAACGTCTGCACAGAGAGTTGTTGCCGATATGGGTGAACCCGCTGTCGGGCCTGGGCCAGTTATGCCACCACGATGGCTTCACCTCAAGCCCTATTGAGCGGGCGTCGGCCAGTGCACCGGGCGACGGCAGCGCCGTCCAGAACCACAGAGCCCGTTCCATACCGGGGATCGCCATGACCGAGCGGTTGAATGGGGCCCCGATTACCTGGTACGATCCCTTCGGCGGCGTTATCGCAATCCGGGCTCCTGAAATCCCGTGCTGGCTCGCGAGTTTGAGGGCTTCAAGCACAATTCCCTCGGGCGCTTCGCCCGGCCCCTTATCGTCGAAGGATAGCCACAACCCGTCCACGCCAAGGGATATGAACTGCCGGAACATAGCCAGGACACGGTCCTGCTTGGCGATCGGGACTCCACAGTTGACGCTCCCGTAGACGATGATCCCTCTCTTGTGGGCGTCTGCGATTGCGGTGGCGATATCCGCCTTGTCCTTCCCGGTGAGCTGGTAGTCGGGCTGAAAGGCATAGACGCCGTTGCGGAGATCAATGAAGTTGACCCGCGAGGCTACGTAGCAGTCCATGATGCCCGGCTGCAGATGATGTACGACCGCCGTTTGTGGACGACCGCGCCAGGGTACGGTTGGCCAGTCACGTACCGACGCTTGTCGTAACGTCAGTCTGCCCTCGTGCTCAGCCAGCAGTTGAAACAGCGTGTCTTGTCCGTAGAGCACCCCCCGCGCGTCGCTCCCGCCGACCAGAACGACGTTGCGACCCGCCAGAGAGAACGCTTCGATCACGTAACCGTCATGCCCCGGTGATGCGGTGCCCAGGTCAATGCCCTTCTCTTCGCACAGGCGATCCAACCAGGCGTTCGTCGTCCGCTGCCCGAGCAAGACGACGCTCTCCTGCTTCACCTCCTGCCCCGACCCGCGAAGGATTGGCCACGTTTGCTGGAAACGCTTTGCGACGTATCTCTGCAGCATATCCGCGGCACACTGCTCGGCAACATCCGGGTTGCTTCCCAATACGATCGCGACGGCGTCCGGTTCCAGTTCCAGGGGCTCCGCGCCGGACCATCGCACCTGCTTCGGCGGCGGCACGAGTACTGGTTCTCGGGCATCGGCAAAGGTGGCCGGCCCGGCGAGAAGGAGGATAGCACCTGCTAATCCCCAACGCCGAGTAAGATTCCTAGGCATCTAAGCTACCTCCGAGAAAAGCCAGGGGCCGCCAAGCGGCCGGAAATCGGTAATATCATAGCGGCCCTCGAACAGTCCTACCGACGTTGCTGGCCTGGTCCAAGGAGTCCTCTTTCGGGTCAGGACAACGATACCTCTGATAGCGACTCCTGGTCGGCGGACCTGAGCCTGCGCGGCCTCGCACTCACAAGTGTGACGCCCGATCGCGCACGGCCATTCTACCCCCTGCTCCCCGACAAGCCGCTCAAGCGGTTCACCAGAACCGCGCATATGAGTCTACGCGAGCTCACAGTTTTCAGCGAGGCACAGCGAGAATACCCCGTGCCTTGGCCAGCCATCTGGTCGCTTTCCGGGGAGCCAGGAAACAGCCGGGCGGGCCCCGACGAAAAACCGGAGGCAGTAAGTTCTTGGTTTACAGTGGGTTACGATAACCTCACTCTCCGGGGGCAGTGGAAACCTAGGTCCGGCCCGAGCTGCCATGCATTTCTGTGGACGGTTTTGCCATATTACCGTTGACAAGTGAACTGGCAGGTGGTACCCTGATAGCGTCATGTGCATCTTCGCATCGTGAGCTGGCGGACACTGTTCAAGTGGCCAGCAGAGGAGCAGGTTGGGCGTAAGCAAGGTCGTGCGCCGTCCCGGTTGGAGGAAGGCCATGTGGGCTTGCCCGAGGTGAACCGGGACAAACGAGGAGGGCAGCATTTCCTAAGTGCAAGGACTCTGAACAGGCAAGGACCGGTTGAGTTGGCGGGCGGCTGACGGCGGCGGTGGTCGTTGTTGGGTACATTGGGCATGTCAGGATGGCAGGGCCCGTTGGGTTCCCGCTCACCGGACCGGATGATAGTAGTAGTCTGATATCGGGACGCGAGCCACCATGTAGCGGCTGAGTCGGTTCCGGTGAAGCCGCAGGATTGATGACAAGCGTCAGAATATGTGAGGTTCAATCAAGGAGGGCGCGGGCAGCCCGAGAGAAAGCCCGGAGGAGGACAGGTATGAAGAAAGTAGTTGTGTGTTTGGCGGCGTTGGCCGTCACGTTTGGGGTGTCGTCGGCGCTGGCTGCCAACATCTTCGTTGACCTTGGCAGCGGCAAGGCCACGGATATGTCCAACGATGGGTCGCTCATCGTTGGCAACGGTGGCGGTGGAGGCTACCTTTGGGACAACGGCGCCCAGAGCGTCATCGGCAACGATGCCCAGGGCGTCGAGAGGATCGGCGGCTCGGTGGGCACCGTCATCGGCGGTAACGTCGGTGGGGCCGCCGCCAACTGGACGCCCGGCGCCGGATGGCAGATGGAGCAGCTCTGCGAGGGCACGTACGACTGGAAGTGCACACATCTGGGCGCCAAGGACGACGGCGACAACTACTACATGAGTGGTTACACGACGAGCACCTCGTGTGCCACCGCTTGTCGCCTCAAGCAGAAGTTCTCGTCGCCGACCTGGTCAACCCGGATCGGGGCACCCAGCGGCGGCCACGACCACTCGCGCTTCTTCGGCGCTTCGGACAATGGCCGGTTTGGCGGCGTGGCCCAGTGCGGGGGCAGTCCCTGCGGCGGCGGTGCCCGGAACCCCATGCGTGCGAATTGGGTCTGGATGCCGGTCGATGCCGGCGGTCCCAGCGGCAGCGTCGAAGGTGAGTCCGACAACGTCTCCAGCGACGGCAACGTCTACGTCGGCTGGGGCTGGGCGGCGTCTGGTGCCTGGCAGGCCCACTACTGGGTCCATGGCACCGACACGCCCAACCTCGTCCCGCTCATGGCGGGTGAGGATTGGACCGAAGCCCACGCCGTCGATGGTGACGGCAATGTCATCGGTGGTTGGCAGTACACCGACGGCTACAGCCGGTTTGAGGCCTGGATCTGGGATAACACAGGTGGCCAGAATTCCCTGAAGACGGTGGAGCAGTACCTTAACGACAAGGGCGTCGATACCACCGGCTGGGAGTTCAACAACGTCACCGGTATCTCGGACGACGGCACGTGCTTCTGTGGCTACGGCAAGTACCTCGGCGTCGAGCACGGCTGGGCTTACACCGTTCCTGAGCCGGCCACGCTGTCGCTGCTGTTGCTCGGGTTGCCGATGCTGCGCCGGCGACGGTCTTAAGGCGAGCGGCGGAGCCCTCTCTCGAAATCCGGTCGTGCACGGCGTGCGTCGGCCGGAGAGGTGTTCCCGAGGGGGGACCCGATCGCTTCAACATAGGAGCAGACCCCCTGCTAGCGGAGCCGATCCGCTAGCAGGGGGTCCTCGCGGGGAATGAAATCGCAGGCGTCGCCTGGCCGATGAAGCCGGAGGCATCGAGAGCAGAGGTGCCGGCAGCGGCCGTCGATCTCAACGACCGCTCCCGGTTCGTCTGCCCGGGTCGCAACAGATGCGTCCGGACTGAGACGAGGTTGACCCGTTTCGTGGTTCCGGCAAGGGAACGGGTGTAAAGGAACGGCCGGCCGGCGGGCGGGTCCCTTTTTCGTCGCGGAGGAATTCCCATGAACAAGGTCATAGCAGGAACGTTTGTGTTTGTACTTCTGGCGTGCTGGACCGTCGCAACGGCAGCGCGGATCAGACCCGGACGCGACCCGGCCGACGAAAGGGTCATCTGGGCGGATCCCTTCGACAACTACAGTCAGTGGGCTTACGACAATGAGGAGTTCTGGGAAGGCGGCCCGGTACCCGCCGGCGATCCCGGAGGCTCATATCCGCGCAAGTCCGACGACGGCACGGGCTGCGGGGTGAGCAAGCAGGTGACTCCAGGCCTGCATCAGATGGCCCGGGAGCAGTGGCCGGCGTTCATGGAGTGCCCGGTCATTACCAGCCCGGTCGGACGCCCCGCCGATCCAGGCGCGTTCGAGGCCAATTACGACAGCAACTGTGGCGTGTCAGGCGAAGTCGTCACCACCCGGGGCATGAGGGCGACGGCCAACTACACCTGGGGAATGGGCGGCAGCTACAACTCCATGACCCAGTTCAGCCACCGCTTCCTGGACCGAATCCAGGCGATAAACCCGGCGATGAACGCGGTCAACGGCACCGACGACCATCCGCTCGTCGTCGTGTTCTACCTGCACGACAAAGGTGGTGTCGGCAACCAGCGGGCCCTGTTTGACAACTCGTACGTCGAGTTGAGCCTGGGCGACGAACGCGCTCCGACGGACTACATCTGGAGAGGCGATCCGAACGTGGCCTATCCCGGGCCGGAGTGCTGCCCGCAGGGACCTTACCCCATCGTTTGCCAGCAAGTGCGGGAGGTGAACGGTTCGGTAAGTGAGAACGCGGCGGATCTGCAGTACCTCAACGAGCACTGCCCGCCCCTCGTGCCGCCGTACGATCCCCAGACCCAGACCGGCAAGACCTGGGCAAGCATTGCGTTCGGTTTCGGCGCGATTCTGGATAAGGATCCCTGCGGATGCGAAGAACAGGGAGTGGATGCCCACAAGCCGACGATGGGCCACTTCGTGGTGTTCGATGGCAACAAGTGGAGGGAACTCAGGAACTCACGATACGGAGGACTCAAGGATCTCTCAACGGGCCAGGACTTGCCGCAAGCGGGCGGCGTAGACGTCACCTGGCCGCCCGCGCCGGGCGTTCTATCCGAGAACATCGGCTTGGGAACCAGCAACCTGTGCAACAACTTCTCCCTCAGCGAGGGGGACAATCACGTCATCCTGAAGATCATCAGCGACTACATTCTCATTTACGTGGACAACAGCTTCTACAACGCTTCGAAGACAAACCCCCCGTGGCATGCGGCCATCCCCCGCTTGTACAAGGGGCCGTTCGACACCATCTCCCTGGGCGTCGGGCCGGGCTGCGAGCTTGACCCCCTGACCGGGGAGTGCAAGGAGGGGGGCACGCCGACCCAGTGCCTCACCTATTCACAGTCCTCCCCGGTGGGATACATGAGGACGGACATGGATTCCGCGAGCGTTTTCGACGGCGAGCTCGAGTACGTTCCCAACGTCTACACCGGAGCCTGCTGTCACCCGAACGGCACCTGCACCATCGAGGACGAGGTTTATTGCATCAACGAACTGGGCGGGTGGTTTGGCGGCCCCGGCACGACTTGTGATGATATTCTTTGCTGCGGGACGCCGTTCGCGGATGCCGATGGCGACGGCGACGTCGACCAGGGCGACTTTGGCGTGTTCGAGGCGTGCCTAACCGGGCCCGGCGGCGGCGCCACAGGCGACTGCCGGTGCTTCGACCGCCGCGACGAGAACAACCAGCATGGACAGGACGGTGACGTCGACCAAGACGATTACGGAGCGTTCGAGAACTGCGCCAGCGGCCCGGGGATACCAGCCAATCCGGCATGCGATGATCCTCCGCCCGGCTGAAATGAACATGCCCGAGGGCGGAGGGGAGCGACGGGCTAAGCCCTGATACCATCCCCGATGTTATCCGCCAGCGCGACACCGGAGGACGCAGTCCTCCCCACTGCGTCCTCCGGTGCCTATGCCACACCTCTGCAACCGATTCGTAGCGGTTTCTCCTGACCCCTTCCTTGCCAACAAGGCTGGTCCCGCCACGCTGGTACCGCTTTCAGCGAGAGATTCTCGCGTTGCCTCCGGCGCGGGGCAACGCGTCGGCGAAGCAGCTTCAGCGGACGGTCCACGGGCCCGCGGAAACCCATGCCCGGGCTGGCTGACGTATCCCGTTGACCCGCGGCCGGCGCCGGGAGAATCGTGCGCGGCGGACCCGTGCCACCCCGGAGAAACTGACCGACCGAAAACGGCACTAGCCCCAAAACAAGCGTATTTCAGCGGCCCCGATTGCGCGTGAGGCGGGTTCGGGTGT
>CAZOIA010000115.1:0-18303 GCA_964579675.1 uncultured Planctomycetales bacterium | reverse complement strand
CCTATCTTTTTGCCATCAAATCTCCAGATTCCCCAATTGGCGGTACACTACGCAGGCTTTGCAGCTCCCAGACGGGCTTGCGGGGTTGCCGGTCTTCGGCTCTAATGTATGATCACGTTTTGTCGATGACGTGTACCGACTTATGGTAGGAGGCCTTACATGCCCAAGTATACAAAACAGTTTGCGAGACCAGACCACTATGACCACGATATCCTCGACGACCAGGATAAGAAGATCGGCACACTCCGTGTGAAGCCGACAGGTGTACACTGGAAACCAGTCAGCGCGCAGAAATTCTTCTCCGTTCCACTCGACAAGTTCACAAAGTGGATAACCGACCCCAACACACAGGCGAGCAGAACAAAGAGCTGAAAGGCCCGCTACCCTCGCAACATCTCGTGGCGCTATCCGTCGATTCATGTGTAGCGCTCCGCGCTCCGCCCCGTGAAGTCCTGCCATCTCTGAACGATGACATCGCAGTACAACGGATCCAGCTCCATCAGGAACGCCCGACGCCCGGTCTGCTCCGCCGCGACAAGCGTCGATCCCGAACCACCGAACAGATCAAGCACGTGCTCGCCCGGGCGCGATGAGTACTGGATTGCCCGTACCGCCAGCTCGACGGGTTTCTCCGTCAAATGCACCATGCTCTGCGGGTTGATCTTCTTGATCGGCCAGACGTCCACGGCATTGTTCGGACCCAGGAAGACGTGCGCTGCCCCCTCCCGCCAGCCATAGAAGCACCACTCGTGGTTGCCCATGTAATCCTTGCGGGTGAGAACTGGATGCTCTTTCACCCAGATGATCGCCTGCGAGAAGTACAGCCCGCAGGCCTTCAACACCGGCGGGTAGTTCCCACAGTTTGCGTAGCCGCCCCAGATGTAGAACCCTCGGCCCGGTTTCAGTACGCGGGCGATCTGGCCGAACCAGGCGTGCAGCAGCCGATCGAACTCCTCATCGGACACGAAGTCGTTCTCGAGCGGGCGGTCCTTGGGTCGCAGCTTGCGGTGCGTGGCCTGGGCCTTCTCCGGATGACGATTCACGTCGAAGTTCTGGTGGTGGGTGTTCGAGAACGAGGACAGTCCGGCCGCGATGGCGTTGTTGCTGCGAGGTTCAACGCGGACATTGTAGGGAGGATCAGTGTTGACGAGATGGACCGGCAACAACCGCGGCTTGATGTCGGAGCCGGCCGGCAGGTCCAATGTCTTCACGGGGTCGACGGCGATCAGAAGATCAAGGTTCTCTGAGTTGCCCGCATCACCGCACAGCAACCGATGCTTCCCCAGGATCCACAGATCGCCGGGTTGCGTGATCGCCTCGTCCGGCGGCTCGGGCACGTCATCCGGGTCGGTTAGCCCCTGCTTGAGGCCCGGATCGAGCAGCTTGGCAAGCTCGTCCTGGTCGAACCCGAGCAGCGACCAGTCGATACCGGCGCCTTGGAGTTCGGTCAGCTCGATCGGCAGCAACTCCATGTTCCATTCGGCCAGCTCGGCGCTTTTGTTGTCAGCGATTCTGTACGCGCGAATCTGCTCAGGCGTCAGATCCTTCGCCACGTGGACGGGCACCTCGGTGAGCCTGAGCTTCTGCGCCGCCTTCCACCGCGTGTGGCCGCAAACGATCACGCCCTCGGTGTCCACCACAATCGGCTGGCGGAAGCCGAACCGGCGAATGGACTCCGCCACGGCGTCCACCGCCGCATCGTTGATCCGCGGGTTCTTCTCGTATGGCTTGATGTCGGCCAGCAGCCGCGATTCAACCTTCATCGAACGACCTCCATGTCAGGTTCCAGTTCTTCAGCAGCGGATGGCGATGGCGGCCCGACGGCGGGCGTCGTGCAAACAGCGTGCAGCGGGCGTGCAAAGTCCGTGCAATCGCCGTGCAAGGCCGCTCGCACCGCCCCGAGGTTGGCCGCCCAAACCACGCCATCCGCGCCCGTCGCGACAGGGCGGCCGGAGCGTACGTTGATACGCCCCACGCCGCCCGGGTCGCCCAGGGTGGCCCTAAACGCGCCCCGTGGCCGCCCTGGGGGCCGGCGGCGAAAAACCGGACAGGACCGGACAGCCCAAACAAACTCTGTCTATCTCCGTGCCCGTTTCCGCGGCCCCTCTGGCACGCGAATTGCGGCGGAGTACCTATGCATCCGTTGCATTCCTCCGCATTGCGTTCGATTCCCTGCCCTGCGTGTGCGCGCAGTCGTACCGACTCCCCTCGTGACGGTGTACCGCTGGGAAGCACCTACGGGCGCTCAGATTCCCGCGCGCCTGAGTTCTTCCTCGGCTTCCTGGATTTGCCTGAGCCGCTCGGCCTCGTATGCCTTGGCGCGTCGGGCTCGCCACCTCACGGGACGATACGCCCCGGGCGGTGTGCTCAGACGTTCGCGCGCGACTTCCGCGAGGGCGTTCGCGAACCGGTTCAGCGCCTCGGCGGATGTGCAGATCCTGTGGCCGATGCGCACGTGGTCGAGGTGCACGCCCTGGACACCCTTGCAACACCACCGCCACATGGCGTTGGATGACACCTTGCGACCGTTCATCGTGGGCAGCAGCTTCGTCGCTTCGGTGAGCGTGTAGAGCTTCTCGTCGTTGATGTCGATGGCCATGTTGGGCCTCCTTTCGTTGGTACCGGTCCGGCCGGCCGCACGCGCGGTCGTCTACCGGACCATGCCACCAAGAAGCCTCCACACCATGCGAGTTGCAACGATGCCCATTCGCGGGCCACTTTCCCGGGCTCGGACGCTGTGCGGGGTTTGCGTGGTTAGCGGGGTTAACGGTTTCAGGCGTAACCCCGCATGGGCAGCCTTGGCAGGACAAGAACTTACGAGCGTTTGCGGGGTTAGCGGGGTTAGTTTCCGAACCCCCTACATATTCAGAGAATGTTTCCCGTGCGCGTGCGCGCGCACCCGCGCACGCGCAAGGGTCTGCAGAATAACCCCGCAAACCCCGCAAATTAACGTAAGCCCTTGTCATTGCTCATCTCCAAGTGCGGGGTTAGCTGCGGGGTTAGCGGGATTAGCGGGGTTACGCCATCGTCGGCAGCGGCTCTCAGTCGCCATGCACGGACCTTCCGATGGCCATGTGTTCCGGTGCCCATCAGTTTACGGCCGTTGAAGATGCGCCCCGTCAGACGCGACAGATGACGTCCGAGCGAGCGGCGTAGCGCACCCTCGCCCCGGTCGCGGTTCAGCAGCAGTGGATCGGGAATGACCTCGTCGTCCAGGGTGCTGTGCGTCAGAATCCGCTGGCAGAGGTCGTCGGCCGTCACGGACGTGGAGCCGAACGCCTCCCACCAGGCATCGATGAAGGCGCTCCATTGCTGCGTGTCCTCATCCTGGACGGCACGCGTCTGGTCGAGGTTGTCCAGGAAGCCCTCGACTCCAGCGTGCGCCAGCACACCGCCGATCGTCGCAGTCCACTCCTCGAAACTCCCGAACGTCGGGGTTGGCGCTCGCGGCTGGCCCGCGGCGTACCACGCACGAATGATCGTGAAGGCCGCCGACAGCAGTGCACCGCGATGCTCGGCGACGTATTGTTCGAGGCCTTTGATCTTGAAGCCGTTTCTTTCCCACGGCCGTTCGGTGTTGGCGTCCAAACGGACGGTGTAGCTGCGGCGAGGCATGTCGCCGGCGACGCGGAGGTTGTTGCCGGTTGCCGTCCATACGACCCGCGACGGCAGGCGAACGTTGTCGTTCTTGCCCAACAGCCGATCGGACCATTCGTGCGTGGTCAGCACGGCCGCCAGAGAGGGCGAATCGATGACGCCGTTGTCCGGGATGTTGTCCAGCAGCACAAACGGCGAGGCGCTGAGCAGGATGGATGTGATCTTCTTGCGCCACTCGTCGTCGTTCTGCCTGGCTGGGATCGACTCCCCGGCAACCGTCCCGACGGCGATGGTGGCCAACACCATGACCAGCAGCGTCTTGCCCGTGCCTTGCACTGGGGCGTCTACGATCGCAAGCGGAATATGCCCCGCGATGACCGGCCGCATAAGGACTGAGAACAGAATGGCCAGGGCGTTCGCTCTGCTCGCCTGGTTCGCGAACGGGAAGTCGCCGATGAGGTTCAGGAGCATGTCCACGCAAGCCTCGACCTCGTGAACGTTGGGGCACTCCGGGATCTCGGGCACCACGAGGCCCGGATCTGGGCCGTAGAACAGGCGTGATGGCGGGTCGTAGCCGGGCGCCGTGCAGATGGAGCCGTCGTGTCGCAGGATCGGCGAGCGAACGATGCCGGCCAGCGGCGGAAACTCCCACCGACCGAGAGCCAGGACGTTCTCCGCGAGCGTCAGCGGAGGATTCGTGCCGACCTGGGCGTAGCCGCCTTGGACTTTGCGAAGCGCGAAGAAGTTGGCGACCTCGGTGAGCCGGCAGCGCATCCGTACTCGATCAAACGACTCGATCTTCGGGATACTGTTCTCGTCCCGTACAACGCGCGCCAGCGCACCGGCGCGAATGAAAACGGTAGGTGGATCATTGGCCTTCGCAAGCGCCGTCAGTGCCTGGGCCGTCAGGTCGCCGAGCTGGATGTCGTCGATCAGGATCGATGGCAGACCAGGGTTATTCGGAGCCGGAGGTGGCGGACGCGGAGTTCTTGACTTAGCCTGGCCTTGTTTCCTCTTACCGCTGTACTGCGCCGTCACCGTGGCCAGCGCCTTGGCGATCGTCATCTCGCCGTAGGTCTGCTGGCCGTGCAGCTCGTCCCACTTGTCGCGCATCAGGCTTGAGCGTCGGAACAAGCGGTCGATCTGGGCCGCGTCCTTTGTGTAGAACGCCAGCGTGAATACCACCGACGAATCCGCCTCGCTGCGGGAATTGAAGTAGTCGTTCCACCGACCGGCCCACAGCGCCTCGAACTTCTCGCCCGAGCGCCGACTGCGGGACGCCAGGCGGATGATCTCGTCGTCATCCAGGTGAACCTGCCCGTTGTTGGACGGCTCGACGGACGGTGCCGGCTGATCCGGCTCTTTGCCAAAGACCTCCCGATAGACGGCCTCCAGCTGCGATTGCCGTTCCTCCACATCGGCGGGAAGGTCCGGCAAGTGTTGACCGGTCACCGTGAAGAAGCGGTCCCGGTCGTAGATCTCGACTTCGCCGTCATGGTAGCCCTTGCGGCACCGCGAGCCGGGCTTGCGGGCGCAGAGAAAGACCTTCGCGCCGGTGCCGGACGGACTGATCTCGCTGTAGGTGTCGAGCTGGTTGAGGATTGCCTGCGCCCACGGTCTGATCCGACCGGTGGTGGGGTCGACGCACTTGTCCAGGTCCACACCGCAAAACGGATCATCGCTGGCGAACACGTAGCCGACGCCGGCCAGGTCGGGCGAACGGTGACAGGCGGCAACAGCCTGCTCGAACGTACCCCAGGTCGCCGGATCGGTGGCCGAAGCGGAGCCGCCTTTTGTCGGGCAGATCGGGCACTTCGTCTGCTTGCCGTCCCGCTCGACGTACATCCAGCATACCCACTGCGCACACTCGCGCAGGCAGACCGGGACGGATGCGGTGAGGCGCTCGACGTCAAGGCTGACATCCAATTCAGGCATACACGAGTTCCTTCTCGTTATGTATGCCGTCGGCCTGACCGCGTGCCCACAGATCCAGGAACGTTCGCCGGCGGATCACGTTGTTTTTCCGGACCGCGTTCCGCAGGCCCCAGCGGTCGCCCAGCAAGATGCAGTGCTTGGCCGCACGGGTAACCGCGGTGTAGAGCCAGTTTCGGTCGGCGAAGAAGTGCGAGCGATGGCAGACCACCACGGCACAGGGGAACTCGCTGCCCTGGGCTTTGTGCGCGGTCAGGGCATAGGCGAGCTGAACGCTGTGGACCTGCTCGTCCTTGATGTGCCGTTGGCCGATGCCGTCGAAGTCGATGACGTAAGCTCCGTCCTCGATGGCCTCGACGCGACCGATGGTGCCGTTCATTACCCCAAGGTCGTAGTCGTTGACCGTCTGGATGACCTTGTCACCGACAGCGAACTTCCGGCCGGGATCGCCGTGCAGGAGGTGCTGCATCATCTGATTAATCGCCTTGGTGCCCAGCGGCCCGATGTGCGTGGGGGTGATGATCTGAACGTCCTGGATCGGGTCCAGCCCGAGCTGGCAGGGAATCTTCTCCAACACCAGGTCGCGCAGATACACTTGGATCTGCTGGGCGTCTCGAAAAACGTCGACCACCGTCCACGCGGGATCATTGATCGCCGTGGGGGCGATGGTCTCGGAGAGAATCGCCATGCTGTTGGCCTTGAGCACACCGGCCTGGCGAACCACCTCGTCGAGCACGACGGTCGGAACCAGCTCGTGCTGGATGATGTCCCGCAGCACGTTGCCGGGACCGACGGGCGGAAGCTGGTTGTGATCGCCGACCAGGATCAGCCGCGTGCGGTCAAAGTCGATCCGACGCAACAGCTCTGCCATCAGGGGCACATCGACCATCGAGACCTCATCGACGATCACGACGTCGCAGGCAGGATCGGTTTCCGTGTCGCGGCCGCTTGTGTGGCGTTCGCCGGGTTCTGACAGACTCTCGCGTTGAAAAACGCTGCCGTCGTAATACAGCAGCCGGTGGATCGTCTTCGCTTCTAGCTCGAGCCCTTGGGCCCTCAGTGATTCCTCGATCCGTTTGGCCGCCTTACCCGTGGGTGAGCATAGCGCGATCTGGCAACCCGCGGCCTCGAACGTCCGCGCCAAACGCGCCAGCACATACGTCTTGCCCGTACCGGCGCCACCGGAGATCACCGCGATGCGGTGGCATAGCGCGTTGCGATAAGCCCCGACCTGCCCGACTTTCAGACCTCCGGTGAGCTCATGAGCGTTTTCCAACGGAGCTTCGGCCCAGCCGTGCTGCTCGAAGACGTCATGGATGAGCCTTTCAGACTCGAGGAAGTACGGCGTTGTCACCGCCAAGTTGTCGGCCACGACCTCGCCCCGGCTCAGCAATCGATCCCCGGCCTGGCGGATCACATCGCGGCTGTCGAGCGTGTCCAGGAGCAGCAGTTCATTGGCCTTGTCGATCAGCTCGGAGCCGGTCGTCCATGTGTGACCGTTGCCAATCTCCTCGTTGACGACGTACATGATCCCCGCTTCGATGCGCCCCGCGTGGTCCTTGGGCGTGCCCATGGCCCGGGCGATCTTGTCGACTTTCTTGAATCCATAGCCCTTGACGTACCTGATGAGCTGGTACGGATCGCTGCGGAGCACACCCACGACGCCATTGCCGAAGGTGTCCAGCAGCGTTTGCATCTGGTGGTGGGTCAAACCGAAGCCGGCCAGGTACGAGCGCACTTCGTTCTCGGCACTATTAGCGATCCAGGCCTCGCGCAGCGATTGCAGCGTGGGGCGTGGGATGCGGAGCTGCCGGTGCAGCTCGTCGATGTCCTGGCGGATGAGTCGGTCGAGATGAGTGGCGCTGGCGGCGAAGGCGACGATCTTCCTCGCCGTGACCTCACCGATTCCGGTGAACGCCGGATGCTTGGCCAGGTACTGCACGAGCCCGTCGGCACTGTCGGGCAGTTCGTAGCACAGCTTCTCGACTGCGAACTGGCGGCCATATTTGCGATCGTTCTTCCATCGGCCGACGAGGGCCACGACGTCGCCCTCGTTCGCGCAGAACTTCCCGGCGAAGCGCACGCTTTGGCCGTCGCCCGACCTCATCACGCCGGCCGAGAACGTCGGGCCGCTGTGGTAGGTTCTCTGAATAGTCCCGCGGATCGTCTCAGCCATGGCCACCCTCCGCCTCGCCGCGACGGGCAGCCTGTTCGCGGACGACCATACGCAGATATGCGTCGGTGAACGCGAGCGCCGCTTGACGAGAACCGCACCAGAAGACCGGCACGCCATTATGGACAGCGATATGAACTGTGGCCCCCAGCACCGACGCCGGTGAGGCGCCGCGCAGCGCCTCCGTGGCCTGGCCGCGCAGCACGTTGTCCAGGTCAGCCTCAACGACGATGCAGGCGTGAGGCAGTTGGGCCAGCCGCGTCAGCTCGGCGCTGAAGCGATCGAGGTCATGGATGACTGTGTGCACGAAATCGGGCAGGCTCTTGCGCTCGACGGCGACGAAGTCCTCGCGACCATCGACCGAGTAATCGCCGGCGTCGAGCTTCTTGCGGACGGTGCCGCAGTCGAAGCTCCACGGCTCCTGTTCCCGCGTGTCGATCACGATCCGAAAGTCCATGGGTGCTCATTCCTGAGAAAAAGCCGGAACGGGCACGGGGAGTCTGACCGCCGCAAGCCACCCGGAGCCGGCGATCTCCGGGCGAGAATCAGGCTTGCGGGGTACGCCATCCCGCCCCGGCCGCACCCTTGTTCGTGCGGGTGCCGCAAAACACATCACCGGACGCTAGAACGGAGCCGGTTCCATCGAGCCGTCCGACCCGGGTGCGATCTGAATCAGCCGGTTGAAGTACACGTTCGTGTACTCGCCCTTGGTCCGCTTGGTGACCTCCAGTGTCAGATCCAGCAGCGGCTCAAGGTGGTTCGGCAGCTCGCTGAACTTGGGCAGTTGCAGCCCCAGCGTTTTGAGGTCGCCCTTCACGAACGGCAGTGATGCCTGCGTGATCACCGAGTTCTTGAAGATGTGCCGGCCTGTGTGCTGACCGGAGAGCACGACCAGATCCCACTTGATCATCGGGTCGCCCTTCTGGCTGCGGTCCAGGCGCACCGCCTGGATGCGAACCTGGTACTTGCCGTCGGGCACTTCCTCATTGTCGGTGGCCTGTGCCGCATCGAAGTCGTCGTCGTACGCACTCAGATCGACCGGCTGGTCATACGCCGGGTTCGTCGTGCCGGGATCAAAAGCGTTGCCGTTGTGTGTCATTTCTGAACCTCTCTGTTGGGGGTGCGCCCCGGTTGGGTGCTATGGACCGCAGCGCCGGCCCCGGGGTTCTTGCCCGGCGTCGCGGACGTGAAGGCCTTGACGAAGGCGTCGTAGTCGAGAGGGAGAAGCTCGGGCAGGCGGCCCGTGCGGTCGCCCGCCTCGTAGGTCGGATGCGGCTTGGTGCGGATGACGCGGTCGACCACCAGGTTCCCGGAGGCGTCCTTGCGCGGCACGGTGTCGCAGTAGAGGATCATGTCCACCAGGCCGAGCACGACCGCGCGGGCGCGATCGGGTAGGCTAGGCTGCGTCCTCGTGGACTCCCCGGTCCGGGTCTGGACCGTCTTGTCCTGGGCGTGGGAGATCAGGATCAAGCCGTAGGGCAGGCTCGCCAGCCGCGTGAGAACACGGTGCCACTCGTTCTTAACGAGTGCCCACCCCTTGCCGTGGCTCATGTCGCCCTCGTACTCGATGCTGTGTTTGGCGCAGACGTGGTCGCTGCAGAACTTGAAGGCGTTGTCGACCGTGTCGATGACGATCGTCTGGAACCGGTGGTCGCCCGCGGCGACCAGCTTGCAGGCGTTCAGGAAATCCTCCCACGAGTACGTGGGCACTTTGAACACCTCGAGCTGGCTGAGCCCCGGCTCGCACTCGAAGAACAGTGTCTCGGGAAACCGGCTGGCAAGAGTGGAGTTGTGGACGATGAAGTCGTCGGCGACGAAGTTCTGGGTCTCGGGCACTGTCAAGTCATAGACCGGCTCGACCCCCGTTGGTTCGATGCTGCGGATGCGATCGAACAGGACCGCGCCCTGCCGATCCAGCTGCGTGCCGCGTCCGCGAATGGAATACAGTCCTTGCCGCAGCCGCTCGGCCGCGATGGCCTTCTCGCCAACCACACCGATCTCGTCCAGGAATCGCAGGATGTCGTCCTTGCCGGCGATGTAGAGCTCGGCGCCGTACAACTCACCATCGAGGTAGCGGTCGCGGATGACGCCGACGATGCCGAATCGCAACAGCAGGTGCTGCACCTGCCGGACGAGACGGATCGAAGTCGAGCTGTAGGAAACACGCTTCTTTTCGATGCTGCCGTCGCAGGTAAACAGCCGGTTGAGGAACAACGCCAGCTTCTCGCGCCTCAGCCCAAAGACGAAATCTGGAATGAACTTCTCGGCCGCGCGCAAGCCGTTCAGCCCCACCTCGCGCAGGAACTTCAGAACGTTGTTCTCGAAGCCCCGCCGGCCGCGAACGCGGACATGCACAACTCCCCGGTCGTTGACGAACTCACAGAAGTCATCGCCCGCCTCCTCGATGGCGCGCTCGAAGTCTTCGCGCACCTCTTCGTCGTTCTTCGTGAAAACCGGGCTGGACTCGGAGCCGAGCGATCCGTCCGTAATCAGGTAGGCCAAGATCTTGATGAGCGCGTCATCGGTCCGTGTGCAACCGAACAGCGACGGATACGCCGCCACGACCGCAACACGGTCGTTGACCGACATCTGCGACAGCGGCTTCCAGCCCTCGCGCGTGAGGAACGGGTGCTGTTCGGTCGCTTCGATGACGCGCCCGGTCTGGGTGGTCACGCGATACAGCTGATCCTCAGGATTACGCAGGTACGCGGACGGCTGGGCCGGGCCAAGGTGACCACCCAGGCACAACGTCAACACGCTACTGGACTGCCGAGTGACGAAATCGGACAGCTGCGCCGGGCGTCCTGTAACCGGGTCATACACGGTGGTTGAGCCCTTGAGACACTTCCCGATCTTCGGCGGCCCGTACACCAGGATGGTCTGGCGCGTCAGATCGGTGCTCGGCTTACTGCGCTCGGTCGGTAATGCGACGCTCATGTGGGTGCTCCTTCAAAACGTGTCCTGGGAAAGCTCGACCTCCGTCGCCTTCACGAGTTCCTCGTGCGGCGGGGCGATCTCGAATAGGTTGTCACGGACGTTCGGGTTGAAGCCGGACTGGCAGTACGGCAAATACTCGCACGGCCGCTGGTAGGAGAAGCAGCTCGATGTGTTCAGCAGCCATTTGCCGCGGCGCCGGGCGTCCAGGTACTGCTGCGTGATCTCCCAGACCTCCTCCTGGAGCATCGCGAGGCGGTCTTCGGACAGGTAGATCCGCTCGCGGTGGAAGGCCTCGGGCCGGGCGTACCACTCGGCCAGGCGGGCCTGAAACTCCTCGTCCGTCTCGGGCATCTGGCGCTGGGCGGTCGAGCGGCCGCTCTTGTTCCTGGCCGCCAGCGCCGCGCGACGGGCCTCGTACTCCTCTTGCGTCTCGCCCTCGTGCTGCTTCAGGCGGGTCTTCAACAGCACGTTGTAGATCACGCCGACGATCGGATAACCCAGCTCGCGGAGGTAGAAGCAGTACAGCGCGATCTGCGTGTCGGTCCAAAGCTGATCGAGGTAGTTCGAGCCGATCGTCGAGGCCGTCTTGTGCTCCAGCAGATACAGTCCGTCGACCAGACGGACGATGCCGTCAGCCTTGCCGGCCATCACAAACGTCTGGCTCGGTCGGCCCGTGTCGGGGTTGCGGATCTGGCCGGTGAAGACCTTCTCGATCTCGACGACCTCGAAATCCTCGGAGGGGTATCGCGCGGCGTAACCGGCCATCATCGCTCGCGCGAGGTGCCAGGCCGACTTCTCCTTCGCATCGCCGGCACGACCGGGGAATTGAGCGTCGACGTGATCCAGGATCTTCCACAGACGATTGGCGTCACCGGCGGTGCGATACCACAACTCCAACGCAGCGTGGATGACGCAGCCGAAGGAAAAGCTTTCCGGCTTCTCTCGAGGCTGAAGGTGGTCGAGATAGCGATGCTTGTACTTGCGAGGACAGTTGCGAAACGTGTTGAGCGCCGAGTACGTCAGCACGTTCCTGTCGGGACGTTGGTCGGTGACACCCAGATCCTCGGGATGGATGTCGCGCTGATAATCGCCTTGTCTCAGTCGTACCACCGGCGGGTCTTGGTGCTGGCTGGCACTCGACGAATCGGAGAATGTCGAAGGTCCGCCGGTCATGCCGCTTTCCCCTCCGCAGCCACGGCGCAGGGAGCCTCGGCCCGACGCACCTTGAATGTCTCGTCGCCGAACTCCCGCAGCAACAGGCCCGTGAACACACGGACCACCGCCTCTCCGACCTCAGTCGAGCCGTTCACAGTGATCGTGTGGTCCGGCTCATCAACGTGGTAACTGGCCTCGAGACGGACGCGGGCCTGGCCGAACAGTCCCTCCACGGCGAACAGCGCCAGGTGCAGGGTCATTTCCGCCTCCTCCAGGGAGACCTTCTCGTTGAACTCGAAGCAACAGGTGTCGGCGCTCATAAGACTGCTCCATGGGAAGCCGACGCTGCGGCCTCCAGCGATTACCTATGCCGGCTTGGGAGGATGTGTCCGCCCAATTAGTCATCCCCCAGGCCGGCGTCCTCGAACCGTTGGCGTAGTTCATCCATTGCCTTGCGGATTTGGCGGCGTGAGATGCCCAGGTCGCGGGCGACAGCCCCGGGCGGCTTGTGCTTCAACCGTTGCGCGATGTCGCGAAGCCGTGGCGGCACGCGCTTCAGCACGTCTCCCACGTCAGTGACGGTGTCGTGATCGAGTGCGGAGTCTCGCGAGGCGGTGCCCGTACGTCGCCCGGCGTCTGTCTGAGAGAGCGTTTGGCCGAGCGTGACAGTAGCCCCGTCTGCTCCTTCGATCTTGAGATCCAGCGACTGCGCGGCAAACCCCGCCGCCCGCTTCAGTCGTCGACGATCGCGCAGGATCATCGCAACGGCCGAACGGATGACCCGATCACTGAACGTGTTGACCGACGCGCGCGTCGGGTCGAAGTGATGGGCCTTCTGGAGCAGATAAAGCGTCAACTGCTGCTCCAAATCCTCTTGGTCTGTCCGGCTGAAACCGGGCCTTCGGACGAGTTGCTGTGCTTTGAGCTTGATCAGGGACTTGGCGTATGCGGTGATGACCGCATCGCGGGCGGGTGCGGAACCCATCGGGCCTCCGACGGCCCGAGGGGGAGAACCCGTGTCGGATCAGTCGAGACGCGCGACGGGGATCGCTGTGCTGCGGCACGCGCCGCAGTCGCCGGCACAGGCGCGGCTCGCGACTGGCGGGTTATGGGCCTCGTTGGCCGTCACCCGCCGGCCGCGGTGTCGCGGTTTGGGCAGCTGGGATGTCGGCAGGGCGCGGCGCGGGACGCCGCGCAAGTCATTCGGATTCGGGAGGTTGCGTCGGCGAAGCGAATTTCCTCTGCCTGTCGCGGCGCTGCGACGCGACAGTGCGCTGAATCGAATCGCTGTTCTCGGCATTGAGCACGGCCTGGACGCCGCCGGAACGTTTCAATGCGCGATGCACCTGGTCCTTGGAGACGTCTCGGCCAATCTGTCGCGAAAGAAACGCTGCCGCTTCGCGCACCGAGCCATGCTGCTGGTAAGCGACCACGAAGATGTCGTCGGTCAGACCGGTCTTCGCTTCCGCTTTCACCTGCTGGCGAATCATCAGCTTCAGTTGCCCCTCGCTGACCACGCTCACGCCGGACGCGGCTGCCTGCGCCTCGGCGTCCTGGATGGCAGCCGCGATCTCCATCGCGTCCACCTCGATTCCCTTGTCGCAAAGTGTCGCAACCTGCGACAGAGCGAGAATCGGCGGCATGCGCCCGCGCCAGAGGTCATCGGAAGGTTTCGTCTGGGCCACGAAGATGATCGGCTTGCGCCCCCGGACGATGGTGCCGCGAAACGTTTGCGCATCATCCCAGTGAAGGCCCCGAGCCAGCATCACGTCGCGCGATGAGCCCTGCCAGGTTGTCCGCCCGAGCCGCCACAACCGGCTTGGCGAGAGTTCGGTGCAGCGGTCCCTCAGGCCAAGCGTTGTCGCGAGGGCACCAGCGAAGACACCGAGGTTGACAGACCATCGGTGTCGTGCCTCCGGGGGCACGTGGGCACGAAGGACTTCGGGGCACAGAATGAAGAACTGAGGCGTCCCGTCCGGCCCGTCGCTGGCGATCAACTCCTCGATATGGCCGTGGCACTCAGGGCAGAGCACGCGGTCGGCGTCCTCGGCTTGAACAAGGAATCCGAGTTCCAACAAACGCTCGTGAACGCCCGCCGGCCAGCTCTTGACGACGTGTGCCACTGCAATCGCCTCCGGCGCGTCCATGAGCGGCCATAGCCAGTCGAGCGGATTATTCATGTGATAATCTCCCAGCGCTTGACGCAACGCTCGCCGACCACCCGCACATCGTCCGGCTTGCTCTTGAGATCGCACGTGTTCGGGCAGTTGACATTGAAGGTCATCGTCTTGGCCTTGCGCCGGCCGTCGCTCATGAACTGGAGCTGGATGCCGACCTGCGCCACAGTCACCTGGGAACGGTTCAGGCTGTACGCCGCGAGCAGTCGGTTGATGGCCGTCATCACTTCGGCGTGACTGGCGTCTTCCACGAACTTGGGCTCCAGGTACTCGATCGGCGGCACCCGGACCTTCGGCACGAGTCGGATGCGACGCAGCCGGACCGCCGCAACGCGATCCTCGGGCTCCGTGCGAAACGTGAACTTCGGATCGAGAAGGTGGTCGAGCCGGTAAGTAGGACGAACCGGGTCGTCGTCATTCACCTCAATACCCAGGATTGCCTTGCAGAAGGCCCTGCGGAGGGGGAGATGGACCTGCTTACCGCCCTTAGCGATCAACTCGATTGCGCCTTCGGAGGGGAGATAGATAAACACGTTCGTGAACGTGTAGCTCTCCTCGCGCGGGGTCAGGTTGCCCTCGGCATCGAAGACCAGCCTCTTGTCCGGCCAGTCCGGCAGGTAGGCGAAGAAGAACTCCGCGCCGTTGGCTCGCGGGTAGTGGTGGACGCGACAGACCTCGCCGCGCAGCTCCTTCTTCCAGTAGTAGGAGCGCACCTCGTCCTGCAACGCCTCTTTCATCCTGTCGCTGACCTTGATTGCTTTCTTAGGTAAGTCGTTCCAGCGGTTGGCGAATTGCCCGCTCCGCAGCGCTTCGGCCCGCGCGAAGATGGCAGCCTCGTCAAACGCCGTGCGTGCTTCGAGGTAAGCCCACAGTGCCTTGTCGAGAAGGCTTCTCCATGCCCCGAACGCCTCCAGCTTGTCGGGACAGCGCCATTCCAGCTCCTCGGTCAGCACCTTGTAGCTGCGCTCATCGCCCAACTCGTTGAGGTCTTGCAGAATCACCTGCAGTTCCCGGCGGGTGGTTTCCGGCATGGCCTCCCATTTCTCGACGATGGGGCCCACATCGTGAGGCTTGAGTGAGTCCCAGGGGAAGTCGAGCATTTCCCCTTGCTCAGCGAACAACCTCTGCAGCAAGCCGTTGTCGTGTAGCTTGAGCTGCTTTCTCAGATCGAAAGGCTTGGCCATACTTGGCCCTCCCATGTTGGGGCGTCTCCGTACAGTGAACGGCAAACGCCAGGTCCAAAAAAAACTGCGTCTATTCGAACAGCGATGCCTCTCTTTCCCGCAGCAGGAGCCGCATGTCCTCAAGCCGAATCCGCATCGCCTCAGCGGAAACTTGGAATTGATCCGCCAGCGGGCGGCAGAACCACTCCATCATCGCGTTGTCCATGTTCTCCTGGCCCATGGCCAAGCCGCCGCGTCGCAGAACCTCCGACGTGATGATCTTGCGCTCGTGAACACGTAGCTCGTCCAGAGCCACTGGATCCAGATTGCCACGCCACGTTTTCCACGCAGCAGTCATCATCTCCCGGGGCATGAGCAGATAGGCCGCGAAGAAGTCCGCTTGAAGCTCGACGCGTTTCTTAGCCTCGCTCGATCGGCACACGTAAGCCGGCTTGGCCACACCGTCACCGAACAGGTTACCCTGGTTGGGATCCTCCAAGTAGTGCTCGCGGTGGAGCCGCCAGTGCCCGGCTTCGTGGCCGAGCGTGAAGTGATAGCGCCCTGTCTTGTTCGGACTCACAGCGGGATCGAGGCTTTGGTCGACGCCGACGATCTTCTCCTTCATCCAGAGCGCACCATGAACGTCCGCGAAGCTGAAGAGCCGTCGCATATCCTTCAACTCGATGACCAGACCCAAATGAAGCTCGATGATCTCGTCGATCGGGATCGGCGGCGCCGTCACGTCGCCGTGTCGTTCGCAGTACTCGCCAAGCAGCGCGGTGGCTTCCCGCTCGATATGCTGCTTCGGCAGGTACGGCACCTCCTCGCGTCGAGTCGCGATCCGTCGAGTCATGATTGTCGGTCCTGTTCCTTCATTTGCCGAATCTGCTCGCGCACTTGCTTGAGCTGCTCAGGCGTCAGGCCGCTCGCCTCCCGCAGTAGATCTGGAAACTGTGTGGGCTGCTGCTTGATAATGTCAGGAAGGTCCTCGAGCACTCGCCCCGCCAAGGCCGCCAGCTCGTCCGGATTCTCACCCAGGACCTCCGCCATCTGTCGCACGCGCTCAGCAGTCGGCGGACGTTCTACCTTGCCCTGCTCGATCATGGACAGGTACGTCGGGCTCACTCCGACCAACTCGGCGAACTTGCGCAAGCTGTACCCTTTCTCGAGCCGTCGCTCGCGGAGAACCTGCCCAAAATGCCCCTGGCGCCTGCCGCTCATGTATCCTCCGCACGCCCTCCGCATTCCCCAGTGGGGACGCATCGTGCGCGTTTACTGTACATGGACATAACCCGGGGGTCAAGGGGCTCTGTGACGGAGTGAAACGCAGAACCACCAGCACCGATGGCCCCCATCCCTGGGTCGCGATTCCGTGGCCTGCAGCCGGCTGGCCATGGCTGGCATCGACCGCGCCTCGGTCGATCATATGTTAGGATAATGTAAGGTTGGCGTCCTGTCAAGGGGATCTTGCTTAGATTCAGCGTAAGTGCCTGTTGTATAAGTAGATGGAGAAATGAAAAGGATGGGCGAGGCTGCGCGAAACCGTCGGCACGGTTCACTGGGGCTCAGCGGCTGCGGCCCTTCTTCTTCGAGCGGTGGGCATGCTCGGTGAGTCGTTGGAGTTGGGCTGCACCTAGAAGACCAGCATTGTCGTCGTTCATAAGATGTTGATAAGAGTAACTTCCCGTAGGTCACCGTCCTTTCTTACCTCTCACCGAACCGGAAATCCAACGGCAAGCCAACCAGTTGAGGCCGAAGTTGTGCAGCCGGGCTAGACAGGAGGCACAGCTTGATGCTATCTTCGATGCATCTCCACGGACACCTGAAATCGGTTCTCCTGTGAGCGACCAGTATGGGTAAGTTTAGATCACCAGTTCGCCGTGCCACTCGGCAGCGCAGCGGGTTCAACGTCTCAGGCGATGGCACCGGTAGCACGGCTCTGATCGCGAGAGCAACCCGCCTTACGCCCATCAAAGGCGAGGTCGCATTCTCACTCGGGCCTTGTGAGATGACCGCGCGAGCCTTGTTTGGCGGTCAGGAGAGCGTTCTCGGATGTGGGTTCTTCATGTGGTCGGAGAATCCCTGCGTGGTATCGGGCACGCTTGTCGTAGAGGGGAAACAAGTCAAGGAGCAGATCGAGTTTACGCACAACGGCGATGTTAAGAGGTGGCAGAAATATGGCGTGATTCAGATAGTCCCTGCCCCCGCTGCGAGCTACAAGATCAAGATGCGTGCCAGCGTGTCGATAACAACCAAGCTCGATGTTCATGTCTTTGGAGCCGTGGTTTCAGCGCTAACGCACGACTACTTCGTCGAGAACGATGTCTCCCAGTTCATGAGGCAGAAGACCTCGCTTTACGTACCCGAGATACTGTTCGTTGACCACTGCAAGGACGCACTAACCCTTCACACGAGATCGGCAACGGCACCCGGTCGCTATTTGGTCTGCAAGTCATGCAATCGCTGCTCTCGGTTCCTGCCAATCGATATAGAAGATGACCGCAACGCCGTCAGCTACAGCAATCATTGCGCTAGTCGAGCCCCATGCCAACATGGTGTATTCGCCCGGTATCGGATCGAGTCAGCCGTTCCGAAGGATGCCCCATATATCAGCAGACACATTGAGGGGGATTCTGTCGTCTCATATTACGGTCATCAATTGGAATGTCGCGTCTGCAAGAAGTTCTTCGTAAATGCGCCGTTGAATCCGTTGCGGAACAGCACTCAGCATCGGGAGGACTCCCTTCGCCGCCGAGCGCTTGAGGTTCTAGTTCGCACATTGCTGAGAGACGAATGGCTTTACCACAAGCATCGGCTGGCAACGGGTGGCGAATTCGACCGGCACATCTGGAATAGGTTTGGACGGAGGTGCTTCAATTGTGGACGCAGCTTACCGAAATGCAACGATATGCATCTCGATCATACGATGCCATTAGCCCACTTGTGGCCACTGGATGACACTGCGACTGCATTATGTGCCACGTGCAACAGCGAGAAAAGCGACAAATTCCCCGTCGATTATTATGAGCCCAAGCAGCTTGTGGAGCTGTCTAGGTTGACGGGGCTACCCCTGAAGATGCTGAAAACAAGGGCGATAAACAAGACTGCGGTAGATCTGTCGCCGGGCAGGTTGAATTCGGCCACTGATGGGCGGGTTAAAACCAGCCAG
>CAZOIA010000114.1:0-18546 GCA_964579675.1 uncultured Planctomycetales bacterium | reverse complement strand
CCTCCAAGCCAGGCTGCCCGCCTTTCAAGGCGGAGACCCACAGCCTCTTTTCGGTCTATCGAATCGCGCGAGGGCGCGCTTGAGTTATTTTTACGGGGTTTCGGGAGTGCAGCGCATTTGCCGGGTTGGCCGGGGGCGCCCGCCGCTTGAAACGTGTGGGCCGAGTGCTCAACAGGCTGTTCTCGGCAAACCCCGACAAGGTATTGACGTTTCCGGACGGCTCGTTGTTGCCGGTGACATCCGACGTGGTGGGACGAGGCTTTCGTCGAGATCGCAAGATGCAGAAAACGGTGTACCGTGTACGGACCCAGGCCGGCATAGTTTGCCGCCATCGGCCGGTGCGGTCAGGTCGGGGCCAGCAGGGCGGCCACGAAATCGTCCAGGAACGTGTTCATGGCAGCGGCGCTGATCCTCGATTCGAAAAACATGCCGGCCAGGTTGATCCGGTCCTGTGCCTTGTTCACGTCCACCGAGAGGCCGGACTGAAAGGGAGCGGGCCGAAGACCGAAAATGTTGACCAGCTCCCCGCCGCAGAACGTAGGCATTCTCTTGCTGAACGAGCCGATAAACCCCAGGGGCAGCGAAGGCGGGTTCCCCATACCCGCGGGAAGCAAACCGGCGTGTCGGGCCGACATACTGCGGTGCATCAGATGCACCAGCAGCCCGGTCGGGAGCCGGGTGAGCCACTGGACCGCAACCAGACGGCGAACCATCGCTCCCGAAGCAATAGCCGCCGCCGTCTGTTCGCGGGCCAGGTCGGCCACCGCCCGGCGGTCGGATGCGAGCCCGACCGGCACGAAGATGGGCAGGCCACCGGTCAGGTTCCGGCAGACGGGTGCCCGGTGACGGCGTTTCCGGTGGTCGATCAGGTTCAGGATGCAGTAGCTGGCGCCGGTCGGCAGGGGCCTGGGCATCGCCCGATGCAGGGCGGCAATGGCACAGGCCCGCACGAAGTCACCAAACCGCCCGAACCCGCAGGTGCGCAGGGCAGCTTCTTCTGCCCGGCGGGTCTGCTCGGCGGAGAGACGTCTTACGAAACAGCGCAGCGGGCCGGGTCCGGGCGAGATCGGCTCACTGGCCAGCCGGGCGATCCGCACGCCTGACGGCCCGGCACCCCGAGTACCGTCCAGTAGTGCCCGCGGGTTCCGGCCGTGCGGGACACCGGCGATCAGCCGGCCGAAGTCGTCCCGCGATTCGTCGCCCGCGGTGCTGGCCAGGCTGGGGGTCGACTTCTGCTGGTACAGGCGGTCTATTTCTTCCAGAAGCGTTACCCCGCCCCGCCCGTCCATGAAGGCGTGCGGCCAGCGCATGACGAGTCGATCTCCCGAAGCCAGCCCGCGAAACACGTGGAACCGCACCGGCGGCAGCCCGGACGGGTCGGTGCGGCATCCGAGCAGTGTCTCCACCTGGCGGTGCCACTCGCTTTCCGTGGCGGGGGCGAGTTGATAGACGCGAACGACGCGGTCGAGATTCGGGGGATCCTCGTCGAGTCGCCATCGAGGCCGGCCCGTAATCGGGGAGCATTCCAGTCGTGATCCCGCCGCCGGGTAGACCCGGTACAGTACGCCCAGGGCGCGTTTGAGGCCCTCGATGTCGCATCGGCTGCGCATCTCCAGGCACAGGTGAATGTAGGCCCCGGGCAGACCCAGACGCCGCAGGGCCCGGTCGGCCGCGAAGAAGAACAGGTCCAGCGGATTGGGCTGCTGAAAGCGGGCCACCGGCATGCTCCCGATCATCCCGAACCGGTGCTGGTGCAACACCGGGCGGGGGGGCATTGTAGCAAGTTCCTTGGGCAGGGGGTGGTTTACGTTCTTGGTCCCCGCTGGCCGTCAGTCCGTCTCCAGCAGAGCTGCGGTGAACTCGTCGAGGAACCGGTGCATCATCGCCGCCCGGGCCTCGAAGTAGAAGCCGCAGATGGTGAGTTGACCTTGCTCGGCCGCGACCTGCGCCGCTAGGCCGACGCGGGGGAGAGGGGGTCGAAAGGCGTAGGTCCTGAGCAGCCTGGCTCCGCAGAATGTCGGCATGTCACGGGTGAAAGCGCGCAGAAACCCCATCGGCAGCGAGGGGGGTTCAGCCAGTTCGCCTCGCTGCCACGAGGGTGGTTCGGTCGTCAGGGACCGCCGCACGAGGCCCGCCACCACTGCGGTGGGCAATCGCGACAGCCTCACCACGGTGGCCAGATAACCAGCCGTCGGTCCCCCGGCCAGCATCTCGGCCGTGCGATCATGGAGCAGCCTGGCGACGCCGGCCCGGTCCGGGGCCAGGTCCGCGGGGACGCCGACGCGCTCGAGGTTGAACATGTTCCGGCACACCGGCCTGCGGCAGGGGCGCTCTCGGCCTTCGATGACGTAGGGAACGGAATAACGCGTGCGCGGGCGTTGGGGTCGTGGCATGAGGTGGTGCAGCGCGCGGATTGCACAGGCCCGGAGGAACGCCCCGAAGCGGACGGATGGGCAGAGCCGCCGCGAGACCTCGTGCACCCGGCGGACCTCGCCAGCGGAGAGACGTCGTACCGCAGACCGCAATGGACCGAGCTCGCCGAGCTCCGGGGCGACCGGCAATTGGGCATTGCGCCACTCCCGCGAGGGATCCGGCGCAACCCACTTGCGCAGCAGCGCCAGCCCTTGCCCGGCCCGGTTCCCGGCGGTCAGGCGGGCGAAGTCGTCGTGCAACTCGTCGCCGGCGCTGGTCAGCGCGGACGGATCCGGCGCCGTCTGGTAGAGACGTTCGATCTCTTCCATGACGACACATCCGCCTCGTGCATCCATGAGGGCGTGGGGCCAACGCACGGCAAGAAGATCACCGCCACTGAGGCCTCGAAAGACGTGGAACTGCAGCGGCGGCAGGTTCACCAGATCGACAGGTGTGCCGAGCAGGCCGTCGATTCGGCGCTGAAGCTCCTCTTCGGTCGCCGGGCGGAGTCGATGGACCTGGACAACACGATCGAGGTCCGGCGGGCAAACGTCCAGCCGCCAGCGAGGCCGGCCGAGCACCGGCGACCACTCCAGTCGAGACCCCGTGGCGGGATACACGCGATGCACCGCGGCCAGGGTGCGTTTCAAGCCTTCGACGTCGAGTTGCCCGCCCAGCTCAAGATTAAAATGGATGAACGCGCCGGGCAGGCCCAGACGCCGGGCCGCCCGGTCGAACGCAAAGAACATGAGGTCCAGCGGATTGGGCACCTGGAACCGGGGCACGATGATACTCACCTCACCATCGACTGATCGCTGGTGCCGGATCGCTCACAGATCACCCAGCCCCGGCGGGAGGCGACACCGCGGCACCCATGGCGAGACATGGTAGTCCCTACTACAATAAAACCAAGGCACAGACGAAGAAGATCTCCCGGGGGACATGGACCATGGCTGGGAACCGATCGGAAAAGGAAGAACCGGCGGAAAAGGAACTGACGTTCGAAGAGGCCCAGGCTCAGTTGGAATCGATCGTGGCCGCCATTGAGCAGGGGAAGATCGGTCTGGAGGAGTCGGTCTCACAGTACGAGAAGGGCATGAAGCTGATCCGGAGATGCCGGTCCATCCTGGCGGACGCGGAAGCGAAGATCCAGCAGTTGCAGTTGGCCGAGGACGGCACATTGACGCCGACGCCGGTGGCGCCGCCACCACAGGACTGATGGTTGGCTTACCTCGACCACGCCCGCGTCCGGGCCCCTCCCGATCGCCTCGAACCCGACGGCTTTATCTCCGAAACGCCGGCGGCCGGCAGTTCCCTTCGTTTAGGAACCCCGACCGCCGATCGCGTTTGCGGACGGCGACGATGGGATTCGATCCCACCGGCCTTCGCATTGCCAAGCGGCTCAATCCGGCAGCAGGTAGATATGCCCGAGCAAGCGCTTCGGTGACAGCCGCGGCATACCGAACGGCGTCAGAAGCCGATCCAACGGCGGTGGCCGGTCGTACAGCGGAATTGGCCGGGCGTTCTCGTCGAGATAGGCCGTGTATTCGGCCGGCGTAACCTTCCCGTGCCACTTCTCGATCTTCATCAGCAGGAACAACCGCTTCGGGATCACCAGCGAATGGCCGCGGGCCGGCCGGAGCATCGCCTCCGCGGTTTCCAGGTCGCGGGTCCGCCCGGACAACTCCACCCGTTTCACGTCGGCGAACGCGACGCGATCGGCGAAATAAAGGGTGTCGAAGAGCGTGTCGGGCACGGCCAACGGCGGGCATTCCCCTTGGTCATACATCGCGATGGCCGCTCGGAACGCGCGGTGGTGGTCCGCCCAGTAGATCGGCTGAGCGTACTGGTTTGCCGTGAATACGCCGTTGAACACCACGCCGATCAGGACCGCCCCGACCACCCAGCGCGCCCGGCAGGCATACCTGAACAGGATCATCACCAACTCGCCCAGCGGTATGAACAGAAGGACGGTCATGGCCCCCATGAAACGGAGGTCTCGGGGCAGCGGGCGATACGTCTCCAGCGACGACGGGGCAAGCTCCAGGAACAACCAGACCGCGAGCGTCCAGGCCACCACGAAGCTGTAGCGGCGCCACCGCGCAATCGCCCAGAGCAGAGCGGCAATCAGCAGCCAGCCGAAGATGCCCGACACGTCCTGTCGCACCGCCAGCGTGGCGGGATAGAAGAAGTACCTGGAGGGGCTCCAGGTCTGGTGGCTGATGCCGCCCGGTGCGAAAGACGCCTGCGCCGAGTGCAGACGATAGAGCCAGTCACCCGTGGTGGCCTTGTGAACCGGCAACTCCGCCATGAACACGAAAAGCCCGATCAGGCTGATGGCCGCCCCGATGCCGAGCTGTCGAAGCCGGCACCGACAAAACCCCGCCAGCGGCAGGATTAACCCCAGCACAAGCGCGGTCTCTTTCGCTGACACCGCGGCAGCCAGACCGGCGCCACCAAGCAGCATCCAGAACCAGCGAGCGTAGGACCGACTGGTCAGGCCCTTGAAGTAACAGCCCATCGTCAGCAGCATCCCGGCCAGTGCGAAGTGATCGGGAAACAACATACCGTTGAACACGAGGTCAACCGGGTGCACGGAGTAGAGCAAGGTCGCCCACAGTGCCGCCCGGCGCCCGGCCACGATGGACGCCACCCAATAGAGGGCAAGAATCCCCGCAACCCCCGCGACCACATCGAGCGAGCAGACCGCCCGCTCAGACCCGCCGAACAGGGCCATCCACAACGACGTCGCCGCCACGAACGACACCCTGGCCGAGCGGTTATCGAGCATGGGCCCTTCCGAGTCGTGGTACTGCTGGCCCATCCTCAACTGCGTCGCGCACATGTGATAGCAGCCGTCGTCGGAGCTGGCCCAGCCGTGGAAGAAAACCACACGCCAGAGAACGGACCACGCCAGGATCAGGAGCAGCAGCAACCACGCCGCTCTGCGCGACACCCCGTGCTTGGCCGGCCCCCAAACCGGGATTGGCTCCGGTGATTGCTTCACCCGGCCCTCGCCATCAGGCACCCCGCTCGGCTCGGCATTTTCCCTTGTCGCTGCCACGTCGCCGCTCTCACGGACACGTCACCGAGTTGCCGTTCAGGCTCTTGACCAGGGCCTTGTCGATCAGGTCGGTGTAGGCATCACCGTTGGTGTCCCCGGCCAGCAAGCGGAACCGGGCCCGGTTCCCGGGCAAACGATTCCCGTCTGCTACGCCGTTTCGCAAGAAACGCGACTATACCCTGGTGTGCGGAACCCGGCCAGAACAGCCAGGACGCCGAACAATCGTGGCCCATTCGCAGTTGTGAAACCTGTGAAACACGGTACTGGATCGACAAGGCCGACGATCTCGACGCTCGGGCACGTCTGATCCGGAACGCCGCTGCGGTTGACAGTCAGCTCATTGCCGTTGATCTGAACGGGCGTTAGCGAGCCCAATGCTATACAGGTACCTGCTCGCAGAGCAGTGGCCCAATGCCGGCGGATGACTTCGACCGGTTTGAATGCGGTAGCCGTCGGGATGTGGCAGAGCTGGTGGATGGTCCGCTTTGGAGGGTGAAGGTGGTTTCGCACCAGGGGGTCGGCTTACGTTTACACTTGAATTGCGTTTTTTGCGCGTTTTCTGGTGTTGGGGGGTTGCCGGGTTCCGGTGACTGCTGCTAGTATACGCCCACCCGAGGCATCCCCCCTCAAGCCCGTCTGGTTCACCCCGGCCAGACGGCATCGCCTCGGGTTTTTTGTGCGCCTCGGGCAGGCCGGGATCGACGGGCACCTGGGGTACGGCGGGTGGGGCGGCGGCCGTTTCCGCCGGGCCGGGCCGGAGACCTCTCGGCAAAGGGACCGGGCCTCGACGGAGCTTTCCGGCCCGCTACAATGATCCCCACCGCGTTGTTTGACGGGGATCGATCGAATGCTGAGAGCAGAGCACGGAGGCAGGCGGGTCGTGGGGCTGCGGGTATTGGCGTTGGCGGGCCTGGCCTGCGGCGGCTGTGCTGAGATGGTCATCGTACCCAACACGGCGCTGCTGCCTGCGACGCGACCCTACCTTTATGCCGATCAGGACTGGGCCTATGTCCTTCGTGGGCATGTCAAGGATGGGCTGGTCAATTACGATACACTGTCCCGCGATCGAGAGCCGTTGGAGCGCTATTACGCCTTGCTGGGCGTCACCGGCCCCACCCGGACGGCGGAGCAGTTCCCATCCCGGGCGGAGGCAACAGCTTACTGGATCAACGCCTACAACGCGCTGGTTCTATGTGCGGTGATGGACCGTTACCCGGTGGCGACGATGTACGATCTGTCGTTGCCCCGGCTCACGTACGAGTACAAGTTCATCGTCGATGGCCGGGCCCGGACGCTGGCGGAGATCGAGGAGGAGATATTGAAGGTGAGCGGCGGGGATGTCCGGGCCTTGCTGGCCACGAGCCGGGCGGCGCTGGGCACGCCGGGGCTCGGCCGGTGGCCGATCCGTGCCCAAACCCTGGACCGCCGGCTCACGGAGGAGGCCGCCCACGCCCTCGACAACCCGGATATCCTGCGGATAGATCACTCGAGCGACTCAATCCTGGTCTGGCAACTGATCATCCGACGCCAGAGGGAATTCGAGGAGTTCTGGCGAAGGCGCCGGCGGGTCCGCCGGGCCTATCTGTTCAACGTTCTGTTGGAGTTGGCCTCGCCGGAGCGGCGGCGGGCGTTGCAAGGTGCGGTGGGCTATAACATCCGCCAGATACCGTTCGATCGCACGCTGAACCGCTGGTCGCCACGAGAGCAACTGCCGGTTGTACCCTGAGACGAAGGTCCCTGATGATGAGTCCGTTGGATCCTGAGGTGGTCAGTTACGTTCGTGAGGCAGCCGCGAGCGACCGATACGGGGCGTATCTGCGAAACGCGCTGATCGAGCTGTGCGCGATCGACACCGTGCCGCAGGCGGATCTGCCCGCGACCGCCGTCCGAGAGCGGAAGCTGTTCGACTGGATCGAACGCGAGATTGGCGAGTTGCTGGGAGCCGAGGCCTTGATCGAGCGCCCGCGGATCAACCCCCGCATCGCGGACGACCCTGCCTATACCCCGCCCCTGTACGCCGCTGATGCCCGGGGCCGGGTCCCGCCCGTCGAGCAGATCTACGCGGATCGGGGCAACCTCCTGGCCATCGTTCCGGGGGGGCGGTCCCAGGCCGGCCCGGCAGTGATCCTGCATGCCCATGTGGACGTGGTGCCGCCCTGGTCCGCCCCTCGATCCGCTGGCGAGCGGGTCTTCGGCCGGGGCACCTGCGATAACAAGGCCCAGGTCGCCCTTTTGTTGGCCCAGATGAAACTGCTTCGTGAGGTTGAGCAGGAACTCGGCCAACACACGGCCAAGCCTCGGCAGAGTGCCGGGGGGCAGCAGGCCACCCGGGGGCGGCGGGCGGCCTGCGGGCGGGTGTATCAGTTCGTGATCGACGAGGAGATCGGGGGCAACGGCTCGCTGTCCCAGGCGTTGGACACCCGGTTTGCCGCTACGCCGGTCCTGATACACGAGTGCACGAATCTGGTGCCATATTGTGCGCATCGCGGGGCGGTGTGGTATCGGTGCCGGCTCTCGGTCGGCGACAACAAGGGCATCGGGGCGGTCGAGCTGGTCCCATTCGTCGTGCAGGCACTTGAGGCCGAAGGCCGCCAACTGCGGCCGGACACGGATCACTCGATGTTCACGGCCGCCCACGTCCAGACGAACCATGGGGTGCTGGGCCGATACGGCACCAGCCCCGCGAGCGTGTGCGATCACGTGGCAGTCGAGATCGTCGCCCGCTCGAAGGCCAATCCCGAGCGGGTCGGGATGAAGATCGTCGAGTTCCTCGAGGACGCGGTGGCCGACTACGTGGAGGTCTACGGCGACAAGACGCGGGAGAACGATCCAGCCACCGGCAGGCCCAAGGTCGAGCGCCATTTCGACGTCAAGGTGACCCCGACGGCCGACACGCAGAACTTCCGGGTCGATATCTGGGGCAAGAGCGGGCACATGGGATCGGTAGCCGAGTGCGACGGGGCGATTACCAAGGCAGCGTACCTGCTCGGCGGTCTGCTGCGGGTTGCGCCCGGTTTCCCTGCCGTTCAGGCCTTCGCCCGCCTGGCCGGCAGCACGGGTGAGGAACGGGAAGTCGTGCTTGAAGGGGGGCAGGGTTTCACGCCGTCGCACACGATGGCCGACGTGCAGGCCCGGATGATCGCCGCCGCCCGGCGGGGGGTCCAGGAATACTGCCAGGTGAGGGGTTGCCGCCACAACGATGGCATGGTCGAGCTTAACTTCGATCGACTGCACAACGACGCCTACGCCGACGACCCCGAAATCGCCCCGATGCAGGCCCTACGCCAGGCTTTTCACGCCATCGGCGAGCCCTGGCCGGAGCTGACCGCGTGGCAGACCAGTTGCGATGCCCGGATCTATCACACCAAGGGGCACCCGGTCGCCATTTTCGGGGCCGGCAAACTGGAAAACGCCCACAGCGACGACGAGTACATTGACATCCCCGACGTTCAGAAGGCTCTCGCGATCAGTACCCTGGCCACCTGGGCGATGATCTCGTGACGCTCCTGAATTGTGGTTCGCGTTGCACCCTGGCGCTGCCGTGGCCGTTGCTGGAGCGCGAATCTGTGAGCGGACCGGAGGGCAGCATTTCGCCGCGAGGACCGGTCGGGTGGGCGTGGGGCGAGACAACAGGGCACGATTCTGAGCCCCGTTGAAGATGTCAATCCTTTTGCGTGGGCAACAGGCCCTTCTCCTCCAGGTACCCGAGCACCTGGGCCGCCGCTTCCTGGGGCGTCACCTTGTCGTTGTGAATCGTGATTTCGGGGTTAAGGGGAGGCTCGTAGGGATCGTCCACGCCGGTGAAGCCCATGCCCTTACCCTCGGCGAGGGCAACGCGGGCCTTCTTGTATAGGCCCTTGGGATCGCGCTTCTCGCACTCCTCGATGGGGACCTCGACGAGAACCTCGATGAAGGTCAGGCCTGATTCTGCGTGGATCCTGCGGGCCTGGTCGCGATCCTTACGGTAGGGGCTGATGAAGCTGGTGAGCATGATGACGCCGGCGTCGGCGAAGAGCCTGGCCACCTCGCCGATCCGGCGAATGTTCTCTTCGCGATCCTCGGCCGAGAAGCCCAGGTTCTTGTTCAAGCCGTGGCGGATGTTGTCTCCGTCTCCCACGTAGGCCAGGTGCCCCCGCTCGACGAGCGCGTGCTCCACCGTGAACGCAATCGTGCTCTTGCCGGACCCGCTGAGGCCGGTGAACCAGATCGTTGCACCTTTCTGGCCAAGCAACTTCTCCCGGTCTTGGCGATTAACGTGACCCTCGTGCCAGGTGATATTCGTCGCCCGAATCTCCGCCATTGGAGCTCCTCTCGTATCTCGAACCCCTGCATGACCGGCGTAACGATGCGCCGCGGCCAAGAAGCGACAGTATAGGCGCCCGGCTGGTGCGACTCAACCGGCCCGGGCCGAGCTGCGGGTTCAGGGGTGCGTGACACTTCAGGCGGCGGGCCGGAGGAAGCCCTATGCTGCCTCCGCCAAGCCCCGGCCCAAAGGGTGGGAAGGTGCGAAGGTGCGAAAGCGGGAAGGTGCGAAAGTGGAAAAGGCACGTCGCAGCCAGCCTTTTGTTACTTTCTCGCATCGGCACTTGCTCGCGGGCCGCGTCAGGCCATTCCGGGAAAGACGAAGCCACGGCTTCCTGCTCGCCCGCCGTCAATTGACCGTCACGTGGCACCACGGTCAAGCGTAGCGAGAAACGAGCGGAGCTTGGCCGTGGAACCTGGCGCGGGGCCTGCAGCACTGCCAAGGAAGCGCTCCGCCACGATCGCTTCCTTGGCAGTGGCACCCCGGCGAGGTACTCATTACCATGCCCTTGTCGCCGGTTCTGACATTCTTGCCTGTTTAGTGTTCGGCACCGAAAGAGGATGTGACGCGTGGCCTTAGGGATCGCAGGCAGCCGGATCCAGGATACCCCAATAGCCATCCTGGACTTTGAGACCACCGGCCTCACTCCTGGGTACGACCGTGTGGTGGAGGCGTGCATCGTTCGTCGCGAACCTGGGCAAGCACTGCAGGTTGCTTTGGATACCCTTGTCAATCCGCTTCGTCCTGTTGCAGCCACTGAGATACACGGCATCACCGACGAAGACGTGGCGAACGCCCCTACATTCCGAGAAATCGCCGGCGATCTTCTGGCGGCTGTATCCGGTTGTGTGGTTGCTGCGTATAACGTCTACTTCGATATGAAGTTCTTGAGGTCGGAGCTTCAGAGTGTTGGCGTGGATTGCGAGCCACCCCACTTCTGCCTCATGTACATGCGTCCCATGTTGGGGCTCGGCAAGCGGTGCAGGTTGGAGGACGCGTGCCAAGAACAGAACATCCATCGCCAGGTGGCTCACATAGCAGCCCAGGATGTCCAGGCGTCTGCTCAGTTACTGGACTTCTACCTCTCAGTCCTGGCGGACCGGAACATCCAGACCTTCTCCGAGATGGCAGGCCTGAAAAGCTACAAGTTCACCAAGAGCTTCGCGAACGATCCCCTTCCCGGGCCGGCACGGTTCAACCTATCGTGCAATGCCAAGTTGCTCTCCAGGTGCGCTGCACCTGCACTGCAGCCAATAGACGACACCAAACGCAGGGTCCAGGAGTACTGGGATGCACTCCGGACGGTCGTCGCTGATCTGGAAATCACGGACGAGGAGGTCGAGTACATCCTTCAAGAGCGGAACAGGCTCAAGCTGCCCAAAGAGAGAATACGTGTCCTTCACGCTCGAGCGTTCGCAAGTGTTATCAGTCAGTTCGTGAGCGATCAGTGGCTCGATAATCGTGAGGCGTCGAAACTGCGCAGATTGCGCCGATGTCTAACCCGATTGGGATGGGCGCCCGGCGACTAGACGGAACGAGCGACCATCGCGTCCGGTTGCTTTGTGCAGTTTGGGACGGAATTGGGACAGCCAGGCCCGGCTGCCGAAAGGCATGTTCCATAGACAAAGACCAGTCAGGTGGCTCTGACTGGCCTTGCGAAATTAACGGAGAGGGCGGGATTCGAACCCGCGGTACGGGTATGACCCCGTACGCCGGTTTAGCAAACCGGTGCATTCAGCCACTCTGCCACCTCTCCAGGGAGGGCGTCGACACAATCCGAGTCAGTCAGAGCCAGGCCACCCAGGCATTCTATTCGGTCTCTGTGCCCGGTCAACGGGCCTGTCTCTGGAGTCTCCCCCCATTTGAGGTGAGCGCGGACGGCCTCCGATGAAGTGACTAGCACACGCTTGGAAGGAGGCCCAGTGTGAACGCTACGGGTGTCTATCAGCGCATAGCCATTGCTGCACGATTCTGTGGAAAGGTGTCTGAATTCTTTCCGCTGCGGTGGTTATGGGCGGGGCCCCTGGCGGCGGTGAGCCGGCCGAGTGACCGCCTATAACCACATATTTTACAGGGGATTACGGGTGCCGCCCCTGTTCTGCAGGAAATCTCTACTGACATGTGCAACTTCTGCCGATCTTGGGTGTCCAAGATATCGTAGACTCCGCAGAGATGTCTGCCGGTCGGGTCCGTTGCCGTGGCGGGCTCGAAAAGAGGGAAGCGATGGCGAGTCCGGCAGATGTTGAGCGTGAAGGAGTTGTTGCCGTGCCAGTTTATTTGCAGTGTCCCCATTGCGAGCATCCCATCGTTGTGCCGTCCCACCGGCGAGGCAAGACGCTGTTTTGCCGCCAGTGTGGCGGGGCCTACCGGACCTCGACAAGAGTTGCCGAGGCACGCCCGCTGCCGATCTCCTCGGTGGCGGAGCTGCACAAGCACACACGTACGAAGGCCATCGAGCTCTGCGTCTTGGAGTCGAAGGCGGGCTGACCGGCCGACCCGGCGGATTCCGCCGGACTCGGATGACGAATCTGGGGACCGGCCCCGCAGCTTTGTCCCTCCTGCTCACAACCCAGATACCAGAGGTGGCGGCGCCGTGAGGTGTGCGTGTGGCCGGCCGGGCTGGCGGAACGGGTCGGAATCCCTCACAATGTCCGGACCTTGTTGTTGAGGATCGGCATTGCACGAAGGGGCCGGGCCATGACCGCTGAGAAAACGCGCACTGAATCGGACAGCATGGGCCAGATGCAGATACCGGCGTGGGCATTGTGGGGTGCCCAGACGCAACGGGCGGTGGAGAACTTCCCCGTCAGTGGCTACCGGTTCGATCGCCGGTTCATCCGGGCCATGGGGCTTATCAAGCAGGTGGCGGCGGAGGTGAACCGCGAGCTCGGCCTTTTGGCCGGCGAGCAAGCGGACTGGATCGTCGCCGCAGCGGCCGAAGTGGTCGAGGGGAAGCTCGACGAGCATTTCGTGGTGGACGTCTTCCAGACGGGCTCGGGTACCAGCACGAACATGAACACGAACGAGGTGATCGCCAACCGGGCGATCCAGCTCGCCGGCGGACAGGTGGGCTCGCGGGAACCGGTGCATCCGAACGATCACGTCAACATGGGCCAATCCAGCAACGACGTGATCCCGACGGCGATCCACGTGGCGGCCGGCGAGGCCCTGGAGCAGGATCTGATACCGGTATTGGAAGCGCTGGCGGCGAGGTTGGGAGAGAAGTCGGTGCAGTTCTGGCCGGTGATCAAGGTCGGGCGAACGCACGTGCAGGATGCGGCGCCGATCCGTCTGGGGCAGGTGTTCAGCGGCTACGCGGCCCAGGCCCAGCTCAGCGCGGACCGGGCGGCACGGGCGGTCGAGGCGCTGCGGGAACTGCCGATCGGCGGGACGGCGGTGGGCACGGGGATCAACACGCACGCCAAGTTCGGCCAGCGAATGGCGGACCGGCTGGCCGGGCGGACCGGCATCGGGTTCGTCGAGTCGGCGAATCACTTTGAAGCCCAGGCGGCCAGGGACGGCATGTGCGAGGCCAGCGGGCTCCTGCGGAGCATCGCGGTCTCGCTGACAAAGATCGCCAACGACATCCGCTGGCTGGCCAGTGGGCCGCGGTGCGGCATCGGCGAGATCAGAATCCCGGCCACCCAGCCCGGATCCAGCATCATGCCGGGTAAGGTCAACCCGGTGATGAGCGAGATGCTCATCCAGGTCGGCGCACAGGTGATCGGCAACGATGCAGCCATTGCCATCGCGGCCCGGGACGGCATGTTCGAGCTGAACACGATGATGCCGATGATGGCGAGGAACCTGCTGGAGTCGATCCGGCTGCTGGCAAGCGGGGTGAGGGTATTCACCGAGCGATGTGTCGAGGGGATCGAGCCCGAAGCCGAGCGCTGCGAGCGGCTCATCGAGCAGTCACTTGCGGGGTGCACGAGCCTGGCCCCAGTGATCGGGTACGACCGGGCGGCGGCAATCGCCAAAGAAGCATACGAGACGGGTCAGACGGTCCGCCAAGTGGCGTTAGCCAAGGGCGTGCTGCCGGAAGAGGAGCTGGACCGGTTACTCGATCCGGGTGTGATGACCGGGCCGACCGGACGGGGTTGAGAACTGAGAATCGAGAACTGAGCGTTGAAAATTGGGGGAAGACGTCTGCCTGTGACTGTTGTGCGTCAACCTGAAGGAACCCAACCGAATCAACGGGTGTGGCGGTTGCGCGACCGGCTGTTCGTCGTGCTGACGGCAAACATGGCATGGATGTGCGCCTGGGCGACGCCATGGGTCGTGGAGAAGTCGAAGGTGCTCGAAGTCAACTCGACGCGGGTGTTCCTCATGATGATGCCCGCGGGTGGGCCGTGGGCCCAGGCTTCAGATAGGGCTGGCGGGACATCCGCCACCGGCGAGCCCGAACCCTCGGGCGCCATGACGCGTGAAGAGTTCCACAAGCTGACGAATGAGCAGATCCCCGCGGTCGAGGTGATCGTTTACGTCTGGAAGCGAGTGATGTGGGGCGTGGCGGGGTTTCTGGGGCTGGTGGCGCTCCTGGTGGCGATCACCGGCAAGAGCCGGTTGTTTCACCTGCTGGCGGCGGTGGTGATTTTCGTGAGCACCGTGGCGACGCTCGTGGCCATGCGTTTGCTGATTGACCCGGACTACGGGGGGATGGAGCCGTTGCCGGTCCGCTCGCACGTGTATGTAGCGGCGGCCCAATCGGCGTACGGCGTGGTGCTGCTGATCGCCTTTGCCCGCAAGCCGAGATGGGCAACCGCATCCGGGGCCGGCAGGTTCAAAAAGGTTCCCGGCCCCCTTTCCGTGCCGTGAGCTCCTCGGGGGAGGTATCGGTCACGACGGTCCGCCCGTAGCGTCGAATGATCGCGGCCAGGATCGCGTTTTCCATCGGCTCGTCGCGTCCCAGGTGGATCCAATATGAAGACCGGCTGATCTCTGCGTTTGCCTCGGGGCTCGCCTCGGCGGCAGTGCTGTAGAGGGTCCGGCTGAAGTAGGTCGGAGCATCGCTGCTGAAGATCCGCAGAGCGCCGGCCGCGTTGTCAACCTGGCGCTCCTCCAGGCGGTAGCGGTATCGGTCCACCTGCACGTCAAGCTGATACGTTCCCTGTTCGTCGCTGGGGCGGATATGCACGGTGGCCTGGCGCTGGATGGCGTGCAAGTTCGACTCCACCCAGTAGTAGACGGGCTGGGGTTGAGGCCGCCAGAACTCGAACCAGTTCCCCGTGGTGTCGCGGTGGGTGGTGATCACGCCCTGCTGGCGATCGGTGCGGTCCGGCTGGAAGTAGTGGAAGCGCAGGGTGTCCTCTGCGGCCGTGAAGAGCTGCTCGTATTCATCAGGGGTCTCGGCCGTTATCCTCGCAACGGTGGGCCCCGGCGGCTGGGCCGGTGCATGGCAGCCGGCCGACAGCGAGACCATGCAGGCCGCTGACAACGGAACAAGGACCCGTCTGGTTTTCATCGCAAGTGATCCTGCTTTCGATCGCCACGGGCTCGGGATCGCGCCGGACACTTTTATAGCCGCCGGGCCCTTCCTTTGCCAGTGCTCACCTTCGGTTGGCACCGGGGGCAGATAAACGTTGCCCGGCCCGCCACGGTGAGCCGCCGGATCGGGGTCCGGCAGCGAAGGCAGGGCCTGCCCGCACGGTCGTAGACGCGGTGCTTGTGCTGAAAGGTGCCCGGCTTATTGTCGGCGGTCCGGTAGTCGCTGATGCTGGATCCGCCTGCCCGGATGGCCTCGGTTAGCACGCGTCGCATCGCTTGCCGCAATCGCCGGACGGCATGGTCATCCAGTTCGTTGGCCGGCGTCAGCGGGTGGATGCCCGCCCGGTGCAGCGTTTCGTCGCAGTAAATGTTGCCGATACCGCCAATGACCTGCTGATCCAACAGCAGGGCTTTGATCTGCCGCCGCCGACCGAGCAAGCCCCGCAGCTCACCAGGCGAGAGCTGAAGCGGGTCCGCGCCGGCCGGCGGGAGCCGGCGACCGATCCAATCATTTGGCTCCTGGCCCGGGCCGGCGACGAGCCAGATACCGCCGAACCGCCGCGGATCACGAAACCGCAATTCGAGCCGCCGGCGCCGGAACGTCACCCGTAGATGGGTGTGCGGCTCGATCGGGTCATCGCGATCCGCCACGGTCAGGCGGCCACTCATCCCCAGATGCACGAAGAGGGAGGTTCGTCCCTCGGTGTCGATGCGCACCTGCTTGCCCACGCGCTCGACATGCCGGACCCGCTGATTGCGCAGGGCCGCACACAGCGGCACCGCCGCTCCGTGCACCACGTCGCCGCGGGACAGGTAAATCCATTCGATCACCTGTCCGGTGAGCCGGCGAGCCAGGCCACGGACGATGGTTTCGACCTCGGGAAGCTCGGGCATCGTTCCATGATAGTGCAGTGAATACCGGGAAGCAGCGCACGACCGCGCAATTAACCGCCTGATCGATCAGTCTGCAGGAGCGGCCTGAGTCGGGGCGGGCGCGGTCTGGGTCGTGGCGGGCCCGGTTCCAAGGACCTTGTCAATGACGCGTTGAAGCTCGGCGGCGAAATCGACCTGATAAGGCTCGATTGGGATCTCAGCCTCATCGGCCTTGTCCTTCATCGCGCTGACAAACGCGCTCAAATCCGCCTCGGTGAGGTTCTCCTTCAGCTCCCGAATGTCCTGCCCGTCACTCGCGGAGACCACGGCGAGGACTTCATCGACCTGGTCCGTGGTGATCGCGTCCTCGCAGATGCCCCGCTCGAACCGATCAAAGGTGAGGGAGACTTCGTCCCGTTGCTCGGGAGGGAGCTCGATCATCTCGACGTGCCTGGCTTCCACGGACTCGACAATAATGAGATTAATGAAGGGTCCCTCGGCCAGTTCCGTCCCAACCCGGCCGAGCTGCTGGAAACTGATCCTGCCGTTCTCGAAGTCGCCGGTCAGCCGGTCGATGTTGGCCGTAATGCTGGCCTTCTGGTCCTCGGGCAAGTTGGAGTTCTGGATGGCCTGGATCAGCGGTCCCCGCACCCAACCCGCGGCCAGCCGCTTGAAGTTGACGGCCACATAGGTCACGATCCCACCGCACACCAGAACCAGAACGAGGAAAATGATGGCGAGGACTTTCAGGGCACTGGCCCCACGGCGCAGGTGCGGGTTCGGGCTGTTCATGACTGCCTCCATTGCTTGTGCGTGGTTCACCGGAGTCGGCCCTGGCCGCGTTGCCGAACAGGCGTTCAGATCCGCATGGATCCGGCTTGGCCCCGGCGGGCCACGGGAATAGTAACACCGATCAGCCCTGATGTCCCGCCCGGGCCGGTTGCCTTGCACCCGGGGGTGCGTGACAGTTCCGGCGGGGACCTTCGGGCGGAGAACGGGACGGCACCTCGCTTTTCCGAACCCCGACCGTCAGGGAGGGGAGTATCTGCGGATGCGCCAGGGCCGCTTCCTTACGGGCTCGCTACGGAGAGGGGGTCCGCTTCCTTACGGGCGCGGTTCGGAAACACCTGGGGGCGGCGCCTTCCAACAAGCCGCCCAAAGTGTCATGCACCCCACACCCGGTACCGCTGAGGTCGCGGACGAGGTCAGGACCGTGTCCGGTTTGACTTCCCTGGGCGTCTGGTGCGGGTTAGCGGCCGCGGCGCCGGTGAGCCGTGCCTTCGCCGGGGGGAGCCTTCACGGCGGCAGTGCAAATGTTGCTTATCATCAGGTGGACGCCGACCGGCTTGTCGGGGGCAAGGACCGCGGTAACTTGTTGCCGCTCCCACCAATCATGCGAGGGTACTTGCGGCAATGAATTGCCGCGGTCCTTGAGGTTACGTCCGCCCAGATGACGGAAACCGCTCAGTTTGAGTTCGTTACATTGTGGCGCGCAAGCTGTTCTCGTGTTCGGTCGTGGTTTCACAAATGGCATGAGAGGCGCGTCTGGCCAGAGGCTCAGTTGCTCACGCGCGAGTTCGACTCCGCCGGCAACCGCTCATGCCAGAACTTCTGCACCACGCCGTCTTGGATCTCGAAGTACAAGTTGTGCTGCGTGGTCTTTGAATCCTTCGCGTCGAGAAACAGGGTGATGTCAACCTCGTTCACGATCTTCTGGGTGTATTCATAGGTCAACATTTCCGTGCCCTGCGATGTCTCGCCCTCTCTCGTCGGCTTTCCGAGCGCAGTCAGCACCCACTCCTTGGTCGTCTCGCCCGGCTTGATCTGGGTCAGCGTTTGTCTCTCGGGGGGCACCCCGATGTTGCCGTAGGTCCTCGTCGAGCGAGCCGTTACACAGCCACCGGCAGCCAAACACGCCTGGACTGCACACAGCGTCACCGACATCGATCTTCTCAGTGGTCCGTTCATGCCTTTGACTCCTGGCAAGAGTTAACGCGGTGGACGTCCCCTCAGCAAGAGACGGCGGGCCGCTCGACGATTGGGATATGATGTACCAGGATCGGCCAATGTTCAACTGCCCAGGGCGTGCAGCATCGGATCGGACCCGGGGATCAGTCCGCCTGGGGCAGGCTGATCGTGAAGGTCGTGCCGACCTCGACCTCGCTGGCCACGTCGATGGTTCCGTCGAGGTCCTCGATGATGTCGCGGCAAATGGCCAGGCCGAGGCCGAGACCTCGGCGGTCGGGCTTGTCGGCATTCTGCTTGGTGCTGAAGAAGGGCTCGAAGATGCGGTCCAGGTTCTCCCGGTCGATTCCGCAGCCGGTGTCGCGGACGTTGATCTCGACGCGACCGTCATGGGTGGGAACAGCATCCACGGTCAATCGACCGTGCCGGCCCAGCATCGCCT
>CAZOIA010000113.1:0-18598 GCA_964579675.1 uncultured Planctomycetales bacterium | reverse complement strand
TCGCCGAAGGCCAGCATGGTCTTGCTGTGGGCCTTGGCCATCACTCATCCCCCGCGACCATGGCCGCCGTCCGGGCGTAGCCCGCGATGTCGACGAGGTTGTCCCGCTTGTGACGATGAGCTTGGCGGGCCAGCTTCACCGCGATCATGCACAGGGGGATGTCCTCAGCCGTGACCCGCTGATCGGCGATCAGTTTGCGCCTGAGGATTCCCGTCCACATCAGCGCGGCCCGCTCGAAGTCATCGGCCGGGTGACCGTAGTCATCCCGGCGATTGCCGTCAGTGATCTTTCGGGCGCTATCGAGGATGGAAGCCGTGCCCAGTTCGCCGGAAAAGAACGTTCTCGGCGGCTTCTCCATCTGCATGCCGGAGAACGCATCGAAGAAGTCCAGCCCGAGTTCGTTCGCCAGGATGGCCTCAAACGTCGCGCCGGCCGATCGCTGCCAGCCCGGCAGCAATGCGATGGCCTGGCACTGGGCGAGCAGGATCACGTCCGCTCGGAGGTACGTCTCGCGCGGCAGGTCGGTGCGGCCGTCGAAGTTCTCGGCTGGGTTGGCCACGTTCCACCCGGCCTTGCGAAACCGCTCGGCGGCGGCGTGAAACGCAGGAAAGTTGTGGTCCTCATGCCCGGTCATCGGGCCGGCGACGTAGATGCACCTGGGTCGTTCCATCACTCAGTTGTTCTCCGGGCTGATCACTGCGCCACAGAGCGGGCAGCGGCACAGAGGCAGGTCGTCGAGCTGGACATCGAGTCTGCCGCCCCTGACAGGCTCGCGCCGTCGCGTCACGAGCAGGTCGATCTGGCTGTCGTCCTCGTAGATGCCCGCGTGCTGGAACACGTCCAGCACCGGCTTTTGAATGTTATCGAGGTCGCGTCTGCGCCGGTCCGGTGGAAAGGCATTCATGCACAGGGCGATCCTTCCGCCGGCGGGCGGCCTTCGGAATCCCCCTCCGCCCAGGAGGGCACAGACGTTCCTGCGAAACGTCCGGCCCTCCCGGCTGATCAGGGTCCGCGGCCCCACCCGGCGCCAGTAGTGGTTGATGCTCGGCGGCCAGGGCAGCATCAGGATCACGCGTATTCCCTCCGCCATTGCCAGATGTACTCCAGCTCTCTCTGGGCATCCCTGCGGCTGTCGAACTCCGCCCGCTGGTGGCGATCGCGCGTCCAGGCAGCACGGTCGTCGATCGGGTGCACGCTGCGCCAATAGTCCAGGTTCACATCGCGGATGGCATAGAAGACGGTCTCCTCACCCTCCACGCTCTCCACGACCTTCACGATGCGCTCATCACCGTTTACAACGTCGGTGTCGGTGCTCATCTCAGCGCCCCCTTATCGCTTCCACGGCGGCGTCCCGTTGTTCGAGCCCGCCTGAGCGGGGCGCGCGGCGGCGGCGGCCTTCCGCTCGTAGCCCTTGATGACGTTGGTGAGCTCCCCCGTATCCCGCCGCTTCTTATGCCCGACGCTGATCAGCAGGGGCAGGTTGTGCAACTCGATACTGTCCTTGGGGGCCATGACGCCCACGGCGCGACAGATCGCCGACAATTCGGCCCGGGCGATCTTGACCGTCGTCGCATTCGCGTTGTCGAGGTTGAGCCGGGCCCACAGCAGTCGGCTCTTGTGCTCGCCCTCGAGGATCTGGAAGGTGAACTGAAGGTACTGCCCGGCACCGGACTTGGTCGGCTTCATCTCCGATTCGGTAATGACCGCGAGGTACTTACCCGCCGGAATCGGATCGAAACCGACGGCCGGGTCCACTTCGTTTGCGTTGAAATTACCGAGATTGGCCATGCTCAGACTCCTTGTTCAGCAGGTTCCTGCGTATCAGCCAGAGGGTTCTCGCCGCGGACGAATGCGGCGTAGATGCGGTAGTCGAGAGGGATCTCGTCCGGCAGATTCAACCGGTTCTTGGCAACATGAGCCGGGCGCTCGGCAGTGCGAAGGATCCGCTCGCCGGTGCCGATGCCGCGGTATTCCGGGCGGCCGAAGCTCTCGTCCACCTTGCGGGTGTGGACCTTGTAGGTGGCGAACAGCACCTCGTCGCACCACTCCTGCACCAGGGCCGAGGCGAGCTTATGCAGCCGGGGCACGTAACGGTCGTAGGATTCGGTCTCCGGATTCTCGAACCGTTCGATCCGGGTGTGGGCGATGAGGATGACCTGCATGTTGCGGTCGTTGCGAAGCGCATTGAGGCCCTCGAGGATCTCACGCCACTGCGTCAGAGCAAACGTGTACCCCTTGGCATAGCCGATGTCCTCGATGGACTCGACGCCGCGCTTCTCACAGACATCGGACCAGATGAGACGCTCGAGCCAATCGAGCGAATCGACCACGACCGTGTGGTATTCGTGCTGCTCGGTATAAAGCTCGCCCAGGGCAGCGAGCACGTCACCGTATCGCTGGGCCAACGGGAAGCGCTCGCAGTCGATGTTCGCCAAACCGTCCTCGGTCTGGATGAAGATGGGCTTTTCAGCCATTGAGGCATAGCTCGATTTCCCAACGCCATGGACCCCGTAAACCAGCACCCGCCTCGGGACGTCCGCTGTGCCCCGTTGAATCTGTTCGAGCAGTTTCATGATCTCGCACTCCTGTGTTGAACCGTTGTGAATCCGGGCTCGGGGCCGGTACAGGGAGTCCCATCCGCGCCGCACCCACCGCGGATACGCCACCCGGCCCCGAGCCCGAACTCACAGCCGATCGATCTGCCGCAACGACTCAAACCTCGTGAACCAGTTGCCCGACTCGCGACAACGCCGCAGGTCGGTCATCGCTTCCTCGTTCTCATGCTGGGCCTGATCGAGGACATTGGGCGCGATCTTCCACACGCCGCAGCGAAACGGCTCGCGCTTCTCGACTGCGATGATGTGCACGGGGAGAACATGCCCTGAGGCTTCAGCGATCACGGCCCGGTAGAAGGCGAGCTGGTACAGGTACCCAAACGCTCGGATCGCCAGCTCGAAGGAATCGAGCTCGTCGGCGGTCTTCAAATCGACGATGCCGCGGTCTTCGACGGGATTGATCCAGTCAATCCGGGCCTGGCACCGATGGCCGGCGTATTCGCAGCGGACGACGCCTTCGGCCACGCCCTCGTGAAGCAGGTCCCGGGCGACCAGGTGGTCGTGGACCGCGGCCCCCATCTGCTCCACGAGGGCGGCGTGCTCATCGCTGAGCACCGGGCGGCCCTGTTGGGCGGCCCACTCGGCGAAAGCCTTCGTACTCGAGCCGAATGGCTTGCCGGTCCTCGGGTTGACCGGGCCGCCCACGGCGTACTCGCGCTCGTAGCGTTGGCGGCCTTCGAGGATCAGCGTGTGGGCCGCCCGCCCGACAAGATACGCGGTCGAGTCGCGCTCCGGGACGAGCCCGAGCTCCTTCTTGTGGTACAGCAGCGGGCAGCGCCGGAACTCGTTCAGGGCGTGGGCGGTCAGGTAGTCCTTGCTTCTGGCGTGGTAAACCTCCGCTGGCTCGCGGATAAGAAAGCGAAGAAGGTGCGCAGGTGCGGTCATCTCCGAGGCTCCTCGGGCAGCTCGTTGATCAGCAGACGTGGCTCGCCGGTCCTTCCCGTGGTCGCCAGTCCGCCAGGTGTCTCCTCCTTCACTACCTACCGCGGCGAAGACGGATCTGTCCGGCGAGTCACACGTAATAATCGAGTCCGGCCTCGGCGAACCGGGCCCGGATCAGTTTGATCCGTCCGTAGATGCTGCCGCGCGACAGGCCGGTCTCGCGCGAGATCTCCGCCATCGTCTGCGACCGGAGACGCTCGCACAGATCGCGCAGGTCGTCCGGCAGCGAGTCCACGACGCGGGTCATGTCTATCGTCAGTTCCAAACGTTCCTGGCGGTTGCGTGGGGCCTGGCCGGTGTGGGCGCGGGCGCGGTCCTCACTGATCGTGGTGTCGCGCCGTACCCAACGGCTATCCTCGTCATGCACCCAGTCGTCCAGGGAACACTCGTTGCGCCGCGGGTCGCGGCAAGCGGCGTGGCGATGCTTGACCAGGCTGGCGATCCGGTTGTCGATGAGACGGCAGATGAACGTCTTGGCACTTGAGCGATCGCCATTGAACTTCGGCAGGCGCTGGAGAACGTCCGCCAGCAGCTCCTGCCTGAGGCTCTGGAAGTCGTCCTCCGTGAAGCCGTCTTTCCCGATGACCTGCCTGGCCTTGTAGTGAGCTCGTTTCATCGCGTACTTGAGAATTCCGTCGAGTGACATTGCTTGCTCCTCGTGGCCGGGGAGGTCGCGCGGGTATCGACGGAATCCGGCGGGGCGTAGGGCAACAGAAAAGGCGTTGCGAGTTCGCGGATTTCCGCGACACCCGCAACGCCTCCGCTTTGCGGCCGGTTAGTTGCCTGGTGTGCTTGTCTGTACTCTGTGCCCTACGCCGCTTGATGGTCCTGTTCGATCTCGATGAGGAACGGCAGCCCGTGCTTGACCTCGATGGTCACGCACGCGCCATCCTTGAGATGCGCCAACGTGCTCAGCGCTGCTATGTGCTCCCTGCGAAGCTCGAAGTCGGCGGTTCCCGTCTCCGGCCGAGGACCGTTGTCCCCGCGGGCCAGCTTCACTGTGCGCACGGTGTGAAACGGCTGGCTCAGGTCAAACTCACCGCGCCGGACGCGGAAGGTGAGCCGGCCGAAGTTGAGGCGCTGCATCAGGCTAAGGAGGCTCCTGCCGGGAGCTGGGAGATGCTGGAATCGGTCAGTGGGTTCTGCTTCTGAAACCATGTCGAGAATCCTTGTGCTACGCATCGCCCCATTGCGATGCTGCACGGATTCTCGCTGAACAGGTGGTGGACATTCGTGTTCATAGGTGTACAAAAGCGGTGGTCATAGGTGTACATAGGTGTACCTACCCCTTGAGGCGGTAACGGCCATTGGTCTGGCCCGGCAGGAGGATGACCTCGGCCCAGTCCTTGTCCTCGCGGAGCCTTCTCAGCATGCGCCGGGCGCTGACACGGACGGTCTCCAGGGCGTCCTTGGTCAGGCCTTCATCGCCTGCCCTCATGAGAGCTGTGACCACCGCTCGCTGCCCGTCCGTAAGCGGCGGCTTCTGCTTGCCCCAAACCCGGCAGGGCGCGCCGGGGGCGCCGAGTTCGACGGCAGGCGGGACTGGCCGCGGCAAGATGCTTGGCGGATCGAGCCCCTGGTCCTTGATTCTCCGCCTCAGCAGGTCTTCCCACCTCCGCGCACGCAGGGCATACCGGGCACGCAGAAGGGCATCCTTCGGTGGCGCCGGATCATAGAGAGCAGGACCGTGGTCGGCGTAGACGGCGAGTTGCTCCAGGGCCTCCTCGAGCAAGATCTGATCATCGGGGGATACCGTGTCCGCAGCCTGCCAGTGAAACGACGGGTGACCGTCCGTATGGGCGTACTCCCGGTCAAAAAGGGTGCATAGGGATTGGGCGATCGCCTCTCCCCGGGCCTCGTAGAAGACCGTTGCCGCTGTGAGATTCTGCGTGCCTGCGGACAGGGCAAACAAATAGACAAGGGTAGCCCGGCCTGAACCTTTCGCATCCATGCGGGTCCTCACAGGCACGCGCCCACGCACGGGGAGCTGTTCAGCCAAAACGCGGCGTTCTCTGCAGGATTCTGTCCTGCCAAGCTAACGGGGGTCGAACATGCATCGTAACGCAGCTTCACGCAAAGTCAACCCAAAACTTGCGCGATTGAAACGTGAACACGCTAACGAAATTCAATGCCGAACGTTAGCGTGTCGCTTACTGCGTCACTGACACTCCGCGACGAATCCCCGCCACAGTTTTCGCTGCTTTCGCCAGTCGGGGATGCCGGCGATGGGACGAAGCTGGGGCTCGGCGATGGGGTCGCGGCCGCGGTTGGTGCGGGGCAGGAACAGCAGCTCCTCCTGGATGTCGGGGGCCAGGAGGGTGAGGTTCATGATTTGCGTGAGCCGGGCGCGGGTCACACCGCCGAGGCGGGCCAGGTCGGCGTAATCGCGGGCCGCACCCTCGCGGAGGAGCCGGTCGAGGCGGATCGCCAGGGCCATCAGGCGAGATACGCGCGGGACGGTGCCCGGCTCGACGACCGGCTCGGGCGGTGGGTCGCCGGCCCTCAGCGTCTTGCGAGCCTTGCGGCCGACCTCGAAGTGGACCTTGCACTCGACGGTCAACACGGTCATCCCTCCACGCCGGTGGCTTGGGCCTCCGGGGGTCCCTCGGCCAGTGCCTTGACGCCCGTGGGCCGGAACGTGATGGCCAGCGTGCCCTCCGCGCCGTCGTAGGTGACGCGCTCGACCAGCAGGTGTATCGCGCGGGCCTGCTCGTTCGGGGAGAGCGAGTCCCAGACCGGATCGAACAGCGACAGGGCCCGGGCCAGTTCCCTCTCGTCCACGACCTTCTCGCTCAGGGCGATGATCTGCTCGCGGACCTCCGTGGCCCGTTGCTCGCCCGCACGAATGCGTTCCTGGAGGTCGGCCAGTCTCGCCGCCGTCGGCGACTCGCCCGGCGTGCCCGCCTGGTCCATCAGCGTGCGGACCTCTTCGCCGTGTCGGGTCAGTTCGCGTTCGAGCCGGCGGCGCTCCGCCTGAAGCGCGTCGAGGCCCTGGCGGCTCTGTTTGCGAGCCTGCTCCAGCGTCCGCGAGAGAACCTCGTCGTCCTGGCCGACGGCGCGAATGCGGTCCACGACGAACCGCTCGATCTCGGCGGCAGGGATCGACCTGGTCGGGCAGTTCTCCCAACCGCGCTTCTGGGCATTCATGCAGACGTAGTAGCGATAGCGCCGGTTCCCCTTGGTCGTGTAAGTGTGCATCATCCCACAGCCACAGGGTCCGCAATGCAGCAGGCCTTTGAGTAGCGCGCCGTACTTGTTTCGAACAAGACCGGAGTTGGTGCCGCCGTTGCGGCCGTTGAGCCGCAGGGCGTCCTGCACCCGATGCCAGAGCGTCTCGCTGACGATGGCGTCGTGCTCGCCCTCGTACACTTCCTGGTGGTAACGCACCTTGCCGATATAGGCGATGTTGGTCAGCAGGCGGTACAGGCTGTCCTTGGTGAACCTGCGGCCGCCCTTGAGCCGGCCCTTGCGGGTGGTCCATTGCTTGGTGCGCCAGCCGCGACGGTCCAGCTCCTGCATCGTGGGGATCAAGGACCGCTGGAGCAGGTACAGCTCGAAGATCTGGCGGACCTGCGCTGCCTCGTCCTCGTTAACCGTCACACGCCCGCCGTTGCCGTTCGCTCCGGAAGGCGCAATGTCGTAGCCGAGAACGGGGCGACCGCCGACCCACTTGCCCTTGCGGCGAGCCGCGGCGATCTTGTCGCGGGTCCGCTCGGAGGTCAGCTCCCGCTCGAACTGGGCAAACGACAGAAGGATGTTCAAGATCAATCGGCCCATGGACGTGGCGGTGTTGAACTGCTGGGTTACAGAGACGAACGACACGTTGTGTTTGTCGAAAACACTCATCAGCTTGGCGAAATCGAGCAACGAACGACTCAGCCGGTCAACCTTGTAGACCGCCACGCAATCGATGCGACCGGCCTCGATGTCGCTCATGAGTCGTCGGACAGCGGGCCGGTCCATGTTGCCGCCAGTGAAGCCGCCGTCGTCGTACAGTGTAGGCAGGCAAACCCAGCCCTCGTGCTGTTGGCTCTTGATGTACGCCTCGCCAGCCTCCCGCTGGGCGTCGAGCGAGTTGAAGTCCAGGTCCAGATTCTCATCGGTGCTCTTGCGCGTGTAGATCGCGCACCGAACCACCGGGTTAGGCTTGCTTTGTCTGTCGTTCATTCGCGCTCCTTGTTCGGGTCGTCGAGGTTGAAGAACCTGAACCCGTTCCAGTGGCTGCCGGTGATGGCGCGGGCCACTGCGGACAGGCTCTGGTATCGCTGGCCGTCGTACTCGAACCCGTCGTCGAGCACGTTGACCACGTAGAGATGACCTTTGTAGACGCGTGTGAGTTGCCCACCCGGCATGGGCAACCGGGCGTCATGCGTGCGACGGATGTACTTGCGGGCGGGCTGCTTCACGTCCGCGGGCCGGTGGAGTGGGGCCATCGTCATGCCCGCCGGCGGGATGATGCGAAGGTCCTGGTCGCGGGCCAGTTCCTTCGCTCGGCGCTGCGCCCGCTCGGACAGCCCGCCCTCGGCCAGGGCCTGGGTACGCCACGCACAGCGGCGAAGCAGCCATTGCCGGTTGCCGCTGCGTGATGGCTCGCCGTAGAGCTCGGCGTACTTGTCCCGGAGCTGCCTCGGGGTCATGTCCTTCATGGCGGCCAGCTCCTTCTCGATGCTGATGGTGCTTTTCATGCTCGGCGTCCTTTCTCGCGTTGTTAACCGCCTGACACACTGAGCCATCAGTTCGCCGAAAGCTCAAGGCCAGTTTCCGGGTTTCCGCGAAGATTCTGCCGGGCGGTTTCAGCCCCGGAGTCAGGCGACGCCTGGGGTGATTTCGGCGGCACCTCAATGGCGGCGGGCATCCTTGCGAGATGGGCGGACAGGATGTCGATGATCTGGCGACGGCGCTGATCAGCGGTCAATTCGGGCGCGGACTTCCGTGTCCTGGGCAAGGCAATCGCTCCTTCAGGGATGACGGCTTCGGGTTTGCCATCTATCCCCGCAAAGAGCGGTTAACTGCCGCGCGGGTAGCCTGGAGTGGACAGATTCTTGCAAATTCGGCATCGGCAGGTAAACATGATCGCACTCAGATGACATTGACACCGGTCGGGATGGGCGATTGCTGAAGGTGCCCGATGAGCGAAGAGCATGTTCCAAGAGACGTTCCCGACGAGATAGACGTACATCGCCGAGTATGGGTCAGGTTCAACCGTCGATGGAAGACCCTGCATTACACGCTGGGCATTGTTGCAACGTCGTTTGCCATAACCGTGGCCGCGCAGCCCGGTTTTTTGAAAGCTGTGCCGTACCTTCTTGAGGGGATCGCATGGATATGCGCCGTATGCGTGGCGCTCATGACCTTCTTGATGCCGTCTCGCCGCGCCCGGGGATACGTTGCAGCGGCCCGCCTGCTGACAGATGCATGCAACCGATACCGTCTCGATCCAAGTTTCAAGATAAAACATCTTCTTGACGCAGTGAAAGCTGGCGAAGCGATGATTGAAAGAGGAGAGGATCCGTGACGAGCAAGACACACCGCGGTACAAAGGCGATCCGTGACGACTTCTCGGTGGAGACAAAAGAGCTTCTGGCAAAGCGAGTCGGGATGCGTTGCTCAAATCCGAACTGCCGGCAGTTGACGAGTGGGCCGCAGGAGGACCCGACGAAGGCGCTGAACGTGGGTGTTGCCGCGCATGTTGCGGCTGCATCGAAGGGCGGCCCGAGATACGACGCTAGAATGACATCTGAGCAGCGTAAGGCTCCGGAGAATGGAATCTGGCTGTGCCAGAATTGCGCCAAGCTGGTCGACAATGATGCGAAGCGGTACCCGGTCGATTTGCTTCAGGAATGGAAGCAGTTGTCTGAGAAGGCCGCGCTGTTGGAGATCGAATCACCTTCGCGAGCAGACACCAAGAACGAGGATGTAGAACTCATACGGTTCTTCGCTCAATGCTTTGACAGGCCTGCCTTCCAAGATCCGTTCATGCAAGAGGGATCGATGGAGGCCTTTGACAAGGCTATCGAGGACACCATTACAGCGATCAACACGGGATGCTTGCGGGCGCGTGACGGTGCCGTGCTCGGCCAGGCGCGGGGCAAAGCCTTTCTCACCAATCGGCATTGGCGAGACAAGATGGATGCCATCGTAGACGTCTTACGTGCCATTCGGTCTCGCTACAGCTTGGCAGTCCGGGACGGCCAAATCCATGTGTCGCACCATGGGCAGCAGGATTTCTACTGCATCCATGACCACGCCATTGCCGAATGGATGGATGCTTCGCGGGCTGAAGCGCTTCGGCTCTTCGCCGAGGTATGTGAGGATGCGGGTATCCAACCACCGACCTTCCCACGTTGGCGTGGCCGGCCGCTACCCGGTTGGTGATGTCTATGCATCACCCACCCCTTTCCAATCGACGTTGTAAACCGGTACCGCCTCTCGGCGGGGAGAGTCTGAGAGTCTCGGCCAAGCGCGGCCGAAATTGGCGGCTGGCGGTTAACGGGTGGAGAGGATGCGGGGTCGCCAGGGGCGGGGCACGAGTCGCAAAAGCTTTTGTGACAACAGGATATACGCGCGTCCGCGAGCGGGCCGTGGGCGCGAAAAAGAAGCCGGCATCCCGCTCGATACCGGCTTGGATCTCCCCACTCCGAACGACTTTCAAACGTTAGCTGGAATCCAACTGCTTGTCAATACTCAAGTTGCAGAAAGCTGCCGCTGGCCGGCACAGAGCTCGTGGCCGGACGGGTTCAGACGGCGACCGGAATGTAATCGCCTGCCATGGCATGGCTTGCAGATTCGGCGAGTACCCAGAGGAGACAATCAACGTGCTTCACCTCCCGCCTTGTTCCGCCTATTCCTCGGGCTTGTTGGGTGGAGGTACACTCTGACCGCCTGTAGTTGGCGAGATCTCCGCCAATAGCCCGGCCAAGTCGGCGGGCTCGAACGAGACGGCCCACCTCCAACGTCCGAAACCACGGTGTTCGTTCACTGCTCTGATCCACTCATCCAGGAACTCGCGTTTCGTCCTGTTCTGCTGTGTGTCCTGTCCCTTGACTTCCAGCACGAGCATCTCGCCGTTGGTCAAGCGGATCAGAAAGTCCGGACGGTATTTGTGGACGATCCCCTTGTAGACATACATCACCTCGAATCCGAGGTGGTCGTTCTTTGCCCAAGCGGCCACGTTACGGTTCCGCTCCAGCTCAAACGCCTCGCTGGCCTCCCATGTGCCGTCGAACACGACATGGCTGATATGTGATCGACACGTCACCTCACACGGCCTACCGGTCCACCAGGGCCGCATGTCGCCCGTGCTGCGGATCGGCCTCTCGGAGTCGAACACCGGCTCCAGACCCGCGGTGTTATCAAAACGAATCGCCTCCCAGATGTGTTGAACGACCTTCGACATGCACAACGTGATGATGATCCGCCGCCGCAGGTCGTCTTGATTGAAGAGGCCCGGCTCGATGACGATCCGATCCGATCGGATGACTCTCTCCACAAGGCCGATCAGTTGGGCCAACAAGTACTCCTTGCTCCCTTGCCAGCCAGGCTTCATCTGATCGAAGATGTCGCGCGCCGTTTCAAACACAACCTTCTGGAACCGGAAACGGCGGCCCAGGTTCTCCAGATCGATCTCGGCGATCCGAGTAACGTCCGGCTTACCGGCGATCACCGGGGCCAGCTCAGCCACGGTGGCCACCTCGGAGGCATTCAGCACCAACGGCTTGACTTGGGCCATGTTCAACTGCAAGCGGGGCCGGTAGACGTGATCGATGCGGATGATGTTCGGCCACGAGATCTCGTATTGCTTCTTCGCCGGCACCGGCTCAATCTTCGTCTTCGGTGGTGGAGGCGGTGGAGGCGGCCCGTCACCACCTTCGTGAGGCAGGAAGGTAAACGGCACGCCGAAGATGTTGACGTACTCGGCTTCAAAGAGCCCCGTGTCTGGGTTGACCTCATACGACGTCCGTCGCAGGCCCCGTCCCACGACCTGCTCACAGAGAAGCTGGCTCGAGAACGCGCGCAATCCCATGATGTGCGTTACGGTCTTCGCGTCCCACCCCTCAGACAGCATACCTACCGAGATGACATTCTGAATCTGCTCCCCGGGCTTGCCGGCCTGTCCCACCGTATCGACAACCTGGCGAAGAAGCTCGGCTTGCTGCTGCTTGGTGAGTGGCCGCTGCCCCCGGCTGCCGCCGTCATTCCCGTTGTCGCCGGTCTCTCCCTCGGCTCCGTTGAGCGCCAGCGCTTCGGTCTGGGCTTCAGCCACCTCCAGAACCCTGGAATCGATGTGTAGCGTCAGATCCGGCCGGGCCAGTTCATCGATGCGAATCTTGCCGTGGTCGAAGGCATATTTGACGCGGGCTGCCGTTTCCGTCCGGTTCGCCACGCTGATCATCACGGGCGGGACCTTGTGGCCCAGATCTCGCCAGGCTTGCGCCGTCTCCAGCCAGTCCTTGCCCAACAAGTAGTAGCCATTGATGACCAGGTCAGGCAGGAGCTCGTGCTCCTCGGCTCTGCGGTTCAAGTCGTCCTTGACCTCGTCATCCATGTAGATGTGGTAGAGACGCGACTTGTAGTCTGCGCTTAGCCGACCGTCATCACGAACCACCACGCGCGGCGTCTTGACCAGGCCGGCCTCGATCGCGTCGTTCAGGCCGAAGTCACTCACAATCCAGCCGAACAGGGCCTCCTCATAGGCCTTCTTGCCGGACGGGGCGAACGGTGTGGCCGAGAAATCATGGCAACACAGAATGCCGCGTGCCCGGTGGATCCGATCCAGACCACCGATCCACTTGGTGGCTTCCTCGATGTCGGCCTTGCTGACGCCGGCGACTTTCGACTCGGCCGGCACGCGCCACGCATGGTGGGCCTCATCGTTAATCACAATGATGTTGGAAGTACTGGCCATCTCCTGCAGCACTTCCCGCACGTAGGCCTCGTCGCTGAGGGCACCGCGCTTGTCCACGCCTTTCTTCTTGGCGATCTGCTCGTCGGTCTCCCATTGCAGGACGTGCCAATTGCGCACCTGAACCCGCCCCAGGCGGAGCTTGTCCGTCAGGCCCGCGGGAACGACGTTGAACTCGTCATAGTAATTGCCGGGGCTGTCCGGCACCAGGACTGAGAGCCGGCTCTTCACGGTCAGACCCGGCGCCACGACAAAGACGTTCTTGGAAAACCGTTTGTCCTGCGGGTAGGTCACCTTGTTCAGAACTTGCCAGGCAACAAGCATCGACATGACGATCGTCTTACCGGCCCCGGTGGCCATCTTCGCGCACAGCCGACGGAACGGCCCGCCATCTCCGGGTACTTCGACGCCCTGCTGCTCGGCGGGCGACGCCTCTACCAGCCAGATCAGCGTCTCGATGGCCTCGAGCTGACAGAAAAAGAACCGGCGATCTCGCCTCTCCTCAGGATCTTGCCAGTGCTCCAGTAACCGCTTCGTGATGCCAGTAACGCCGGGATAACCCACGTCCCGCCAAGCCTTTACGCGGGGCCGAATCTGGTTCACCAGCGGCAGCTCCACGAACACGCCGGGATCGTCGAAGGCCTTCGAGCCGGGCGTGGCCACAACGTAGCCCGCAGGGCGCCGGCCCTGCTTGCGCTCGAACATCCGCAGTTCCCGATCATAACTCCAGTACGAGGTCGGCTCCTCGTAGGGGGAGTTGATGATGAGCTGGTCTATCTGGAATTTCTTCTTACTCACCTGCTCGCCTCACCCTAGCTCTCCTGTGTTCTCGCCGATACCCAAGCCGATCTTCCGGGGGTCCACTGTGTTGCAGAAATCTTCGTGAGATGAGAAGTTTTCGTGACCTTCGAGCCCGACGAAAATCACGCTTAACGCCCATTGTTCCATGAGCCGAGCGTCAGCATCCGAGACACCGGAGTACGCGGCATGCACGATTCGTGACCGTAAGTCATAGAGCTGTTTGGCTCTCTTGATGATGATCTGACGATGAGAAGAGTCTCGTGCTATTGCTACAGCTAGTCTATCCGACCAGCGTTCGGTCGTGGTCTCCTCGCCGTCTGAAATCAGCATCCTTTCCAGGGCGATCGTACAGCCTAGAAAACGCATATCAATCGTTGGCGCCACTATTGCCCGGCCGACGGATTGAAACGCTTGAATGACGGCAACCTCAAACGAATTTCGCTCTCCACTCGGTTTGTCCATGATTCCCTGCAAGAGAACGAGATGGCATTTGCTCTTGAGGTGGTCGATCTTCTCACTATCCAGGTCGAAAGGGAACTGTGGACCCGTGCGTCCATACTTTATGTTGAATGTATGGCTTTCGTCCTGGCTCAGAGATGTGGTCTGCCATATCCCGGGAGAGAGTTCGGTTGGCAATCCGATGAGAGCTTCCTGATCATAAATGTAGAAGAGATGAGTGTAAGCGCGGAGGATGTTGAGAGCAATCAGCGCTTTGTCGGCAGCGACATCTGCTGTCCGTTTTTCGTGGGCGCGAAGCGCGACTCTTGCGAAGGATGGAGTCTGCTGGCAGGAGTTGTCAATCTGAGACAAGATTGCTTGTCTCTGCTTCTCCTGATATTCAATACCGTCGCCTCCGAATTGATGTTCCTCGATGAATGTTCCCGACGTGGCTTTCATCTCCTCGGCAGAAACGAATTCTACATCACCAAGGCGAAGCGTGGCTTTGGTGTTCAAGTTCACGATAGGAACATATGAATGCCACACGCGAACGCTGTCGCGCAGAGGTTTCATGATCTCGAAGCGGACGATTCTCGCGGTATCCTCGCCTGGCAGGTCTCCGCTTGTCGACTGCAATAGGCTGTCTAGCTGCTTTTGGACGGCCCCACGGCCGACGATGTCACGGATTTCGTCATCTTTGAGGGCCTCATCGAGAAAAGCGTCATACGCATCCACTCCATCGTCCACAATCATCAGGGTGGGCCCCCGCCCTTCTTCGACGATTCCTTCAAATGTTCCACGAGGCGTTGAGAATGAAATCTTGGTTCCGCTACCACCCAGTATTTTGGAACGACGGTACTTATTCGGATCGTCTGCCCCCTGAGCCGTGAAAGCATAGACTGTTTTCAACAGGTTCGCTAATCGGTTCTTGTCGTAGCTCATACTGACCTCATGATGACTATTCCGGACGAGCGGCGGAGCGACCTAGAGTTAAGGCGCCGGGTGCTTCTCAGGCGGTGTCGATGATCCTCAGTGACTCGATCCCCCGGTCGTCGATAATCTTGACCGCCACGCGCTTGTGCTCACCAGGTTCGAAGGGCAGGGAGACGGTGCCGCGGTACGATTCGATCAGGTCGTCATCTATCTCGGCCTTGAGGCTGCGGGCCAGGCGGGCCCAGCCGTCCTTCTCGCCGGCCATCGGGAAAAACACCTGCCGGGGATACAAGCTTCGGCCATCATAGTCCGTGTCCAGCATCCACATGGCGATCTTGCTCGTGTCGCCAGATTCGATCATGCCAGTAATCGGGTTGTAGTAGTCGAACCCGTGGACCTCAACCTCCCACTTGCCGGAATGCTCGCCTTGCCCGATCTTGCGGACTTCTACATCCGGCTGGCCAACCATCCAGAAACTCTCGTTACTGGCTCGCTTCTTCTTGAGATCGTCGGTCAGCAGGTCAGTGTTCATCTGCACCTTGAGCAGCGTCACCCCCGGCCAATTCGTCTCGTCGATGTCCTTGGCTGCCTCGGGATCGAACTGGAAGGCGGCAAACGCGACCATCTTCGGCTTGGGCACCAGGTTGTTGGCCTCCTCCAGGGCTTCGGCCACCTGCCGCTGCTCGAGCGGGGCGTGCTGCGGACCGAAGGAAACGACTGCCCGGAGCCGGGCGTCATCATCGGTCTCGGCATCGGCGTGCAGCCAGCGCGTGCCGGCCAGCGGTTCGACCCGGCTGAACCGGATCTGCTGGCCGCTCTTGCCGCGGATGCCACATCTAAGCATCTCCCCTCGCCATTCGTCCTGCCGCACCGTTTCGCCGGATCGGCCGACCGAGACATTCGCCTCGGCAGGCTCAGTTTCAACCTCGGCCAACGGCCTAACGCTGGGCGCGGGTACAGCTTCTATGGTCAACGGGCCCGCAACCCTGGCCCTGCTCTTGTCCACGTGGGGTTGGTCGTACAGCACTTCCTGATCGGCGTACTTGGCAATAGCGTGGTCGATCTCGACCTTGGTCATGCCCTCGCGGATCTCGGGGTTATTGGCGATGCTCTTGAGCGTGACATGCGGCACGGTCTTGTAGCGGAACCCGCTGGCCACGCCCTCGTCTGGATGGGCCAGCTCGTAGTAGTCGTACACGGCTGTCATCAGCCGCTGCTTGGCCAGCGTCATGGCCACGCGTGATGTGTCGCACGTGATCCACCGCCGACCCCATCGCTCGGCCACATACGCCGTCGTTCCCGAGCCACAAGTGGGATCGAACACCAAGTCGCCGGGATCGGTGGTCATGATCATGCATCGGCCAACAACATCCACATTTGTCTGAACTACGTATATGGTGTCTTGTGCGGCCCCGAGGTCGGCCCAGAGGTTGTTCAAGGGAGATACCGGATAATCGTCGAGGAAATACACGTAGCGAAGAGTCCGGCCACCGGCGTACGGTTCGAGGCGGTGGGCAATCGCGAGCCGTTCCATTCCCTCTCTATTCGTCTTCCAGCTGAAACCGGCCGGCGGGGAGTAGTCTTGTCCCTCATAGCGCAAGGTAAACAGCCCAGAGGCGTTGACGCCAGCGGGATAGAGCACCTGTAGTTGATACACCCTGGAGCCATCTGGAAGGAGCGAGCGACTCTTCAGTTCCTCTCTGGTCTGCTTCCGGCGCGTCCCGTCTGGGAGTTCAACTCGGTCCCAGTGTGGGTCGCCTGCCGTATCCTTGGACGCGAAGATCGGATGGTATTTCACGGTGTCTTTGTCTCGCGCATACCAGAGCAGGTAGTCAACGGTGCCTTCGAGAAGCCTAGCCCCGAGAGGCATTCCTTTCTTCTTGAAAGTGATCAAGCCAACGCAACTGCGGGGACCGAATACCTCATCCATAATCCCACGTACGAGATGTACATTCTCGTCCCCGATCTGCACGAAGCACGACCCGCTCTCGTGGAGCAGTTCGCGGGCAGCGAGTAGGCGATCGCGCAGGTAGGTGAGGTACGAGTGTATGCCTAACTCCCAGGTATCCCGGAATGCCCGGATCATCTCCGGTTCCTGGGAGAGGTCCGCGTCCTTGCCGTCCTTGACGTCGCGTTTGTTGACGAATGGCTGGAAGTTGGAGCCGTACCGGATGCCGTAGGGCGGATCGATGTAGACCATTTGGACCTTGCCGGCCATGCCTTCCTTCTCGAGCAGGCTGTTCATGACCAGCAAGCTGTCGCCGGCGATCAGGCGGTTCACCCAGCCGTGGGCGTGCTTGTAGAACTCGATGGCCTGGCGCAGGGGCGGGTTGAACGCCGGCTGGTCAAAGAGCATGAGTTGTTCAGCGCCGCCGTTGCCGTTCGCATTGCGCCTGCGGACGGCCTCGATGACTGTGCGCGGATCGATCCGCTCGTGAACGTGCAGCGAGACGGTGGGCACCTCGAAGCTGGTGTGCTCGGCCTTGCCGGCCCAGACGAGCTGGGGGTCCAGGTGCGGATCGTACTGATAGGTCCTCTTCTGCGAGGTGGGCGGATCGGTTTGGGGCGTCACCAGCCCGACGGGCGGGTTGTTCACCCGCTGCTTGTCGGTGTGGTCGTACTGCTCGATCCGCCGTTTCTTGCCGGACTTGGATCGGGATTTCGCCATATCAGACTCGCTGTCGTCGTGCCGTAAGTGGGCTTCATCAAACAGCTTACGCCGCAAGCGCCCGCCGGGGTCCTCCATTCGCCAGCCGTACCCGGATCGGCCGCTAGACCCACAACGCATAGTCTATCCGTTGCCCGCCGCCGGTCCAGAGGGCGCACCGGGCGAGCCCCTACCCTGCTACTGCGGATGCTAAGCAGAAGACATTCGGCCGTGCGTCTCCCGGTGATTACAGGGCTACTGCCAAAGTACGACTGTGTGTCTCCTGGCTGGAGTTGTCCAGGCTTGGTACAATGGTATCCGTTCGCCGGGAAAACGTATGGCGAAAAAAGGCAGCGAAGGCATCTCAGAGCTTTAAGCCGGTCACGTCTCGTTTATCGGCGTAAAACGGCTTCGGAAGGTGTGCCAAGTGGCTCTGCTTGTGCGGATCCAAGGGGGCACGGGGAAATGAAGGATTCCATTTCGATAACCTCTTGCACCCCCGCAGGTAGTTGGACGTTTGAGTGGGCCTGCCGTGCTGGCCAGATCGTTTGCCCGCCTTGCCGGAGTGACAAGGGGGTTAAGCCCTGTCACCCACGCACTGCCTGCCAAGAGACTGCTCTTTCCACCAACTCCGATTGTAGCAAGACTGCGATAAGCGCGCACCACGGGATGCACGCATGTGAAGGAAGCGCCTCCGTGGCCTTCAGCGTTCCTGAGGAGTGGAACAATGAAAACGTCTAGCCTACGCGTGCCAAACGGCCGAGGAATGCTTCGCCTGGTCCTTTGCAGCTTTGTGCTGGGACCGTGGATCTGGACTTCGTTCGCCAGCGCGCAGGAGCAACCGGATGGCGTGCCCGTTGAGGAAGGAGCCAACGCTCGACCAGCACCCACAGAGAAGACGGCGTCGCCGAGAGCGATCCCTGCTCCGTCGCCTGAAGCAACGTTCTTACCTTCGGGACTTCGGGCGGAGCTGGCTGCCCAGGTGTCGGTCGAAGAATCCGATCAAGCCGCACCTCAGGCGGAGGCAGTCGGCCAACCCCCCAACCTACATCCCCTTGGTCTGATTGTTGCCCCCCCCTCCAAGCCGGCAGCAGCCACCGCCGTCCTACAACAGATTCGAACGGAACAATCGTTTCTTACGGGGCAGAAGGAAGGAACGCCGGCACTCTCGACCCCACCCGCTCATGACAACAGTGCTGGACTCCCTCCTATAGGTGACCAGGGAGCTCAGAATTCATGCGCCTCGTGGGCCACAGGATACTACCTGAAGTCATACCAGGAAGCCAAGTAGCAGGGCTGGGCGCTTACCGATCCGGCGCA
>CAZOIA010000112.1:8362-18628 GCA_964579675.1 uncultured Planctomycetales bacterium | reverse complement strand
CGGGATTCGAACCCGTGTTGCCGGCGTGAAAAGCCGGTGTCCTAGGCCTCTAGACGATGGGGCCGGTCCGACTGTTTGACACACGCCAGTATAGTGGCTCGCGGCCGCGACGCCAACCGGTCGCCAACCTTGTCCCGATCCTCGCGCCGGCGGGCAGGTTCGAGCGCAGCGCGCCGGCTGTATCGGATTCCGCTTGCGGGTTTGGATGAGTTCAGTGGCGACGAGACGGTTCGTCATCGGGCTGGATGCTGGCCAGAAGGCTCTGGGCGGCCGGCCCTGTTGCCGTGCAGTGAAACCGCCGGCGGTTCTCGTCGATCGGCTCGATGTCGATGGCGAGGCGATCGGCGGGCAGGATATCGGTGACTTTGTCGGCCCACTCGATGAGGACGGCGCCTTCGGCGTACATCTCATCAATGCCCAGGGCTTCCAGGTCAGTGCCGACCCGGAGGCGGCAGGCGTCAACGTGATAAAGGCGCAGCGACGGAAACCGCCCGCCGGCTTCGTACTCGTTGACGATGACGAACGTGGGGCTGTTCACTTGCCGGAGGTCGCCCACGTCTGCACCGTCGGCGATGCCCTTGACCAGTGTGGTCTTGCCCGAGCCGAGCGGCCCGGTCAAGGCCAAGACGTGGCCGACTCCCAGGGCCGCCCCCAGGCGCCGACCGACGCGAAACGTCGCGTCGAGGTTCTCAATCTCGATCGTGATCAGATTCATCTTTCGGGACCGCAGATGGAGATCATGGGCCATCGCCTCCTGAGTCATCGGACTTCGCAGAAGTCCAGTTCCTTACTCAAACTGACCGATCTCGATAACAACGAGCCGCAGGCTTCGTACGTGTTTAGCGTGGGCAACGGCTCCGAGCCGAGTTCTGCGAGCCCGGTGGCCCTTCGAGGCGCGAAATCCCCCTGTCCGAGGAAACACCGGCCTCACAGAGGCCGGCTCTGATGGCACCGGAACCGGCCCTGATCGCGTCGGAGGTCGCTAAACACGTACCGGGCGTGGCGTTTGGGCGATCACAAGACCCGGTCGGTGTCAGTTACGCACGCTGTCCGGGCTGCATCCGGCTCCGGCACCAAGCACTCGGCGAAACCGGCCGGTCGGTGGTTACCGGCGTGACTTCCTGGTCTTCTTCGGGCTTTTCTTTGCCTTCCTGGTAGCTTTCTTCGCGCTCTTGACGGCCGCGGATCTGGCTTTGGCCCTGGGCTTAACTTTGGGCTTGGGCTTGGCTCTGGTCTTGCTACGTGCCGCCGCCTCGATAACCGCCTCGGCGGCTGCCAGCCGCGCGATCGGCACGCGGTATGGCGAGCAGCTCACGTAGTCCATGCCGGCGCGGTGGCAGAACTTGACCGACTCCTCCTCGCCGCCGTGCTCACCGCAAATACCGATCTTGAGCTTGGGCCGGGTGCTGCGGCCCTTTTCGATGCCCCACCGGATCAGCAGGCCCACGCCCTCCTGGTCCAGCGACTGGAACGGGTCGGCCTTGAAGATGCCCGATCCGTTCTGGCTGACGTAGTTGGGGAGGAACCGGCCCGCGTCGTCGCGGGACAGGGCCATCGTGGTCTGGGTCAGGTCGTTGGTGCCGAAGCTGAAGAACTCCGCCACGTCGGCCACCTTGTCGGCCAGCAGGGCGGCCCGCGGCGTCTCGACCATCGTGCCGACCGTGTAGGCGACCTTCACGCCGGCGGTCCTGAGCACCTGGTCGGCCACCGCGCGGGTCTGATCGGCCAGGATTCTCATCTCCTTGGCGTCGATGGTGAGCGGGATCATGATCTCGGGCAGGACCTTCCTGCCCCGCTGCTTGACCGTGACCGCCGCCTCCATGATCGCCCGGACCTGCATCTCGAGGATCTCGGGGTAGGTGATCGCCAGCCGGCAGCCGCGGTGGCCAAGCATCGGGTTGGCCTCGTGCAACTGCTCGGATCGATGTCTGATGTGTTCGACCGAAATCCCGGTGGCATCAGACAGCCGTTGCACCTGCTCGTCCGTCTTGGGCAGGAACTCGTGCAGTGGCGGATCGACCAGCCGGATCGTCACCGGCCTGCCCTCCATCGCCTCGAAGATGCCTATGAAGTCGTCGCGCTGGAAAGGCAGCAGCCTGTCCAGGGCCTTGCGCCGTGCCTCTTCGTCGTCGGCAACGATCATCTCCTGGATCGCCAGGCGCCGCTCTTCGGTTCCGAAGAACATGTGCTCGGTCCGGCACAGCCCGATGCCCTCAGCTCCCATCTCGACCGCCTTGGCGGAGTCGGCCGGGGTGTCGGCGTTGGTGCGAACCTTGAGCGTGCGTATCCCGTCGCACCATTTCATCAGCTTGGTGTACTCATCGGGGAGCTGGGGGAGCTTGAGGGGCAATTCCGCGTCGTAGACGCTGCCGTCGTTGCCGTTCAGCGTGAGGTAGTCGCCCTCGCGGATCGTCCGGCCGCCGGCGGTCATTTCCCGTGCGTCATCGTTGATGTTCAGTCCCTCGCATCCCACGATGCAGCACTTGCCCCAACCGCGGGCGACCACCGCGGCATGGGACGTTTTTCCTCCGGTGGCGGTGAGGATGCCCTGGGCCACGCTCATCCCGCCGACGTCGTCGGGGCTGGTTTCCCGGCGGACCAGCAGGACCTTATCGCCTTCGGCGGCGGCCGCCTCCGCCCGGGCGGCCTCGAAGATCACCTTGCCGACGGCCGCGCCCGGGACGGCATTGATGCCCGTCGCCAGACGATGCTCGTCCATGAAAGAGGCCAGCCCGTCGCGCTTGTCCTCCTTCAGCTTGTCGGTGTCGAGTTCGGGATAGAACAATCGCTCGACGTCGGTCGGCGTGATCCGTTCGATCGCCTCTTCCCTGGTCAGAACGGGCCTGGTTGCCAGTCTGGCATAGCGGGCGGGCAGATATCTTTTCCTGGCCAGCCGTCCGGCTTCGGCCCTGGTGAGTATCGGCTTGGTCGCCTGGTCCACCGCGATCTTGAACGCCGCCCGTGGGGTCCGCTTGCCGGTCCGGCACTGGAGCATGTAGAGCTTGCCCTGCTCGATGGTGAACTCCAGGTCCTGCATATCCTTGTAGTGCATCTCCAGGATCACCCGCATCGCGTAGAGCTGGTCGTAGATCTCCGGCATTCCGGCCTTGAGCTGGTCCAGCTTGATCGGCGTGCGGATGCCGGCCACCACGTCTTCGCCCTGGGCGTTCATCAGCAGCTCGCCGTAGTATTCGTTCGCCCCGTCGCTCGGGTTCCGGGTAAAACAAACACCCGAACCGCTGTCGTCGCCCATGTTGCCGAACACCATCTGCTGAACGTTTACCGCCGTCCCGTTCAGGCCGGTGATCTTCTCCACCCGGCGGTAGGTGGTGGCTTTGTCGGCGTTCCAACTGCCGAACACGGCGTTGATCGCACCGACGAGCTGCCTGTAGGCTTCCTGCGGGAAGGGCTCGTTCATCTCGCTGGCGAAGAACGCCTTGAACTCCTCGCAAAGCTCCTTGAGGTTTTCGGCCGGGATCTCCGGGTCGCTCTCGATGCCGATCCGCTGCTTGAGGGCGTGAAGCTTGCCTTCCAGGATGTCCTTGTTCAGCCCGCAGACCACGGTGGAGTACATCTGGATGAACCGGCGATAGCTGTCGTAGGCAAAGCGCGGGTTGCCGGTCTTCTCCGCCAGGGCCTCGACCACGATGTCGTTGAGACCCAGGTTGAGTACCGTCTCCATCATGCCGGGCATCGAGATGGCGGCCCCGGACCGCACGGACACCAGGAGGGGGTTCTTTCGATCGCTGAACTTCTTCCCGGTGGCCCGCTCGAGCTTCTTGATCGCTTCCCTGACCTGCTTGTCGAGCCCCCTGGGCCATTTCAGGCCGAGCCGGTTGTACTCCGCGCACGCCTCGGTGGTGATGGTGAAACCGGCGGGTACGGGGAGCCCGATGCTGGTCATCTCCGCCAGGCCCGCGCCCTTGCCGCCCAGCAACGGCTTCTGATGTGCCTTGCCTTCAGCCTTGCCCCTGCCAAACGTGTAGACCCATTTCGTCGCCATGATTTCTCCGTTCCTCTTGGGCTTATACCCCTAGTAAGTGCACACGCGAATCAGCACGCCTGGAAGATACTGTTCACGGGTGACAAATGCGGACCGACGGCCGCGCCCTATTGTTATCGGCTGCCCCCCCGTCCCGCTTTAGATGGTGACGGGGGTGTGCGCCACGGACATCCGCCAACGTAAGTTCCCGGGCCCGGGGTGTCAACACGCCGACGCGGCTCCTTGCCGCCGGCGGAGTTCGGTCGAACCCGCACCGGTTCAAAACCGGTGCCTCGCGGATGTTCTGCTGGATCCGCCTACTCCGCCACCCAGGGGAACTTGTGCTTGCGGTGGCGGTACAGAAGTCCGACCGCCCGCATCGCGACGATCATCGCGTAGGCGGTGAGGACCGAGTTGAGAATCATGAGCTTGACCGAGAAACCGGCCGCCAGGCCAAGCCGATCGAACACCGACTTCCACACGTCCGTTGACGGGAGAATCAGGATGCCGGCGGCGATCGCGAGGGTTGCGCAGACCGCCAGGTACACCACGGGAGCCGCCAGCGCGGTGTGAACGATCGTGTGAGGCCAGAGCCCCTTGAATCCACCCCCGATCGCCACGCCCAGGATGACCACCGGCCAGAAGAACAGGCCCGCCACCGCCACCGCCCTGACGAGGGTCCAGGGCACCTCCCCCATGTTGTGCCACGTGACCAGTGCTACTACCCCGGCCGGCAGGAGTACCCACGCCCATGTGCCTATGAATTGCACCAGGGGCATGACCAGGTCGTCGAACATGCTGCTGATCCACACGGTCGGCAATTCGTCCTCGCCGGAAGCCGTCTCACGAATCGTGGACATGTAGAACGCGCAGAGGTAGCCGAGGACGAGCACCTGCCCGATCACCCCGAGGATCCCCGCGAACGACAGGGGTACGGTCATGGCGTTGATCAAGGCGATGATCAGGAACGTGACCAGATTGCCGGGGCTCATGAAGAAGACGAACGACTGGGCCAGGTCGCGCCAGAACGACTGCTCCGGCCCGGCGATCCAATCCCGGCCGTCGTCCAACGAGACATGGTTCTCGTCCGTCGCCGGGCGGGCGGAAACCGCTTGCTCCACCTTGGCTGGTGCGGGCTCCTCGGGGGTGAACTCGATCGGCGCTGCGGGCGGTTCGGGGGTCGCCTGCGACTCGATCCGCGCGAATTCCTCAAGCCATGAGCCGGGCTCTTCAGCCGATCCCTGATCGGCGGCCCGGCGGGAACGATCCGTCTCCTGCGGGATGGGTTGCCCGGCCTGGTCGTACTCCCGGTCCGGTACGGTGAAGACCGTCCCGCACGATCGGCACCGCGCCTGCTTGCCCGCGGCCGAGACCGGCATCCGGATGTTCGCCCCGCATCCGCACTTGTAGTGAATCGCCATGTGCCAACTCACCCTGGCCCCGGCCCCGGGTCGGCTCGCCAATGGCCGACAACAGGTTAACGCTGGAGCTTACCCTTCGGCCATTATAATCGCGCTGTCCTTTTTGAATCATGCGGGGACCGGCAGGCCCGTGGGGACGGACGTAGCCTCAAGAACCGCAGTTCTCCAGCTCCCATTCGCAAATCGGTCAATCTGAGCTGCTCACTGTTCGAGGGGGTTGATCACCAGGCCCGTGGCCAGCTTGGGGTAGAAATAGGTGCTTTTTTCTGGCATGAGATCGCCCGCCTCGCTGACCGCCCGCAGCTCGGCCATCGTGCACGGCTTGCAGATGAAAGCGATGCCGCCGGTTTCCCGAGCGAGATCCATCGCGGCGCCGGCATCCTTGACGTACCGGATGGTCGGGGCAGTGCCGCCCAGCCCGCCGGCGATGAGCTCGTCAATCAGGTATCGATGTAGGTACGCGAGATCGAGTGCTCGCCAGGCTGGGCTCCGGTCAGGGGCCAGTGTTTGCAGGATCTCCCGCCGGGTGAACGTTCCCGCGTACATCCGGTCGCCGGCGGCTAGGTAGATGTCCAGGTTGTCGGGCGAGTCGGCCGGCAGCAGTTCCTCGGGATCGGTCGAGCCGACGCTTACGGTGGTGGTTGCCAGGCCCGGCTCCAGAGCAGCCAGAACCCGGCTCGGGTTGGCATCCCCGAATCCGCTCAGCACGCGATGCGTGGGCAGAATGACGCAGCCCGGGTCTTCCATCGCACAGAGCCCGACCAGGACAAACCGCGCCGGATGATCCACCGGTAATTCGCCCGTCGCCGCCACCGCATCACGGTACGTCAGTGCCGTCCCGTAGCGATGGTGACCGTCGGCGATGTACACCGCCCGATTCGAAAGCTGTTGACGGACCCTCTCGATCACGGTGGTTTCCTGAGCCACCCACAACCGGCTCACCACACCGTTCAACTCCGCCGTCGCGTCGGGTGGGCGATCCCCCATATCCAGCAGTCCGCCCACCGCGCCGGCCGGATCGCCGTACAGGCCGAAGACCGCTGAAAGCTGGCATCGAGTCGCCTGCATGAGCTTGAGGCGGTCTTCCTTCGGCCCGCTGAAGGTTTGCTCATGCGGGAATACTCTCCCGGTGCCAAATGGCTCCAGGCTCATCCTCGCGAAGAACATCCGGCGGGTAAACGGTTTTCCACCGTGCTCGTACACCTGGTGGTACACGTAAACAGCGGGCTTGTCGTCGAGAACAAATGTGCCGTCATCCTGCCATTGCCGGAGCAGGTCCGCCGCCTCGGCGTAGACCCCGTCCGGTCCGGCGGATTTGGGCGGAACATGCGGCAGGTCGATCGCCACAATGTTGCGCTCGCATCGCTCCAGGAGCGCCGCCTTGTCTTTCGCCTCGAGCACGTCGTAGGGCGGCGCGATCAGGTCGGAGAGGTCTTTGGTGAAACGGTTCGGGTTGTATCGCAACCCGGAGAACGCGGTAATCTCAGGCACGGCTCCTCAATCCTTTCTCATTCCTCGTTCCCTACCAAGTGGGATACGGGCAGCTCTCATTCCTGTTGGGGGCCACCCGATGACAGAGAAGGTGAGTTGTCTGGGGACTCCCTGTAAGGGTAAGCGGCACCATCGGGTCAGGCTGTCCCCCAGGCTAACTCCCCGGCCGCCGGCCATCAAGACCGGTCGGGTTCAACCCCCGTCTTGGCGTGGGTATCATGCTGGGCATGAGCGCTGGCGAGCCGATCCGCGAGCGGGACTCCGACGCCTTCGACGCCACCCTGCAGTCAGCCTGTGCCTCGATCGGCCTGGAAGTCGAGCCGTCCCGGCGGGCGCGAATGTACGAGCATTTCCGGCGTGTCGTCGAGGCGAACCGCCGATTCAACCTTACCCGCGTCACCCTGCCTGCTGACGCCGCGCTCAAGCACTACGCCGATTCTCTGACCCTGTTGGCCGCCCCGTGGATCGACGCCGGCCGGCCGCTGGCACTGCTGGACGTCGGCACCGGGGCCGGTTTCCCCGCCGTCCCCCTGGCGATCATGTGCAGGCATTGGCAGATCACCGCGATCGATGGTACGGGCAAGAAGGCCCGATTCGTCGGCGACTCAGCCGCCGCCCTGAGCTTGCAGAACATCCACGCCCGCCATGCCCGTGCCACCGATCTGGCCCGCGAGTGTCCCGGCACATTCGATCTGGTCACCCTGCGCGCGGTGGGCAAGATCGCCGCCGGGCTCAAGGAGGTCCATCGCCTCGTCCGCCCTGGCGGGGCGGTAGTGTTCTACAAGGCGGCCCTTATCGAAGGAGAGGAGCTTATACGCGGTCGCAGATTCGCCCGGTCGGTCGGTCTGGCGGAGGCTGAGCCTTTCCGGGTGACGCTGCCATCGCTGGAAGGGCCCGTTGAACGCCAACTCATCCGGTACCAGCGCTGACCACGAGCATTCCCCAAAACCGCCGGCAACGGGGCTGCACCGCCAGCCTTCCAGGGAAGAACGAACTCCTTGCCCACATCAGTCCGGCCATATTGAGACGCAGGTGAGGCGCGGGTATCATTGCACTTGGGAATAGCGATCGGCGGGGCGATGGTCTTGTCGCGTCCGCGGGGGCGACGCCGACGCAATCGCATTACCACGGTGGCGCAGATATTGCGGGGGCAGGTATATGATCTTCCACGTGACGCTGGAGCAGGCTGAAGACGGCTGGATCGTGGCCGAGTGCCCGGCCCTTCCCGGGTGCGTCTCCCAAGGCAAAGACGAAAAGGAGGCCCTGGACAACATCAAGGAGGCGATCACGGCCTGGCTGTGGGCTGAGGATCAAAAGGCGGTCTCTGGTCTCGGTGCCAAGGCAGGAGAGCAACCCATCGTCGTGACCGTGTAGCCGCATGGGAAAACTGGCGAACATCTCAGGCAAGCAGGCGGCTCAGGCCTTCGAGCGGGCCGGGTGGCATCCGATCGGCCAGCTTGGAAGCCACCTGGTGCTGATCAAGACAGGTGTTCGCGTGAATCTGTCCGTTCCGCAACACAAGGAATTGTCCGTGGGCACGCTCCGGGCGCTGATTCGCAATGCCAGCTTGACCGTTGATGAATCCCTGGCCTTGCTCTGACTATCCGGGCATAGCCACGAGTGTTCGCAATTCGGATTGGCCGGGTTTGCCTGTCCGAAACGGCACGGCTGTGGCCTGCCGAGTTCCTGTTTGTTCTCGCCTTATTCATCGTTCCTCATTTGAACGGTCACGTTTGCCGCAGTGCTTCGATCGGATCGAGGCGGGCGGCGCTGGCGGCGGGGTAGATGCCGAAGAAGAGACCCACGACCAGGGCAAGTCCCAGACTGACCAATATCGTCCACTCGTGAATCACCGTGGGCCAACTCACCCATTTGGTTATGAGGTGGGCGCCGGTGGAGCCGGAGATGACACCGATCAGGCCGCCGACGCTGCTCAAAATGAGCGCCTCGACCAGGAACTGCATGACGATGTGCCGGCGCTTGGCCCCGAGGGCCCGGCGGATGCCGATTTCGCGCGTGCGCTCGGTGACGGTGGCCAGCATGATGTTCATGATGCCGATGCCTCCGACGAGCAGGGAGATGCCGGCAATTGCGCCGAGCGTGATCTGGCGGCGGCGCTTCTCGCTCTCAGCAAGTCTCAGACGCTCCAGCGGAACCGTGACCACGTAGTCAAGCTTCTCGTGCCCATGCTCGAGGACCCGCTGGATCATCTCCGAGACCGCCAGGACGTGGTCCAACTCGTCGATCTGGATGATGAAATCGCTGAAGATGCACCGGCTGGCTTCTTCGGTACCACTGCTGATGTCGATGCGAAGCTCACCGTAACGGGCGTCGGCAGTGGTCAGGGGGATGAACACGTCGGCATTGAGGTTCCGCTCGCCGACGCCCTTGGCCGGGCGGCCCGCGGTCTCGGTCCGCTCCAGCACGCCGACCACCTGGAACGGGATGATGCCCGAACCGAAGCTGTTGACGGTAATCACTTCTCCAATTGGGTCCTCGTAGGCAAAGAGCCTGGCCCGGGCTTCGTCGCCAATTACGCAGATTTTCTTGGCCCGCCTCTGGTCGTTGGTCTTCAGGGCCCGCCCCTGGGCAATGCCGATGTTGAGGGTGTGAAAGAACGCCGGCTCAGCCCCCACGACATTCGCAGGGTACTTCACCGGGCCGTACGTCACCTCGCTGGCAACTTCGCGGAGAGGCACCACGCGCCGGATGTGGGGGACAGTCTCTCGAATCAGGGCCAGGTCGTCTCGGGTCAGCCCATACTCCAGCAGTCGCGCTTGTTCCTCGCCCACGTCGCCGCCGCCTTCGGGCGGAACGGATCGGACGATGACGTTGTACGTGCCCAGAAGCCGGATCAACGCCATCTCCGCCTCGGAAGCCCCCTCGGTGATGGAAAGCATGCAGATGACCGCACCCACCCCGCAGATGATCCCCAGCGCGGTCAGGAACGATCGCAGCTTGTGAAGGTACGTGTTCTTGAGGCCAAGCCGAATCGTCTCGATCGTCAGTCCGCGAAACATGGGTTCACCGCTCCCCCGGAGCAAGCACGGTCTCAGGCGCTCTCACCGTTCAAGGTATCGCTGACTACCTGTCCGTCGCGAAGGGTAACGACCCGCTGGCAGCGATCGGCAACGTGCTGTTCGTGCGTGACCATCAGGATGGTCTTGCCCTCCGCGTGCAACTGATCGAACAGATCGAGGATCACCTCGCCGGTGGCGGTGTCCAGGTTCCCCGTCGGCTCGTCGGCGAGGATCAGGAGAGGATCGTTGATCAGGGATCGTGCGATGGCGACCCGCTGCTGCTGCCCGCCGGACAGTTCCGTCGGGCGGTGATCCTTCCGATCGGCCAGGCCGACCCGCTTGACGAGCTGGA
>CAZOIA010000112.1:0-8352 GCA_964579675.1 uncultured Planctomycetales bacterium | reverse complement strand
CCGTAGCCCGACGCGTCCTCGAAATGCTCGGAATATTGCGAGGCGTAGACCAACAGCTTCTTCGGCACGCAGCCGCGGATCACGCAAGTGCCGCCGATGCGGAATTCCTCGGCCAGGCCGACCCGCTTGACGAGCTGGAGCGCTCGCTCCTGCCGCGCCCCGGGCCCGACGCCCTGGTAGAACAGGGGAACCTCCAGGTTCTCCAGCACCGTCAGTTGCGGGATCAGGTTGAAGTCCTGGAACACGAACCCGAGTCGTCGGCCCCGCAGCTCCGACCGCGCGTCGTCGTCCAGCAACGACACGTCGGCGTTGCCGAGCCAGTACCGCCCGAAGGTGGGGCGGTCCAGGCAGCCCAGCAGGTTCATCAGCGTGCTCTTGCCCGAGCCGCTCGCCCCGCAGATGGCGACGTACTCAGCCCGCCTGAAGGTCAGCGTGATCCCGCGCAGGGCATGCACCTCGACCGAACCGCCGGGCTTGCGATAGATCTTGTGAACCCCCTCCAGGCGAGCCATCCCGCCGTCGGGTGGCCGGTCAATGGCCACAGGTATGTGGCCTTGCGTCATTCGTCATCCCCCCCTTCTTCCCTTCGCCCCCTTTCCCCCTCTCTCCCTTTCCCCGTCGTCGCGGTCCGGGAGCTCCAGTTTCATATCCTCGGTGACGGCCAGGCGGATCTTCTGGCCCACCTGCAGGCCTTCGGTGATTTCTATGTACTCGTTGCTCGACGGGCCCACCTCGACCTCGACCGGCTGCGGATTCCCTTTCTCATCGAGGAACACGTAGTATTTGCCCCCTTTGCCGAACACCGCCTGGACCGGGATCGCGATGACGTCTTGGAGTTCGGTGATTGTGATTTGGACGCGGGCGGTGGCCCCGGGCTTCAACTCGTTCACCTCCCCGTCGATCTGCACCTCGGTCTTGAACTGCTTGAGGTTGGGGTTCAGCCAGCGGTGCTGGGAGTCGGCCAGGACGGCGATCTTGGTCACCTTGCCCGTGAACTGGCGGCCCTGGAGCCCCTCCACGGTGATCGTCGCGGATAGCCCTTCTTCGAGGCGCTCGATCTGGGCTTCGTGAACGTTGACCTCCACCTTCATCGAGCTGGTGTCGGGCAGTTCGATCAGGGTTTGCCGCTCGTGCACCTCGACCCCGGTCTTGATTTCGGATTCGCGCCGCCACCAGCCCTCCTTGAAGTAGACTACGAGCCCTTCGGCGGGGGCGTAGATCTTGGTTTTCTTCTTCTGCTCGAGGGCCTTGTCCAGCTTGCCCCGCACGATTTCGAGCTGGTCCTTCTCGGCCTTGAGCTGGACGCGGGCCTGTTCCTCCGACGCCTCGGCGGCTTTCCCCGCCCGCTTGAGTTCCGCCCCGGCCTCCTCGACGTCCGATTGCTTCTCCTTGAGGTCCATTGGAATCGTGTACTTCTTCAGGACGTCCAATTTGATCCCGGACTTGGTCAATTGGTTGTCAGCCTTGTACTCGGTGAAGCGATCGTCGTCTCGCTCGATTTGGGTAATGAAGCCTTGTTTGAAGAGATCCTCCGAGTCTTTCAAGTACTCCCGGGCCCGGTTGAGTTCGAACTCGGCCTGTTCGCGGTTGATCTCAGCATCTTTCTGGAGTTCGAAGGCGTCACCTTCTTCATACTTTTTCAGGCTGATCTCGGCCATCTCCAGGGCGAGTTCCGCCTTGCGGATCTTGCTCGCATTTTCGTCCCGGAGGATCTCGAGGTCGGTCTCGGCTTTCTGAAGGGCGGCCTCCTCGACCGCCACCTTAATCTTGAGTTCCTCGATCTTCTCCTCGATTTCGTCGCTGGCGAGTTCGACGAGGAGGTCCCCCTTGGCAACGTGGGTTCCCTCGTCCGCCAGTGAGATGATCGTCGCTCTGCCCTCTACCTCGTTCTTGACGTCGACGGAGTTAGTGGCCTTCAGTTCGCCCTTTTCCTCCAGGATGATGGGGAAGCTCTTCCGGACGACCTCATAGAGCTGAATGTCCTCGACCGGACCCGATTGGAACCATTGTGCCCACCCGAAGTAGGCTCCCCCGCCGATGGCCGCGACGACCACCACCACCACGAGGGCGCGCCGCGCGAGCCTGCGGGCGCGGCGAACCGGGGCCGCCGGGGGCATTGACCAGTCAACATCCGCGGGCGCCGGGGTCGGCTTGGACCGAGGCGGTGCCGCCGGCAGGCGAAGGTCAGTCTCGGTGGAGCTCAACCGTGTACCTCCAGTGATGCCCCCGATGATCGGACGGTGCTGCCGCCCGGGAGGGACAGCCTACACCTGTCAAGACGTTGGAAGGTCGATTCCGTTAGCTATTCTAGCGAGTTTCGGCGGCCGTGGCTACCGGGGCCGCCCATCGGCCGTCGTCGTCGATGCGGAGCGTGCCGGTGTCCAGCCGGAACTCCAGGATCGCAAGCCGGTACTCGGCCTGGGCCTGGGCCAGGCTGTCCTGGGCGTCCAGAAGCTCCCTCTGGGCCTCCACCACGTCGCGGTTATTGAGTTGGCCCAACTCGAATCGGATCTGGGCGGCGCGACGGCGAATGCGGGCCTGGTCCCGGCTACGCCTCAGGATCTCCAGCGATTCCTGTCGCTGGGCGGCCCGCCGCATGGCCCGGCGGACCTCCAGGCGAACCTGGTCCCGGGCCTGATCGTGGTTTCGCTCCGCCCGGCGCAACCCGATCAACGACTCCCGCAGCGCGTTGCGTTCGGCCTTGCGATCAAGCGGCAGCTCCAGGGTCAAAAAGCCCCGCCAGGTCGTCCGTTCGCTATTGTACTTCAGTGAGCCGAGCTCGCTGGCGTCCGTGTCCATCTGCACGCTGCCGCTGGCCACGAGATCCGGAAGCAGGTTGTTCTCGGCAATCTTGACGCCGCGGTGGGCGTCGTCGGTCTGATCCAGCACGTTCAGCAGGTCGAGGCGGTGCCTCAGGGCGGCGCTGATGGCCTGTTTTTCGGAAACGTCGGGCATGCGCAGGGCCTGCTCGAGTGCGTCTGCGTACAGCGGGCCCGCTTTGGTTGCCGACTCTGCGGTGAGGTCAGCCGGAAACTCCACATCAATTGCCGTTTCGGTCGGCATGCCGATCTGGATCTTGAACACATCCAACGCGGTTTCGTAGCGCTCGATGGCATTAACTTCCGTGTTTGCCGCCCGCAGCCGGTCCTCGTCGGCGCGGAGCACGTCGAGCCGGATGACACGTCCCGTTCGCCAGCGGGCCTCGGCCCGTTGCACGTCGCTGGTGAATGCCCCGACGCTCTCGTGGGCGTTGAGGATCCGCTGCCGGAGCTGCTGCAGGTTGAAGTACGAGCCGGCGATCTGGACCGCCAGCCGGCGCCGGAACCGTTCGAATACCCGTACGGCGTAGATGAGGCTGCGCTCCGCCTGATAGCGCGATTCGTACGCCACCGGCCCTGCCCCCCGGAGCAAGGGAATACTGGCCTGAAGGATCATCGCACCCGTCTCGCTCGTGGTGACGTGATGCGTCAGGTCGCGCATGAGGGTGCTGATGATCTGGGCGGTGACCTCGCCGCCGTAGGGCAACTGCTGTTCGATGCCGACCGTGGCGACGGCGGCCATCGCGTGATCGAACTCGCGGATCTGCCCGTAGTTGGCGTACTGCGACTCGATTTCGCCCATGAGCCTGGGCGTCCACAGGTGGCGCTCCAGGCTGAGGCCCAGTGCCTCCATATAGAGGTCCTCCTTGGCCGACTGGAAGTCCCGCGAGTTCCTGAACGCGTAGCTCAGGGCGCCGGCAAGCGTGAGTACCGGTCTTGAGGGTAACGCCGCTGCCGGTTGCGTGGTGGAGGTGGAGGCAAGCGCCACGGCCGGGGCCGGCCGGGTGGCTGTACTCGGCCGGGTGGCCACGATCGGCTCCGTTGCCCCGGGGGGTCGTTCGGCCGCCGGCATCGCCAACCGGGTGCGACCGGGCGAATCGGCAGGCGAGGTCGCCGCCGGCTCGCGGGAATCGACTCCCGCAGGCATCTCCTCCGTCCGAGCCGGCCTCGTCGTGGTCAGCGCGAACGACGCGGGCACTTGAGAGTCGATCGGGTGCGGAACGAACGCATACGAGCCGGCGCCGACGGCGATGGGCGGCCGCTCCTGGTCGATCCGCACGGTGCGCGTTTCGCCGAGGGCGGCCCGCTGTCGGCTCTCGATCAGCCGGTAGACCTCGCGGTCCGCGTCGTCCACGAACCATTGACATCCACCGAGCATCAGCATTCCGATCATCGGCCAGTATACGCAGGTCCGGCATTGCATGGATAAAGGCAACATGAGAACTCCTCGCCTGTGGGGCCCCATTCGCGGGTTATTCTAACGTGACCCGAGCCTTCGAGCCACGCCCCCGGCGCCGGGCCCGTCGTTCGCCCGTGTTTCGATCTCAAGGGCACAGAACCCCGGGGGTGTGTGACAGAATCGGCGGGGCTCCCAGAAAGCCGTGGCCTCGTCTTTCCCGGAATGGCCTGACGCGGCCCGCGAGCAAGTGCCAATGCGAGAAAGTGAGAAAAGGCTGGCTGCGACGTGCCTTTTCCACTTTCACACCTTCGCACCCTTTGGGCCGGGGCTTGGCGGAGGCAGCATAGGGCTTCCTCCGGCCCGCCGCCTGAACTGTCACGCACCAGAACCCCGGCGCCGGGAAGAGCCGGTGTTGCCGGGCGCATGGCGGGGGACTATAGTGGTTTGCGCGGCCGAGCGCAAACAACGAGTGGCCTTGTGCCTGAGGAGGTCTGATGTCCGATACTTCCAACGAGACGGGACTCCCGCTGAGCGATCGCGTGGCGACGGTCATCGGCGAGATTCGGCCTTTGATTCAAGGCCACGGCGGCGACATTGAGCTCGTGGGCGTCGATGATCAGGGCGTGGTCCAGGTCCGGCTGCAGGGCGCGTGTGTGGGCTGCCCGGCAAGTCAGATGACGCTCAAGCTCGGCGTCGAACGGAACCTCAAGGAAAAGGTTCCTGAGGTCACCGGGGTTGTCTGCGTTTGAAAAGCCTTTCTCATCCCAGGAATCGGGGCATCAAGGGGACGGGCATGAGCGGGGAGCACGTTCCAGGCTTTCCCTTGCATGATGATGACGGGCCTTTCTATAATCGCGCCTCCTGGCAGGATCGCCGGGCCTCGCGGGCGTAACCGCGGGTGTCGTTGCGCTTCAACCTCGGAGCAGTCTCGAGCGCCGGATATGAAACTCGACTCTCGCTGCTCACTGTTACGTTGCCGTCTCTGGTCGTGGCTTCCCGTGGTAGCGTGGGTGGGGCTGTCTGTTGCGTCGAAGTCATTCGGCGACACTCCGGTCCCGCCCAAGGGGTATGCTGAGCAGCATACCTACGACGAGAAGACCCGCCAGTGGGTCCGCACGCCCGACCCGATTCCAGGCACCGAGGACGGCGATCTGGACATTGCCCGGCAATGGATGGCCCTTGAAGACTACAAAACGGCTTCAGGCATCCTCAAGGGATGGTTAAAGAGTTACGGCCCGGAGTCGCTTCGCTACCCGGAGGCGCTGTACCTCAGAGCGACGGCTTACCTGGAGCGGGGGCGCTACCGGGCGGCCCACGACACTTATCAGTCGCTGCTCAACGACTTTCCCGGCTCTGACTATGCTGAACGGGCATTGTGGGGACAGTTCCGCGTCGCCGAGCAGTATCTGGCGGGCAAACGGCGACGGGCATGGGGGGGGCTGTTGCGGATCCGTGACTATGATGGCGGCATCGAGATCATGGACGACTTGGTTGTGAACTACTCGGACACCCCACTGGCCGAGCTGGCCCAGATGGCCAAGGCCGACTACTACTTCGCTCGGGGCGAGTTCGAGTTGGCTGAGGATGAATACGCCACGTTTGCCCGGGAGTATCCGCTGAGTCGGTGGCACCCCCGGGCCCTGCTCAGGAGTGCCCAGGCGGCGCTGGCGAGCTTCCCCGGCATCAAGTTTGACGACGCCGGCCTGATTGAGGCCAACGAGCGGTTCCGGCAGTTTCGCCGGTCTTACCCGGCCGCGGCCGAGGAACACGGCGTAACCGTTGTCCTGGACCAGATTGCGGCCACGCGGGCGGACAAGACCTACGACATTGCCCGGTTCTACGAGAAGACCGGCCAGCCCAAAGCTGCGCGGTTCTACTACCGGGCGATTGTGAGGAACTGGCCGGACACCCCGGCGGCGGCCCAGGCAAATGGACGCCTGGCCGCATTGGGTGACCCGACTGCGTTTCCTCAACCCGACGAGCCCGAGGTGCCAGCCTCAGGTTCTCCTGAACAAGGAGGCCGATAATGCACCGGCCTGCCAGATGCAACCGGCTGGATCTACGGGTTATGGGACTTCGGGCGGCGGCGGTATTGCTCGCCGCGGCGGCGGGATGCGGGTATTCCTCCGAGCCGCTTCATCGCCAGACCGTCCGCACCATCTATGTGGAAATGGCCCAATCCCGCGAGTTCCGGCGCGGAATCGAATTCGAGCTCACCGAAGCCCTGCGGAAACAAATCGACCTTGAGACGCCGTACAGAAATGCGCCTCGTGAGAAAGCCGATACCATCTTGTCGGCCGAGGTGCTCGAATGGCGGGAGTCCACTATCGGGCGACATTTCGGGACCAGTTGGCCGCGGGAGACCGCCGCCGCCCTGGCCGTCCGCTACCGCTGGCAGGATATGCGGACGGGCAAGTTGCTGCGGGAACGCCCGCGGTTTGTGACCACGGTGACCTACGTCCGCCCGGCCGGCGAAACCGTCGCCGATGCCCGGCTCGACGCCGTCAACAAGCACGCCCGGAACATCGTGGACGACATGCAATCGTCGTGGTGAAGCGCCCGTCGCGGGGCCTGAAATGTAAGTGATACTGGCAGAAAAAGGGTGCTCCGACGTGCCGGGGACCCCTTAGATTGTATATAATAGGGCACCACCAGCGCCGACCGCGCCATACGCGGGTCGGCAGGGAACCAGTTGATGTCTGGCACCCAACCAGATCGGGACGATCGCCAGGGTCCGAGCAGGCCCCCCGGACCGCCCATGCGCATGTCCCGCGGCCTTTTGGGATGGGCGGTGTTCATCGGCCTGTCCGTGATCCTGGTCGCGGTATTGATGTCCAGCATGGACCAGAAAACGAAACTGACCGTGGACGAGTACTGGAGGCACGTGGGGGACAAGAACGTCGCCGAGTCCGTGCTCGAGGAATCCAACGGCAGAATTACCGGCCAGCTCAAGGCGGTTCAGGAGAAGGACCGGTCCAAGGAGTTCGAGGTCGAATGGTCGCCCAGCGAGTTCGAGAACCTCTCCGAGAAGCTCCGGCGCGCCGACCCGGACATGCGGATCCGAGCCGACAACAGCAGCGGATACTTCTTCAAGGTTCTTATTAACTTCGTGCCGTGGATCCTCGTCTTCGCGTTCATCTGGTTCTTCGTATTCCGTCAACTCCGGGGCGTGGGCGGGGGACCGGGCGGGATGCTCGGCAGCTTCGGACGCTCCAAGCACCGCGTCAGCTCGAAGGAGCATACCAACGTCACTTTCAGCGACGTGGCGGGAATCGACGAGGCGAAGGAAGAGGTCACCGAGCTCATCGAGTTTCTGAAGAACCCCAAACGGTTTCAGCGTCTGGGGGGGCGCATTCCGCGCGGGGTGTTGTTGGTGGGTGATCCGGGTTGCGGCAAGACGCTGCTCGCCAAGGCGATCGCCGGCGAGGCCGAGGTGCCGTTCTTCAGCATTTCCGGCAGTGATTTCGTCGAGATGTTCGTGGGCGTGGGTGCCTCGCGGGTCCGCGATCTGTTCAAGCAGGCCAAGGATAATTCCCCCTGCATCATCTTCCTGGACGAGATCGACGCCGTAGGCCGCCGCCGCGGGGCAGGGTTCACCACCGGCGGGCACGACGAGCGGGAGCAGACGCTCAACGCGATCCTGGTCGAGATGGACGGGTTCGAGACGTCGGACCAGGTGATTGTCATCGCCGCCACGAACCGGGCGGACGTGCTGGACCCGGCCCTGGTTCGTCCCGGCCGGTTTGATCGCCAGGTCTACGTCCCGCTGCCCGACGTGAAGGGGCGTCTGGAGATCCTTCGCGTGCACGCCAAGAAGATCAAGCTCGGCCCGGACGTGGATCTGCACCGGCTGGCCCGCGGGACGCCGATGTTCAGCGGTGCGGACCTGGCGGCGATCATCAACGAGTCGGCCCTGCTGGCAACGCTCGTCAACAAGGACTACGTGGAGATGGAGGACCTCGAGGAGGCCCGCGACAAGGTCCGCTGGGGCCGGGCCAAGAAGAGCCGCGTCGTGGACGAGAAGGAACGCGTCGCCACCGCCTACCACGAAGGTGGGCATTCCCTGGTGCAGTGCCTCTTGCCCGACGCTGATCCCTTGCACAAGGTGAGCATTATTCCGCGCGGCCCATACGG
>CAZOIA010000111.1:0-18734 GCA_964579675.1 uncultured Planctomycetales bacterium | reverse complement strand
CTTCGACGGTTGTGATCCCATTCGCTACTCCAAGAACGGCCACCATTGAACCACCATTTTCGGAGAGATCCCTAAGTCCACCATAGATACGGCTTGTCCCGCTACTCGTTGCAAAGGCGTTGCAGAGAGTGAGGGTGCAGTACTCCCGTGACGAGAGTTCGGCAAGCAGGCGGTGGCCCAGAGTGCTTGGCCTCCCGTCTGAGTCAAAAGGCTGGTGTAGAACTTCGGTTATCACAGCTATAAGCCTGCCTTAGGCAGCTATCCCTAGTCGGCCCCGAACGCCGTATCCAGATCTCCAGATGCCGTCCAGAATGCGAAGATTAGCGTCTTCGGACGGCAGCCGCCAGTCTCGACCGGGTGTGATGCATAGAAGTACCCGGGGAATGAATCCTTCGGCACACGGAAGCGGGGGAGGTCTGTTGATGATCGGGGCAGTTGAAACGGGGGACGCAGCTAATACTTGGCGGGCTGGGGGGTTGGGAGAGGCGGCGGGGATCATGTGTCCGCTCCCTCACGGTCGCGGTTCGGACAGGGATAGGCAGGCATCATGCGTTTTGAAGCGAGCCGCCGGCGCACCGACCGGCCGCATACGCCCCGGTCAGCATCAATTCTACCTGATTCGGCCGAATCGTTTCAACCAGCTTGATGAATCCGCCGGGGCCGTCCACCGGCCATTCCCGTCATTCTGCGCAGTGCGGGTCGGCCGGCACGCTCGCGCCGCTCATGCAGCCGACGAAGATGGCCACGTCGGCCTGGTCCACGTCGTTGTCGGCGTCCAACCGGGCGGCCAGGCAGGATTGATCGGTTTGGGGAATGTTCGGACCAGTCAGACATACCTGAAGGTAACCGTAGTCCTCCTGATCCACGTCACCGTCGCGATCGAAGTCCGCCGGTGCGAGTGGTTTGAGAAACTCCACGACTCGTTGCATGGCCTCGCCCCGCACCGTTTCCGAGACGATCGTCTCGAAGGGGAAGCCGAACATGACCACCCGGTAGGCCCCCGCGTCGTACTGAAGCCCCGCGGTATCGCCCGTCCCGGAGACATAGGTCAGAATGGGCGTCGCGCCGAGCTGCGGGGCAAGTCGATCCGGGTACTCCGCCAGGTAGGGGGCGCCGCTGGCCTCGTCAAACTCGAACGTGCCGATATCCCCCAGGATTCCGCCGGAGCCGGTCACGGTGAAGCTGTCGCCGTCATCGCCCACGTAATCTCCGCCGAGCGTGTCCTCGAAGAAGCTCCGCCCCGCCCCAAGCTCGTCCAGCTCGTATGCCATATCCGTGCCGGTCACGAACAGGTTCCCGCCCTGGTTGAGGTAGTCGGTCACAAGAGCCTGCTCGGTCGCGTCAAAGGTGTTGTCCTGCACTGACTCCTCGCCGAGGATCCACACCAGCAACTGGTAGCCGTCGAGTTGGACGGCGGCGTCGATGACCGCCTCGTTGGCGCACGAGTCGAAGGTAACATCGTTGGCCGCCAGGGCGGTGGCGTGCTGGACAACGTAGTCGAATGAGTTCACCCGCCGGGCGATGGGCCTTTCCATCGGCCCGGCAGGGATGACCTGGATCACATTCTGCTGCCGGCTGACGCGGTCGAAGCCGTTGACAATCAGCACCGAGGCAGATCCCGATTCCGGCCGGCGGGCGGCCAGCACCTCCGACGGCATCGACTCGCCGCCTGCGTTATAGGCCGCCACCCGCAAGTAGACCGTGGTGGCCGGCGGAACATCCGTAAGCGTGGCACTCAACACGTCTCCCACATCGACCGCGTTTCCGAACCCGTATCCGTTGCCGGAGCGGTATATCCTGTATCCGCTCGGCGCGTGGCCATAAGGCCCGTCGGAGCCCGGTGGAGGCGGGCTGATCGGACCCGGCTCCCAGGCCACCACGAGCTGGCCGGAACCGTCGTGGATCACCTGAACCCGCTCCGGCGGCTCGGGCGGGTAGACCCACGGTACCTGGGTGTCCGGAAAGATGCTGGTATCCGACAGGAACTTGATCATGCCCTGCAGCGTTGAACGCGCGACCGCGTTGCGGACCTTGGCATCGCGCAGGAGCCGGGCGTCCTCTTCGTTGTCGTGGAAGGCGACCTCGATGATCGTGGCGTCGAACTCGTTGTCGTTGTTGTAGGTGGAGATCGCGCCGTAGCCGCCGGAGATGGGATTATAGCGGGCCCCCCACTCGTACTCGAACCCGTCATCGAGCGCAAGCATGTCCGCCTCCATCTTGTCGCCCAGGATCGTCGCGTACGCCTGCTGGTTGGTCGTGGGGTAGGAACTGCTGACCAGGCACACGGTGCCCTTGGCCCCGCAGGGCGGACCGCCCGCACACCCGGCGGCGTTGGAGTGATACTCGACGTAGATCCGCCGCCACCGGTCGTCGTTGACGCCCTGGTTGTTCATGACGGCGGACCAGCGGGCGGCCGTGCCCACGTTATCGGCCCCGTCCGTCGTGCAGCAGTCCCAGATGCTCGAGTCCAGGCCAACCGCATTGATCCCCGCCTCGCTCTCCGCCCAGTAGCGTGAGCATTCCTCCTCGCGAGAATAGCCACTGATGGTGCCCGGCCCGGCGCCGACGACGTCGCCCATCCCGTTGCCGAACCGGATCGCGTCGGCGATCACCACACCGTTATCAGCGGATTGGTTCGTGATCTCCACGTACCCGTCCGTCCCCGCCTCAAGGTAGTACGTTCCCAGCCAGATCCATCCTTTCCCGACGCGGGCATGGTCGATGACCACCTCCGCCGTCCCGCCGCTGTGATGGATCCGGTACGTCTGGTTCACGCGGTTTGCCCCGTCCCGTGTCCAGCAGTAGACCGGATAGAAATCGTCTTGGGGGATGTCAGGCGCGTAGCGGGCGGTGGCAGTCTCGGTCGTGCTCGTTATGGCAAAGCGGTAGGCCACGCCGCTGACGGTCGCGTTGTTCTCGTAGTACTTCTCGGCCGTGCTGCTGTCCGACCAGCCGCTGCTGAACGTAACGCCCGGATCGTCGTTGTCCAGGACGATCTCGATCGACCGATAACCCACCGGGCGGAACGGTACCACCACCGCCCCGGCGTTGTAGAGATAGTTGACCAGGCAGTTGAGCTGCTCGATGTTGCCGTAGTCTTCGACCATCTCCAGCAGCAGTGGCCGCTGGAGGTACCAGGCGGAGCTTCCGGCGGTCCAGCCGTGGCCCGCGCTGCAGAACACGACGACCCCGCTCAGCGCCCCGGCCGGCTGGCCGTCGGGGCTGGCCTCCAGGCGCTGTGGCCCATCCGGGCAGGCCCGAGGCACCGTGCCTTGTACGACCTCCGCGATGAGTTGCCCGCCGGGCGTCAGATCGGCGCTCCGGGCAATGGCAACCTGTGCGAGCCAGAGCCCCCCGACGAGCACCCACGCGAATACCGCGGCCCCACGAGGCGGTCTATCCGTCATCCTCACACCCTCCAAGAGCCGGCTCCGCAACCGGCCATTTCCCATATCATACCGCGCCGGGCACCGGTATTACAGCATGCAGTCGAACACGAGGCGCGGTCGCACGAGTTTATCGGGCAGCATGAGCTGACTATTGGCTGCCGGGAGAAGCCCCCCGTTGCTCCGCCAGCTTCTGCCGGACGGCATGCAGGCTATTTCTGGCCAGCGCGAAGTCCGGCCGGAGTCGCAGCGCCTCCTCGTAACGCAGGGCCGCCTCCGCCAGGTTCCCCTGCCGCAACCGAGCGTTGCCCAGGTTGTAGTAGATGGTCGGGTCCGCCGGTTCAAGGCGAAGGGCTCTTTCGTAGAGCAGAACCGCTTCGTCCAGTTCGCCCTTGCCCCCCAGGGCGATGGCAAGATTGACCAGCGCGTTGACGTACGTTGGCCGGAGACGAACCGCGGTCCGATAGTGCTCGATCGCCTCGTCAATCATGCCTTGCCTGGCCAGGGACACGCCCAGGTCGTAGTGAGCCTCCGCGTACGTGGGATCGAGCTCAATCGCCTTGCGGAAGTGCGGGATGGCCTCGTCGATCTTGCCGCCGCGAGAAAGCAGCTTGCCGATGCCGTAGTACGCCCCGGAGAAGTCCGGGTGCTCCGCGGTGATCTCCTTGTAGACCGCAATTGCTTCGGCGTCCCTGCCCTGCAGGAACAACGCCCGGGCCAGCCTGTCCCCTACGCCCGGGCTATGGGGGAACACCTTGCGCAGGCGCCGCAGCAGGGCTTCCGCCTGCGAGAAGTCTTCGTGGATCAAGGCGTAAGTTGCCTTCTCCTCGATCACGATCGACTCGACGTGATCCTTGGGGTCCGGCCCCACCGGTTCAAACAAATCGAGTTCGCTGGCAAGCAGATTCTCCGTTTGCCCTCCGCGCGAGCTGCCGGCCACGTAGCCCATGGTCATCAGCTTTCGGATCTCATCACCGCTCGGCGTGCGCATAGCCTCGTCCAGGGACGGCGATGGCGGTGCCTCGGCGATCAGCGTCTCGAGTTCATCCCGCATGTCGGCCAGTCGCACCGGCTCCGCTTCGGCCAGATTCCGCGTCTCGCCCGGATCCTCACGGATTTGATACAGCTCCGGCGTGGGGGCGTGGATGTACTTCCATTTATCGACCCGCAGGCACCGCAACGGAGACAGCCCCATGACGAGGAACCCGCCGAGCGACTCGCCGTAGGCGGCCAACCCGAGATCATCCGTTCGCCCCGAAATCAGGCCAAGCAGGCTGACTCCCTGAGCATCGGTCTTGGCGGGCCGGCCCAGGAAAGCCAGCACGGTCGGCGTCACGTCGATCAGACGCACCTGGGCCGGAACCACGCGCCCGCCCGGAATCACACCCGGACAGTGGAAGATCAGCGGCACGTGCATCGTCGTGTCGTACACGAAGTACAGGTGGGTATCTTCGCCGTGCTGACCCCGTCCTTCACCATGGTCCGCGGTCAGGACCACAAGCGTCTTGCGTTCGAGCCCCAGCCGCCGCAGCTCGTTGATCAGCCGGCCGACCTGCTGATCGACGAACGCGATCTCGCCCACATACGGGTCGTCATACTGCCTGTTGAACGGGTGGGGAGGCTCGTACGGCCTGTGCGGATCGAAGAAGTGGGTCCAGACGAAGAACTGTTTCGCAGTATTGGCGCGGAGCCACTTGATGGTTCCGTCACAGACCTCGTCCGCCTTGCGCTCCACTCTCCTGCGAGCGTCCAGATAGGTATCGAAACCTTGGGCCAGCCCGTAGTCCCGGTTCACCACGTAAGCTGCCGTGTGGGCTGCGGTCGAATACCCCGCCGTCTTCAACAGCTCGGCCAGCGTGACGTTGCTTTCACTCAACTGGAACTGGGCGTTCTCCCGCACCCCATGAACGTACGGGTACGTCCCGGTCATGATGCTGGCGTGGGAAGGCAGCGTTATCGGAGCCGGCGCGGTGCACTGAGTGAACATCGTGCCCTGACGGGCCAGGGCGTCGATGTTGGGCGTGGCGATCTCAGGGTGGCCGTAACAAGCCAGATGATCCGCCCGCGTCGTGTCCAGCGTAATCAGCAGAACGTTGAATCCCGCCCCGCGCCCTTCGGCTTGAGGGGGCATACGATGCCAGACCGCCAGACCGGCCGCTACCAGCACCACGACCGCCGCAAGCCCGATAACAACCCAATGCCTCCGGCGTGGGCCGGACGCGCCCGGTGGAGACCCGCCGCCTTTCCCACTCGTGACCCTCTTCTTCTCCAACCCCCCGTCGCGTTTCGTCCGCTTGCGACTCACTCCGGCTACCCCAGATTCGACCGATTGCACCTGTGGCCACCAGGCCTGCCCGCGGCCCGAATCGCACTCCCGCCGGCGGGGCACAAAGCTGCTGAGGCCCGCCCTTGAAAGGGCGGGCCTCAACCGGGTCAACTACTCAGCCATGAACCCGCCGCCTTACGCGAGAAGGCACATTGCGGCAAGCCCGCGAACTTCTTAAGGATTCGCCACCGTGAGCGGACGGCACTGGGCGTCGTCAACGATAAGCTCGCGGTAATGGAAATACACGGAGCCGACCAGATTGGCGATCGTAGTGCCTCCATACGGCGTCCCGTCGAAGCTGGCGGTGACATTGCCGGCGGCATCGACCGAAAGGGTCAGGTCCTTCCAGCCCGACTGGCCGGTCAGACTTATCGGGCCGGCGATAGCCGTCAGCCCGCCGCCCGCGCCGCCGTCATACAGCGTCAGCGTCACCGCGGTCTCGTTGCGCTGGTACACCCAGCCAATGCCGGTCTCCTCGTTGTCGAAGGCGAACGTCCCGGTGGTGCCGATACCGACCGCCCACACCTCCGTTTCGTCGGTCGCCAGGAGGGTGCCCTCAATGTACACCTGGACATCGTACCCGCCGCCGGCGGCCTCGATCACGTCATCGGAGGCGATCATGTTCCCGCCGCCCTCGGGGTCCCAGGCCACCATCGCGAGGCTATGACCTGGAGGTGCCGGAATGACCGACGGGTTGTACGGGTAATCCCCGGGATCTACCACACCAGGATCGATGACCACGGCGTTGACGAACGAACCCAACAACCCGGGCACACTGGCACCGGCTGTCAGGGCATCCAGGTTGGGCAGCACGTAGGCGGTCAGCAGGGATCCGACACCGAGGTTACTCGTACCGGGAGTCAGCGCCCGGATGCCGAAATCGTAACCGTTGCTGCCCGTATCAAGACCGTCTTTGTAGCGTGAGAGCGACTGGAGCGAATTGTCCAGCGAACGGAAGTGGCCAAAGATACCACCCTCCGTGGGCGAGACCGCCACCGCCCCGTGAAGCAGCTCGTAGACCACGGTATCCGCGATCCTGCCCTGCCGGTCCACCAACTGGACCGCCTCGTTGTCGTCCTCGAAGAGGTTCGTGGTATCCTCTTCACCGGTACCGACCTTCTTGCCGATGACCTGATCCACCGCCATGGTATTCGCACCCATCACGTAGTACTCGCCCGGTGCCAGCACGACGCTCCCCGGCGCGGTGGGTCTGACCTTGTAGTTCGGGTTGTCGTCGTCCGGAGGCGCTATCGTATCGGACGTCCGGATGATCCAGCCCGAGATATCCACGGACACGGTGTCGGCGTTGTAGAGCTCGATGTACTCGCGATCGTCAATGTCCTCCCACTCCGTGTCGTCGTAGACGATTTCATTGATCACGACGAGGGGCGGGGGCTCCGTCGGGTCGTCGCAGGTGGGGTCTGCGGCTATCGCCGGCCCCGAAGCGCAGAGCTCGAAGCTGTTGTAATCCTCACCGTCGACGTCGAGGTCGCCGTCGCGATCGAAGCAGCCGCAGCCCTCCGGGAGGCCGCCACCGTCGCCCGTCATGCAGGCCTGGAGCACGCCGAAGTCCTCGTGGTCCACGTCGTTGTCCTCGTCGGCGTCGGCGAACGGGTCAGGACAATCCCCGCCGCAGGCGGGATCCAGGTCACAGTCCGCGTCATCGCAGTCGACGTACCCGTCGTTGTCGTCGTCGATCGCGTTGCTGCATCCGTTCGGGACGGCGTTCTCCGTCGCCGCTCCAATCAGCATGGTTGCGCTGATGCCAACGTCCTCACTCTTGACCTGGCCGCAATTGTCCGTCACCCAGCAGGAGATGATCGCGCCGTTCCAGGAGTAAGGAACGCCCGTCAGGGTGATGGTGGCGCTGGTGGCTCCGGAAACCACAGGTTCGGTCCCGCCGTCACTTAAAGGTACTCCGTCTTTCGCCCACTGGTAACTGATCGCGCCCATGCCGTACGCCGTGCAGATATACGACTTGTTGCCGCCCGGGGCTATCTGGACCTCCCAGCCCACGAAGGTGATGGTCGGGCCGATTCTGACCTGCAGGATGGCCGACGGGCTGTTCACCGCGCCACACTCGTCCGTGACGACGCACCGGAACTGCCTCCCGCTGTCCGCGTACTGAACATTGCCCAGAGTGAGCGTGTCCGTGGTCTGGCCGGACATGTTGACCCACTCCCAGACCTCCGGGGCAGTCTCCAGGTACTCCTGCCACTGGTACGTAATGGCGCCCTTGCCGATGACGCTGACCGTAAAGGTCGCATTGGTGCCCGCGCACACCGTCTGTGAAACCGGTGCCTGAAGGAACGACACCCCGACGTTCAGGATCGCCGAGGCGCTGAGGACGACGCCGGTATCCGAACCCGTATCGTCGCAGAACTCCACGGTGATCAGCGCTCCGGCATCTGCAGCCTGGACGTTCAAGAGCGTCAGGCTGACCTGCGTACCGGAGGCGACCGTGCCCGACTCGCCCGCAATATCCTGCCCGTTCTTCTTCCACTGGTAGTCCAGGCTTTCGGCGTCCCCGCTGGTCGCGGTGGCGTTGAACACGGCACTGTCACCCGCACACACGATCACATCGTCCGGCTGGTCGGTGATCGTCGGCCCGCCGGTGCCGCTCTTGTTCAGCGCGACGGTGCTCGTCTCGACGTCCTTGGAGTTCACCCCGTCGGGCGGCGACCAGATCCTGAGCCGCTCCGTGATCTGGTCCACGGTATAGATGTTCCCGGCGGCGTCGAACGCCAGGTCGCGAATCCGGGCGCCCGCGTCGAACTCAGCCGCGTAGCCGCCGGTGGCCATGTCGAAGATATACACGTACCCGGTGTAGTACTGGCCGTAGGCCACCCAGCCTGCGTCCTCGTCAATGTCGATCCCGTAGGCACCGGTGTAACTCTGCGATGCCTCCCAGAGCGGGGTATTCAGCGGCGGGATCCCGTCCTCGAACTTCGAGAGCGGCGGAGCCTCGTTGACCGAGTATCTGTATTGACACACGTACCAGTCGCCGTTGCTGTCCCGGGCGAAGTCCTTCGGATAGAAGGTGAAATAACCCGGGCCGATGTACTGGATCCCGGTGTCGCCGCCGGTCGCGGTGGCGTTCCCGGCGAGGTCGTACATGACCAGGCCTTTCCTCGCCGTGTCGTAGTAGTTCGAGTTGGTGAGATAGACCTTGCGGTTCCCGCCGGCCTGGGTGCCCACGACCACGATGTTCTCGGCGTACTGATCCGCAGTCTTATTGCTGGCGTCGATCAACTGCGTGGCGACGGACATATCGCCGTTGAACTCGTACACCAGGTCCACGTTGAAGTTGGAGACGTACAGATGGTCGTCCGGGCCGATGTTGCTCTTCCACGGCGCAAGGTAGCTGTCGTCACCAGTGGCCCAGTCCACGCCCCCGGTGTAGGGAGTCCCGCTCACCGGGCTCGCGTCGCCGTACATGACGTAGATTCCGTCCGCACACGCCCGCCCCGACACCGTGGTCAGGTTCGAGGCCTGCGACACGTAGATCCGGCCGTAATGCTCGCTGGCCGGGTTCTTGTTCACCGCGATCCCCATCGGCCTTTCAAAGTGCGTGTAGTTCCACTCGGTCACACCGGGCTCGAGCGCGCTCTCGTCGCTGATCCGGGTCCAGACCGGGTAGCCGAAGTCGGTCGCCGTGATCCGCACGGTGTAGTTGCCGTTATCGGCCCGCGAACCGTCGTCTTTTCGGCCGTCCCACTCGAAGACGTACGTTCCCTTCGGTTGCCGGGCGATCGTCACGGTTCGAACCGCGGTGGAGGTGCCGTCAAGCACTTCGATCTTGACGCCCGGGTTAATGCCATCGCCGTTCGCGTCCTCGTTCAGGACGTACGTGACCTCGGCCGTCCCGCACACGCCGTCGAAGCCCGTGGTGTCCACGACGACGCCGGACGGGTACACGTTCCCCAGAACCGCCGCCGACGGCAGACATGCCAACACCGCTGCCCCCAGAACGATTCCGGCCAGCTTGCTCATGCGCCAGTTCATTACTTTGGCTCCTTTCCGTAACTTGAAATGTGCCTTAATCGGTCCTTTCCACTTTTTGGCCGCGGCCAATGAACCGCGACACGAGATGGGAGCACTCCTCCCTTCCTCGACTTTTTCGTGTCTTATTGTATCACCGCCGCCCTGACGGTTCCATCACCACGGACACCCACCTTCCAGCTTGACCACAAAGGCGCGCAGGTTATTGCCGCTCGTGGGCTGGCCCATCTCGACAAACAGTTCCTTGGCCTCGGTCCGCGCCGGATAGAGACGGCTCTCGACGTGGCCGTCCAGGAACGCGATATTCGTCCGGCCCTTGGCCGACGCGCTCCACGTATTCAGGGCCGGGCTGTGCCGAGTCACGATCCGGTCAACCACGTTGAAGTTCCCTTCCGGGTATCCGTTGTTGATGTTCTCATACGGGTGCTCTTCGAAAAGAACCTCCATGTTCGAGGCCACAATCATCACCCCTTCTCCGGCCGCGAACGATCGGGACCGATTCCCGCCGGGGAGCGGCGCCAGATTGACGGCCTCGAGATACCTGAAGTTCTGGCACTGGTCGGGCTTCTTGTACCCGATGTAGGCGTTCATCGAGTAGCTGAGCCGGCCGTTGCCGCCTCCTCCCAGGGGCGAATCCTCCGCCTCTCCGGGCTTGTCCGACGGGCACACGTAGATCTGCTCATCCTTCGTGTATCTGAAAATCGTTCCCTTTTTCGGCACGTCCCTGACGTACTCGGGATCATTGTGATAGGGCGTTGCGTAGGCATCGCCGTGGGCGCCGGCCCAGGTTACGCCCGTCGGTCTCGACCATTTGGGCTGCTGCAGGTAAAAGGTGCTCTGCGTCGCGGGCAACGTCCTGTAGTCCGCGACATAGAACAACTGGCCCGTCATGACCTGCTTCATGTTCGACCGGCACGCGGCATTGCGGACCTGCTCGCGAGCCCTGGCCAGTGACGGAAGCAGAATCGCAAGCAGAAGCGCGATGATCGCCACCACGACCAGCAGTTCGATCAGCGTGAAGCCACGCCTCGGCAATATCCGCGCGTCTTGTCGGCCGGCCTGGATACACAAACTCATGGTCGCGGCTCACGGATGCCCAGTGCTTGACCCCTGCCCATCGCCAGGACACGCGCACCTTCCACCCAACCTTTGCCTATTATACCCCGCAGTGGGCGGATATGCAATGCTGTTCCTCCGCCCCGATACGCCGCTCTCGCTCCCCCGTGGACCCAGGATCGCCCCCGGAGACCGATAAGGCCCCTAATCATTGGGGCCAAGCGCTACTGGATAAAAAGAACCGACGGGGCCCATCCGACCCCGCCGGTTTTCGTCATCTGACCTCTTACAGCCATTCCCTTGCGACGAGCCGGCTTTACGACCGACGACGACGCATCAGCCCCAGGCAACCCAGTGCCAACAGGGCAAGCGTCACCGGCTCGGGAACGACGCAGAACGAACCGTCCGAAGCCGTGCAGGCCAGCCACTCGCCACCGGGCGAGTACTTTCGCAGACGCTCGATACTGCTGCTGGCTATATACACGTTCCCGGCCGCATCAAACCCGACCCCGTGCTCGGTGTTGCCGTCAGGCCACAGGCTCGCCACGATGGACACGTTGTCCATGTCGGTGATGTCGAGGATCCGGGTACCGTACCCGCTCCTGCCGTTGAGCACGAGTAACTGCCGGTCGTACATCCCGCCACAGCAAGCAAGAGCCTCGCCTTCACAGCAACCGCAAGGCGGATTGAACAGGTCCAGCCCGCCGTAGCCGACTCTCTCGGTCCCCGGAGGTTTGAACAGATCTGTATCCCCGGAGTTCCACAGGATCCTCTGGCCGTCCGCGCTGATCTTGAGAAGCATCGGGCAGCCCGAGCCGTCCGTCCAGCGGTACTGGGCCATCCACCAGTTGCCGTCATGGTCGCGCTCCAGATCCTGAAGCGAGTTCAGGATATGGTTGCCGGTGGCGGCGTCGTCGAACACCACAACGGGGTTGTTCGGATACGGCGTCGGCCCGTTGCCGATGTCGTACCGCGTGATGTCGCCCCGCGTGCTGGGCACGGCCGGGATACCGTCTTCGTCGAGCGTGTACAGCTTGCGACCGGCCCCGGTGCCCTCCACGTAAATCCCACTCACGCAGGTGTGGTTAGCGGCCCCGGTGGCCAGGATCGTCGTGAAGTCCCCGCAGGTCGGACCCATTCGCCACACGCCGTCCGCCCCGCTGCCCCAGCCGGCGATGTAGACGTCGTTGTCAGGGGCGACGTCGAGCCGCAGCGGCGTGTACGACGATGCGGCAAAAGCGCCGCCGCCGTCCTGGTGGCACTTGAACTCCTGGTCCGCGTGCATGGCGTAGACGCCGGTTTGCGTCGTGCGTCCGCCGGTCGTCCCGCCAAGACCCTCGGCCACGTAGATCTGGCCGAAGTGCGGGTTCGGACCGCCGGTCCCATACCCGCAGTTTTTGTTGAGCACGACGTCCTTGGGAGAGTAGTACTTACTGCTCTCGTCGTCGTCATTGCTGTACTGGACGTACTCGTCCGGGTTGCCGCCGGGCGTGCCGCTCTTGACTTGGATGCACCACGAGCCAGCACCTTGATCGCTGAACTGGTGGAGCCCCTTGGTGAGCGGGCCCAAACTGGTCGGGACCCCGTCACGTACGACCGCCACGTCGCTCGCGTCGTGGTTCAGCCTGAACGAGTACATTCCCCCGCCTTGAGGCGTCACCTCCGAAGCGTAAGACACAGCCATCGCGGCCGACGACAGCGACAGTACCGCCATCATCGATACACACACCACCAATCTCTTTCTCATAAGCTAAGCCCTCCAATAACCTCCATTCCACCTTCCGGAACAAACCTACTCTATTGCGCACTCAGGACACCGCCAGCTCACGCACGTGATGCCGGGCCCTGATCGACCGCTTCCAACGTGCTCTGCGATTGTCACTTGCCTTGTTCTCGCGGACTAGCTCATCCGATGTGAGGCTATTTCCGCTCCTCGCTCCCTTTTCCAACTCCTCCAGATTACCACCCCGCGAGAGCCCCGTCAACAGGATTCCGGGGAAATTCAGGAAGTTTTTGCATTTTCGCGGGCGCCGCCCGCGTTCGAGCCTCAAAGCCCCAGACGGGGCATATCGGACGGGCGGCCCGGGGTGCTCGCCCCGGGGACAGCGTCCTTAAATACCGTCGTTCCCGAGAAGTTAAATCGTTCAACTATGGGCTCGAAGGGCCCGTCGAGCCGGGCGTCGGCATACCCGTCCGGCCCAGCGCCATCCATGGCCAGCCATCCACCCTCCATATCCCCCCTTGAAAAAAACACGTGTTTACTTGCCCAACCGACGGCCTTGGGGGCATAATGGCGGTCGCCAGGCCGGTGACTGTCGCGGGTGCGGCTGACGAGCGCCGGCCGGCGCTTGACCGTCCGAATTGGCCGGGCGCCGGGGCCCTGGCGCCTCACCCCGGCACCTCTGGAGCGGCACGCGAGTCATGCCAGAGCGAGACGTGCCAACGGGAGCAGCCTTTGCGGCCGCTGGGCCGGGAACTAACCCCGACGCGCCCGCCGTCAGCATCGTCATCCCGACCTACAACCGCGCGGATCTCCTCGCCGACTCGCTTCGGAGCATCGCCGGCCAGACCTTCACCGATTACGAGATCATCGTGGTCGATGACGGATCCGACGACGGCACCCGAGAGTACATCGCCTCATGCCCCCAGAAGATCCGCTACCTCTGGCAGCAAAACCAGGGGGTATCCGAGGCCCGGAACCACGCCCTGCGGGTCACTCACAGCGAATTCGTCGCCTTTCTCGACTCGGACGATCTCTGGCAGCCAACATTCCTCGAGCAAAGCGTCAGGCGGCTCCGCCAGCACCCGGACGAGGCGCTGGTTTACACCGACTTCATCTCCACCGATGCCGCCGGCAACGTCCTGCGCGGGCACCGCAAAAAACCCTACGGCGGGAAGGTGACCACCCGACTCTTCGCCAGCACCTTCATTCACACCTCGGCGGTGGTTGGACGGGCTGCGATTATCCGTGATGCGGGCGGATTCGATGGCCGACTCACCCACAACGAGGACTATGATCTCTGGCTTCGGCTATCGTTGCGGCACCGATTCGGCCTGATCCCTGAGCCCCTGTGCCTGCGACGATGCCACCGCGACAGCCTGTCGCGAAACGGATGTCCGCCGGAAGTCCTCCTGCGCAAGGCAAAGCTGCTCCAGCAATTCTACGACAACGGCGGAAAGGCGACGATCCCCGAGAACTTCGCGAGGAGAAGACTGGCCAGACTCTACTGTACCGCGGGCAAGGCTTTCCTTCGCTCGGGTCGGCCCCACCAGGCACGTGAGATCCTGCGCCAGTCGATGCAAATCAAGCGCACGAGGGCGAAAACGTGGTTCTGGTACCTCCGTGCCCAATGCAGCCGCGCCCTACAATGCTCGACGGCCAAGCCCCTCCAGACCACACGTGCCGAGCAGTGAATCCACCGTCGTTCACCGCGCAAACGTGCGCCTCGCTCGGTGGAATCGAATCATCGGGCGCTCGCCCGTTTACGGCCGGGCACCGCCAAGGAAGGCGGCCATATCCTGCTTACTCAGCCAGCCGTCCCCGTTCAGATCCGCCGGCACCAGATCACCCATGCCCCGAGCCCGGAGGGCCTCCACGGAGATCCGTTGCACCGGGTACCCGCTCTTGCCGTTGTTCGCCTTGACCAGGGCCATGTCGATCAGGTTGATGCTGCCGTCGCCGTTGACGTCGAACCGGGCGTTGCCGGGCACCGTGGGGTCGGCACCGTTCATGCTCTTGGTCTGAGCCATGTCGATCAGGTCCACCCGACCGTCGCCATTGACGTCCGGGGACCGCGACGACCCTGCCAGCAATAGCTCGTCACCACAGCAGTTGGGCTGGCTGCCCTTCAGGAAGTTCAACTGGATGAACGTGAAGTCGGGCGTGGCCACCAGCCCGTCGCCGCTGACATCGGCGTGCGGAGGCGGGGTGGCACAAGTGGCATTTGCCGTGCCGTAGTTCGTGTTGAACTCACCCATGAACACCCCGAAGTCGAGAATGTCAATCCACCCGTCGTCATTGAGGTTGCCGCCGATGAGCCAGTCGCCGCCGGTTGCCGGGTCACCGGTGAAGTCGGCGACGTACTGGGCTGCGGATATGGTGAAGTCATCCTCATCCGTACTCCGCAGGGTATGCAGCTCGTCGCGGGCGGTGATGCAATCGTAGAAACCGCAGGGCACCTCTATGGTGGCCGAGGCAGAGCCGCTCGTGAACGTCAGCGTCTCGGAAACCGTGACCGTCGTCTGCTCGTTGCAGTCCCACAGATCGAAGGTGATGCACCGGGTAAACGGACTGACCACGACACTAGGCGATAGCTGAACGCTGATGACCAGGTCGTTCACCTGGTTGACGGTGATGGTCTGGACGCACTGCGACGAGTTGGCGCAGGCGTCGGTCGCGGTCCAGGTGATGGTCGTAAACGCCGGATAGGGATCGGTCAACAGCAGGCTGTCGCTGCGTACTCCCGTGACCGCCGGCGCCGGATCGCAGTTATCCGTAGCAGTGGCCACGCCCGGATCCAACATAGCAGTACACCAGCCCGCATCGGCGTTCACGGTAATGTCCGAAGGACACGTGATCACGGGGGCCGTGGTGTCACCCACCTCGACGGTCACCGTCTGGGTCAACTGGACCTGAGAGCACGGCCAGCGGGTCGCCTTGACGTTGAACGTGGTGGTGGCTGCCAGTGAACCGGTCGGCAGGTAGATCGTGCCGCCGTTGCCGGTCACCGCGCTGCCCACATTCGCGACGCCGTCGTTCAACTGATAGCTGACGTCCACTTCAGACAGGTCGACGGTCACGTTGGTCGAACCGCCGGGGCACAGCATGCCGGCTTCCGCACCGACCGCAAGGCCGGTATCAGGCAGACTGACTACCCTCAGCAGGGCTGCGTCCGAGGTCGCCGGGGTGCCGCAAGCGTCGTCCACCACGCACCGATACGCGCTGCCGTCATCGCCAGCAGTCAACACGGGCGTCGTGTACGACGAGTCGGTCGCACCGGAGATGTCCCCAAACCCGGCGCCGCTGTCCAACTGCCACTGGTAAGTCATCGGACACGAGCTGGTCGCGCTCACGCTGAAGGTCACGGTCTGGCCCACGCACTCGGTCTGACTGCTGGGGTGGCTCGTGATGGTCGGCCCACTACACGTCTGGGTGATGCTGACGTTATCGATGTTGAAGCCGTTCTGGTTGTACGAGCCGGTGGCCTGCTGGAAGAAGAACTCGATCGTCACGTAGTCGTTCACGGGCGTACCGCAGACGGCGATGGGCGTCCATGCACCGTGGAAGGGTGGGATGTTGTAGCTCGTGCTGCCGATCACGCTGCCGCCGATGCCGCCGTCGTGGAGCTTCACGCCGATCGTAGCCGAACCAGTTGCGCCACCGGTCTGCATGTATGCGTTGACTGCAACCGTCTGGCTCGCCGTAAGGCATCCGACCATCTGGTAGAGAGACGCATCGCTGCCATCGCCGGTGCCGTGGGAGATCGAGGCCCAGTGGCTGCCGTGCTGGGCACCGCCGGGATTGGGGAAAGTCCCGTCATTTCCCCAGCTCGGATCCCCGCTCTGCGTCCATCCGTTAAGGCCGTCCTCGAAGCTGCCGTTGACCACTTCCGGGCCGCTGAGGACCGTCAGCGTGGCGGCGTTCGAGATCTCGCTGCCGCAATCGTTGCTGACCACACAATCGTAGTCGCCCGCATCGCCCGCACTCACCGAGCCGATGCTGTAACTGGAATCCGTCGCCCCCGGGACATCGCCGCCATCCTTACGCCACTGATAGCTCAGCGGTGCCGCGCCCGACGCGGAGACCGAGAAGGTCACCGATTCACCCACGCATTTGCTCTGAGAGCTCGGATGACTCGTGATGCTCGGGCCGGTGCTGACCGTCACCGTCGCAGTTCCGCAACCTGCGGACCAGCAGCCGCCGGCGGTGCTGTTGTAGGCCCGGGCGTAGTAGGTCGTGGTCGAGCCCGGCGTAACGACGAGCGAGTTGCCCGTGCCCACCTGGGTCCCGCCGCAACTGCCGGTGTACCAGTAGATCGTCGCGCCGCTGACCGAGGCGGTAAGGGTTGAAGAACCGCCGGCGCAAATGGTGGGCGGATTCGCCGCCGCGTTCGCCGGAGTTGCAGGCGCGATACACGGCTCCGTGGGTGAAATGGCGACATCGTCAAAGCAACTGATATTCCATTCTTGCGTATTCGGGTGGTAGTGTCGGATGAAGAACGTCACATAACTGCCGTTGGTAGTGGCCACATCTTCGCACTTCTGCGTCCATCCGCCGCGTGACGGCCAGTAGGACCACTGCACGCTCCCACCGTCCGGGTCGGTCCCGCCGGTCGGGTCTATGCCCAGACCGCACTGGGTCGTATCGTTCGAGCTGCAATTCGTGTTAATCCATGCGCTGAGATATACATGCGTGTGGCACCACCACAGCCTCTGGTAGTATCCGCCGTTCTTAGTTCCCCAACTGGCGGCATTGCCGTTGAAGTAACTGCCACTAACGGGGTTAGTGCTGCAGTACCAGCCACATCCGTGTGCGCCGTCGTTCGAGCCCCACGCGGTCCACCCGTTCATGTTCCCCGTCTCAAACCCGCCGTTGGTCAGCGACTCAACGCAGGTGGACGTCAGGACAACGTTGAACATACTGCTCTGGGCCCAGTTCCCGCTCATATCCGTCATGCGGAAGCGTATTTTGTTCTGGGTCGAGCTGTACTGGTTGAACGGCACCGCGGAGGCCGTGATCGTCTGCGAAGAGGTCGTCCCGTCGGATCCGGTGCAACTGGCGGTCGTGCCTGAGCTCAGGTTCACAGTGTCTCCTGTCGTCCCGCTGTACCCACTGTTGCCCGGGCCATACTGTTCGCTGGGCCAACTGAACGAGGACTCGTCCTGATAAGCCAATACCCTGACCTTGGAGCCGTTCACGATGCGAACGTTGCGGACGTAATACTTCGAGAAGACGCCATCTGCTTCGTGGGCCATTTCGATCGCGTTGAGTGTGCCCACAAACGCGCCCACGCTGAAGTAGCGATGGTACCACTTCAGGTACGCCTGGCTGGTCAACTGGGTGGACGGATGTGGTGATATGCCGTTCTGATCATTGGTTCCCGAGTCACGCAGGTTACTCTCGGACCCACCGCTCATCTCCAAGTCCATCCCGCCACGGTGCTGCACGTCGTCGCTGGGGAAGTAGATGTCGTACTCGAACACGTCGCCGCTTTGGAGGGTGTAACCAGGATGGCTCATGTCGGGATACCAGTAGGACCCGCCCGTCCCGTAGGATCGCAGCGCCGAATCGGCGCCTTTCCACATGCTCCAGGTACTGCCGCCGTCCGTCGAGTACTCGTATTGGGCCGTGGAGATGTCCAGCCCGGACCCGGTGTCCTGCACGGTGATCGAGACATTCGGAGTCAAATCCGACTGATCACTCACGCTGATGGACCCGCCGAAACTCGGCGGGGTGGTATCGGCCTCCTGGAAGAGAAAGTCGTCTCCGGCGGCCTTGCTCCATTGGGCACCAGCACCGTCTGCCTCCAAGTGGCAGTGGAGCTTGGCCTCGACCGTGCCGCCCGGGGCTGTCCAATCCCTTGTCACTTGAAACCACTGGTTGTGGTACTGCGTCGCGTCGGTCCATCCGGAATCGTCCTGCGTGATGGTGCTGCCTCCGCTGTTGAGCCAGTTGACGTAGAACCGGGCCCTGGTATTGGCGCCGCTGGAACCATTGTTGAACAAGAAGAACCATCCGCTGACCGTGTACTCCGTACCCGGCGTAGCGGAGATGATCTGCTTGACCTTTATACTGCTGGATCCACCCCAACTATGGACCGCCCCCCACATGTGGTCCCCGCTGTGAGAAGGAATGGCCCAATCACCGTCGTTATAGATGCTGCCATTAGTTCCGATCCACCCGCTAAAGCGTAAGCGCCCTACAGACCCCATCTGGTTAGCCGGCCTCGGATTTGCCATGATTC
>CAZOIA010000110.1:0-18803 GCA_964579675.1 uncultured Planctomycetales bacterium | reverse complement strand
GGCTAAACCTCCATTCTCAGCGCTTCCCTTCGGGTCGCGGCTAAACCTCCATTCTCAGCGCTTCCCTTCGGGTCGCGGCTAAACCTCCATTCTTAGCGCTTCCCTTCGGGTCGCGGCTAAACCTCCATTCTCAGTTGCCAACTCCCCATTCTCAATTCTCAATTCTTAGCGCTGTACTCCTTCCCGAATCTCTCTGCCTTGGCGGCGGCGTCTTCGATGGCCCCCACGTACATGAACGCCTGTTCCGGCAGGTGGTCCCACTTGCCCGCGCAGATTTCCTCGAAGCTGCGGATGGTGTCTTCCCTGCGGGTATAGTTGCCGGGGAAGCCGGTGAAGACCTCGGCCACGAAGAACGGTTGTGAGAAGAACCGCTCGATCTTGCGGGCCCGGCTCACGATCAGCTTGTCTTCTTCGGACAGTTCTTCAACGCCGAGGATCGCGATGATGTCCTGCAGATCCCGATATCGCTGGAGGATCTGCTGCACCTCGCGGGCCACGGTGTAGTGCCGCTTTCCGATGTACCGTGCGTCGAGGATGCGGCTCGACGAGGCCAACGGGTCGATGGCGGGATAAATCCCCTTCTCGCTGATGCTCCGGGCCAAGACGATGAACGCGTCCAGGTGTGTAAACGTGGTCGCCGGTGCGGGGTCGGTCAGGTCATCCGCCGGAACGTAGATCGCCTGGACGCTCGTGACCGCCCCCTTGTTCGTTGACGTGATCCGCTCCTGGAGGTCGCCCATCTCGGTGCCGAGCGTCGGCTGATAACCGACCGCCGAGGGCATCCGGCCCAGGAGCGCCGATACTTCCGAGCCCGCCTGTGAGAACCTGAAGATGTTGTCGACGAACAGCATCGTGTCAGCCCCGGACTCGTCGCGGAACCACTCGGCCATGGTCAGCGCGCTGAGGGCTGCACGAAGCCTCGCCCCGGGCGGCTCATTCATCTGCCCGAAGACCATCGCCGTGTGGTCCATGACCTGCTTCACGTTGCCCTGGGCGTCCTTGAACGTCGCCTCCTGCATCTCCAGCCAGAGGTCGTTCCCCTCGCGCGTCCGTTCGCCCACGCCGGCAAATACCGAATAGCCCGAGTACTCGCGGGCGATGCGGGCGATCATCTCCTGCACGATCACCGTCTTGCCCAGGCCCGCCCCGCCGAATAAACCAATCTTGCCGCCCCGAACGAACGGGGCCAACAGGTCGATGACCTTGATGCCGGTCTCCATCATTTCGGATTTCGGCGTCAGGTCGGCGAACTCCGGAGGTGCATGGTGAATCGGGCGCCGCTCCCGGGCGTTGACCGGGCCCCGCATGTCCACCGGCTCGCCGATCAGGTTGAACACCCGCCCCAGCGTCTCCATTCCCACGGGAACCGAAACCGCGCTGCCGGTATCCTCGATCGCCGTGCCGCGGACCAGGCCGTCCGTTGAGCCCAGTGCCACCGCCCGGATGTACCCGCCCCCCAGGTGCAGCGCCACCTCGCACCAGAGCGTTTCCTTCTCGATGTGGCCAAGCACCCGCCGCTCCACTTCCACCTTCAGTGCGTTGTACAACGCTGGAAGTTGATTCTCGTCGAACTCGGCGTCCAGCGTGGAACCGATCACCTGCGTCACCCGGCCGACATTGCCACCATCGGATTCTGCCATGGCTGTCGCTCTTTTCTCCCGCAGCGGCCGGCCTGGGAGTCGGCCGCGGGCATTGATTACCCAAACGCCTCACTCAAATCCGTAGCGGCCGCTTTCTGATCCGGCACGCCCCGCGCCCGCAACACACCCACCGCCAGCACCGGCACGCTCGCGAGCAGGTGGCGTTCTTCCATGACTATCACCGCAAGGCCTCGGCCCCCGCAACGATGTCCAGGAGCTCCAGCGTAATCTGCGCTTGCCGGGCACGGTTGTACTGCCGGCCGAGCGTCCTGATCATGTCGCCGGCGGCGTCGGTGGCTGACTTCATTGCCACCATCCGCGCTATCTGTTCACTCACCGCCGCATCGATGAAGCACTGGAACAGGCGAATCTTGACGGCCTCCGGCAGTAGTTCGCCCAGCAACACATCCGCGGGCGGGGTGAAGTCGTATTGCACCGACAATGCGGGAGGCCCGGCCCCGACCTCGCTCGGCGGCTCGATCGGCAACAACTGCATCGTCTGAACCCGCTGCATACCGGCCGAGATAAACTTCATGTACGTCACGTGCACTGAGTCGATCTCTCTTTGCTCATAGGTCTCAATTATCTCCGAGGCCAGGTGCTCGACGTCGCCGAACTGTGGCTTGTCTTCGAACCGCGTGTCGGTCCACGCCATCGGCCGGCGCAGGAAGTTGAAGTATCCGATCCCCTTCCTGCCCGTCACGTGAAGGTCCAGCGTGTCCCCTGCCTCCTCGCGGATCCTGATGTGATCGAGCGCGGCCCGAAGCAGCCCGGCATTGTACCCACCGCACAGCCCGCGGTTGCTCGTTATCACGACCAGTCGGGACCGCCTTGACTCCGTGTTGACCCGAAGCAACGGATGGTCCAGCTCGTCCTGGCCACGCCAGAGCTGCTCGACCATTTCGGTGAGCCGCTCGGTGTAGGGCTTGGCCCGGGTCGCGCGATTGAACGCGGCCTGGAACTGGGCCGTCGCGATCAACTGCATCGTTCGCGTGATCTTGCGGATATTCGCAACGGCCTTTCGCCGTTTAATGATTGCCCGGGCCTTGGCCATCGGGGGGCCCTCTGCCGCGGAGTCAGCCCGCTTTCACCGGGGTCGCGGCTGAATACGTGCCTTGTCTCTCACGCCTTGCCCCTCTCACTTCTCACCTATCAGCTTCGCCATACCGCCGCTTGAAGTCCGCGATGATCCCGCCCAGCTTCTCTCTCAACTCGTCCGTGAGACCGTCCGGTTTCATGAGCTCGTTGCGGACCTCGGGGAACTCGTCGCGAATGTGGGTCAGCAGCTTCTCTTCGAAGTCGGCGATGCGGCTGAGCGGGATGTCGTCGCAGAAGCCCTGAGTTCCGGCAAAGATGCTGATCACCTGGTCGGCCACGTGATAAGGCCCATACTGGCCCTGCTTGAGCAGTTCCACCATGGCCTTGCCGCGGTCCAACTGCCGCTGCGTGCCCGGGTCCAGCTCGGTCCCGAGTTGGGCGAACGCTTCCAACTCGCGGAACGCCGCCAGGTCCAGGCGCAATGAGCCGGCTACTTTCTTCATCGCCTTGATCTGTGCCTTTCCACCTACGCGCGAGACGCTGATGCCGACGTTGATCGCCGGGCGCACACCCGCGAAGAACAGATCCGGCTCCAGATAGATCTGGCCGTCGGTGATCGAAATCACGTTCGTCGGGATATAGGCGGACACCTCCCCCTCGAGGGTCTCGATCACCGGCAGGGCCGTTAGAGACCCGCCCGTGGCGGGCACCACCCGGACCTCGTGGTCCTCTGCGCCCATTTCCTTCAGGTCGTGCTCTGCTTCCTGTTTGCCGGGCACCCCGACGTAGGTCTTGTCGTTGACGCCCGTTCTCGTGTCCGAAGAAGCGGATGTCGGCACGATGATGTAATGGCTGGCCACCTTGCACGATCGTTCGAGCAGCCGGCTGTGGAGGTAGAACACGTCGCCCGGATAGGCTTCGCGTCCCGGGGGCCGCCGGAGCAGGAGCGAAAGCTGGCGATAGGCGACCGCCTGCTTCGACAAGTCGTCATAGACGCACAAGGTGTGCCGCCCTTGCTCGTACACGAAGTACTCGGCCATGGCACAACCGGCGTACGGTGCGATGTACTGCAACGGGGCCGGGTCCGCGCTGCCCGCCACCACCACGATCGTGTAATCCATTGCCCCGCGTTCACGCAGCGCCTCGACCACCCCGGCAACCGTCGATTCCTTCTGCCCGATCGCCACGTACACACAGATCACGCCCGTGTCCTTCTGGTTGATGATGGTATCCACGCCGATCGCGGTCTTGCCGGTCTTCCGGTCGCCGATGATCAGTTCACGCTGCCCGCGGCCGATCGGGATCATGCTGTCGATGGCCTTGATGCCGGTCTGCAGCGCTTCATCCACCGGTTGCCGTTCGGCAATCCCGGGGGCGCGTGATTCCAGCGGCCTGCGGTGCGCCGTCTCGATCACGCCCCGGTCGTCGAGCGGCCGGCCCAGCGGGTCCACCACCCGCCCGATCATCGCCTCGCCTACCGGGACCGACAGCAGTTGCCCCGTTCCCCGAACCACGTCCCCTTCCTTGATGCCCAGGTAGTCGCCGAGGACTACCGCACCTACGGAGCTCTCCTCCAGGTTGAACACTTGCCCGATCGACCCATTCTCGAAATCCAGCATCTCCCCCGCCATCACGTTCGACAGGCCGTAGATCTGCGCGATCCCGTCTCCCACCTGCAGGACCTTGCCCACTTCCGCAACGTCGATCTCGCTCTGGTACCGGGCGATCTCTTCCTTGAGGACCGACGTGATCTCGTCCACCTTGAATTTCATGTCATTCGTGTCCTGTACTTGCTACGTCTCGACGACATAGCCGCGCCCACCCTGGATTTCATCGGAGGCGCGTTCGGTCATCTGCTCTTGCATTGAGCGGATGCGCGACGCCACGCTCGCATCAATTTGCACGTCGCCAATGTGGATCACCACGCCGCCGATCAACTCCGGCCGGACTTCCTCGATCAGCAACACCTCTTTCCCGATCCGCTCGCCCACGGCCCTGGTGATCGCTGCCCGCAGGTCATCGGTCAGGGGGAGCGCCGTCTCGACCACGACCTCCTTCTTGTTCTGCTTGGCCTCCATGCGGAGCTCGACGCAGCGCTGGACCTCGCGGACCAGCCGACACCGTGCTCGGTTGTTCAGCACCTGCAGCAGGTTCAGCAGCAGATCGTTCATCCGCCCGCGGAACAGTTTCTCCAACGACTGCCGGCGCGGATCGTCGTCCACCGATTCGGCGGTGAGGAACTCAGCAAACTCCGGATCCTCATCCATGTAGCGAATGAGCTCGGCAAACTCCTCGACTACCGCTTCGGCCAGACCCTGCTCCTCCGCGTTCAGCAGAAGAGCTTCCGCGTAGACGTCCGCCAACGCTGTAGTCTCATCAGGTGTATGGGGCATACGTGTTCTGCCCGCCTGTCTCGGTCAATTCCCGCCAACCGCCCGTTGCTGCAATTGGGTCAACGCATCCCGCACGAGTCGCTGATGATCCTCAGGCGACAACTGCCGCTCCAGTACCGCATGGGCCATCGTCATCGCCAACTCAGCGGATCGCTCGTGCAGCTCCCGCAGTGCCGTATCGCGGGCAATGCCAATCTCACGCTTGGCCTGTCCCAACACGGCATTGGCACTGGTGCGGGCTTCGTTTTCGATCCGGCGCTTGACCGCCTCGGCATCACGCCGGCCTTCCTCTACCAGGCCCGACGCCTCCTGGCGGGCTTGCTCCAGCTTCCGCTCGTACTCCTTGAGTCTGGCTTCCGCCGACTGCCGATCGCGCCTGGCCGATTCCAGCGATTCCCGAATGAACTTCTCGCGGTTCTGCAATGCCGTCACCATCGGGCCCCACGCGAACTTCGTCAACACGACCAGGACCACCGCGAATACCAGGAGCGTGCAGATCGAAATGGCGAGGTCCCCGCCAAACAGGTTCGCCTCGCCCTCACCCTCCTCCGAGCCCCAGGCCAACGGGGTCGCCAGGGCCAACGTCAGCACCAGCACCGCCATCCACTTTGGTCTTCTCAACATGTCGCCAACATCCTCTGGCAAGGCACCACACGGGACCTCGGGCAGGCACGCGGCGGCCATCCGCGGCCTTACGCAGGCATCCGGGGACTTCCGCGTCAAGCCTCTAACTGCCGAAGATGACCGCAAGCAGGCAGACGACGACGGCAAACAGCGTAGCACCCTCGATCATCGCCGCAAGGATCAGGGCGGCGCCGTTGATTGACCCGGCGGCCTCGGGTTGCCGGGCCATCGACTCAACCGCGTTGCCGCCGATCCGGCTTATGCCGGCCGCCCCGCCCATGATCACCAGGGCTGCCCCGATCGCCGCACCCAACAGGGCGGCACCCTTGTTCTGAAGTAACACGAAGCTCGGCGTCTCCTCCTCCTGCTCCGCTGCCGTTGCGTGTGCCTCCTCCTGAGCCACCGCCGGACCGGCCAGGAACAACAGGCCCACCAGGGCCAGCAGGCTCACTTTGGTCAACATGGCTTTAGATTCCTTTCATGACGCGAAACCGGCGGGAACGGTTTCTTCGCTTCAACCGTCGATGCCATCGCCTCTCGGCCTCACGACCCGCGGTCCCACTCCACGGGCATGGCAAGTTGAACTCATCTCATCGCCGACCTCCCGACAAGGACCGCGGGAATTCATTCCCGCACGGCGACTGACCTTCGAGTCGGGCGTTCATCAATGGCCACCCGCCGGCTCACCCTCCTGACCCGTACCGTGCCCCTCCCCACTCTCGTGATGCAGGTTCACCGCCTGTCCAATGAACACCGCGCTCAGGAACGTGAAAATGAACGCTTGCAGGAACGCAACGAACAACTCCAGCAGCATGATCGCCGCGCTTCCGAGCACCACGGGAATCGCAATGGCAAACCCCAGCCACGCGCCGGCGGCAGCGGCTATTCCAACAAAGCCCACCAGTACCGCCAGCAGAATGTGCCCCGCCATCATGTTTGCGAACAAACGAATGGCCAGTGCGAACGACTTGGCGAACAATCCGACCACTTCCAGAAACGCGATCAGGCAATTGATCGGGACCGGGCCCATGAAGAAGTGCTTCACGTAGGCCATGCCGTGAAGCCGAAGCCCGTTGATGATAATCATCAATAAGGTGCATACCGCCAGTGCCCCTGTGACCCAGATATTCCCGGTGGCCGTGCCGTATATGCCGTGATGTTGGCCGAACAACCGCATGATCGGCTTGGTGATCGGATCCAGCGGAAGCAGGCCAAGGAGATTGCATGCCAGGATGAAGAAGAACACGCTCCAGATATAGGGAATGAACCGGTCGGTATACGGGCCAAGATTCGGTTTGGCGACGAAATCACGCAGGAACTGGCAGATCACCTCGATCACGTTGCGGGATCCCCGCGGGGTCAAACGGTCCACTTCGTCGCCTGCCTCGTGAGCCCGAACCAGACGCGGGAGCAGCAGGATAAGCAGGACTGCCGCAACCACCATCATGATGATGTGATTCGACAAGATCGTGAACGCGCCGTCGCCGGTCTTTCGCCAGGCATGGTCAACGACGTGCGGCAGGGGGTTGAGCCCACTCGCCAGGCAATCCATCGTCATGGTTCGTTCTCGGGCGGTTTGTTCCAGTAAACGAGGGCCAGCGTCTCGACCTGAATGATCACCACGTAGGCGATCGCCACCCACACCAGGAAGGACACCGGGGCCACGCCGCCGACGCAGGCGATCACCGTAATCACCGACAGCGTCACAATGAGCCGTATCGCCCCGGCCTTCAGCCCGAGCCGGAGGCGTCCCGGCGCATCCAGCCCCACCATCCGGCGGACCGCGGGCAGCAGGGTCGCGTATACGACCGCGAGCACGACCGCCTGCCCGACGATCATGCCTTCGACACCGGGCCTACCCCCAAGGGACTTGGTCGGGAGATAACCCACTGCCGCCATGACCGCCCATGCTCCCAAGGGCAGCAACACCAGCCACCGCCCCGCTCGGGTCATCTGACCGGCCGATTGCATCAGCCATCCGCCTTGTCATCGGGTCGTCTTCGGCGCTGGTCCCTCTCCCGTTCGGCCGTCCTGGCCGTTTCGCGAAGGGCCGGCCGGATCATGTTGTACAGTCCCCCCACCACCCCCACGACCGCGCAGGCCACCAGACCCCACGGGCCGGTGCCGAAACGACGGTCGATCCAGTAGCCCACCAGGCAGGCACCTCCCACCGTGGCTGCCAACTCCACGCCGACGCCGGCAAACCGCATCCTGCCACGGGGCAATCGCTCGACCGGCCGCAGGTTGCTCATCGGAGGCTCCGGATGGGGCCCGGGGAACCTGTCCTCCCTATATCATCTATCATCTTGCCCGCGCCCATCGGCAGGAACAACGTGAACCGGCTGCCCACGGCCGGGCGCTATTGCCCTGGCTATACATCGGCATCCCGGTCGTCCCGCCTGCATGAGAGGTGCGAGTCTATTCAAAGCGTGGGCCCGGCGTCAAGGAAACTGGCCGCCGTGCCAAGCTGGTAGGGCGTTCACGCCAGCGTGCTTGCCCCAGCGCGCTCCTGCCGGAGTGATTGTGGTTGTCCTGGTCTTCGCTTCGTGTGACGTGCCCGGGCGTGGACACTCAGGCCTCAATCTGAGCCAGGAGAGGCGGCCGCCGCCGCCGCCGCCGTTTCTTCGGAGCACCGGGAATGCGGATTTCCGGCTTCCGCGGGGTGGCGTTGGCGGCCACGGTCAAAGCTTCCCCCACATCCCGGGCGAACAGGTCGGCCCTGATTTCCGTCCACAGCCCCTCGGCACGGTTGAATACACCCCCCGAGATCATGATGTTCATGGTGGGGTTCGAGCCCACATCGCGGATCAGGTCAATCAGCTTGCGAACGCCGGGCACACCGGCCGGCTGGGTACCGAAGATCAGAAAGATGTCGGGCCTGAGTTGCCCGACGAGCCACAGCAACTCGTCGTTGGGCACCCCGCCGCCGACGAAGTAGACATCCCAGCCATCCGACTCGAAGAGATACGCACACATCTGAGCCCCGAGTTCCTCGGGCTCCCCGTTCGCACAGGCAATGAGAATCCGTTTCGCGTTGCTCAGGTTCGCCGGCAGGTGGTCCTGAAGCTGATCGGCTAGGACCCGGTTGATTCTCGTGGCCATGTGCTCCGTCGCCAGATTGATCTGGTCCTCGCGATACATCTGAGCGACTCGCTCCATGGCCGGCCAGAGGAGGGCCTGGTAGACCCGGACCGCCTTGGTCCCCGAGGCCATCGCTTCTGCCACGATAGCCCGACACTCTTTGCGCCGCCCGGCCAACAGGGGGGGGAGGAACCGCTGGAGCAAGCGTTCGGAAGTCATCATAGAGGAACTCCCATTCGGGCAGGTGACGTCCCCGCGGAATCTCCGCAAGAGGGATCCCGAGCCCGTCTCTGGCGTTCCCGTCCCGTGCCTCATGCTTTGGAAGGGGAGTACTGCCTCGATGCCAGCCTCGGCCGGTCGCTCCACACCGGCCACCGTGATGACGTGATTCCAGCCGGGTACTGCACTGCAGCGCGCCCGGCCAGTTTGCCCTGTACTCCAGTTTGCCAGCCCCTTGTGTTAATGTGGGCAAGCTGGCGTCTTTAGCGAACATGTCATCGGCGCTCCGGTGATTCTTTCTTGAGTGCTTCTGCAGATTTTGCCAGGTGTCCGGCCGATTCTGCCGGTCGCGTGGGGCCCGTCGTCTGGCGATTGCGCGCTACCCGGCCGATAAGGCGGGCAAGCCGGTATCCGTGGTCCCTATCGGACCGACCATTGGCCCGCGCGGTCGGAGATAACGGTGGTTGTGCTGGTGCCCGCGCTCAGGCAGATCTCCGCCGGCTCGCCGGGCTGGAGCGCCAGTGAGATCACGGGGGTCGGTGGCCCGATGAAGGCATGTATCGCCGTTGCGATGCGGACGTGGCGTCCGCGCTGGCGGAGCCGTAGTCGCGTGGCGGGCTCCTTCTGGCCGTAAACGCGCGAGAGGGTGGCGGGCTCGAGCCCGGCGGCCAAATCCTCTCGGGCCTCGTGCACGACGACCACCTGGGGCAGACCGGGTGTGCCGGCCACCACCGCCATCGGCGAGACGCGGCTGACAGGTTGCTCGACGAACTGATAGTTGACCAGCACGTCGTGAGGGCTGGGAGCATCCACGCGGTCAATCACGACCCAGGTGTGGGCCCGGTCATAGAAGACCTGGCGGTCGCACACGGGGGGGCCTTCCATGGTGTCATAGGCCCGATGTCGGCCGTGGATGCAGGTCCAGCCATCGCGGGACTCCACCTTGACCAGCTCGTACTCCTTGTGGGGGTTGTTCTCGAATGACGTGTGATTCCGGCCGTCGAGGCTGATGGTGTTGTGGGCAGGCGTGCTGAGCATGTTGCGGCGAAGCTCGCTCTCGTCGTACCACCAGCGCCCCGGGTCGGCGATCAAGAGCTTGCCGAAGGCGTGGATCTCGAGGTTGAGCAGATCGTAGTGCCCGTGCCCGTGCCCGCGGGGCCCGCAATCGAAGACGGCGAAGCCGGCCTTATCGTCCCAGCAGGATCGCATGACGACGTAGCCGGCATCGGGAAAGAGTCGCACCCGCCGGGTCGGCGTCTGGGGTGGGAGTTTGCGGAGCCCGCGGGCGCGGTTGGCACCGTAGGTGAATACGTGACGTACGGTGAGTTCGGCCGGGGCGGCGAAGTCGCCGCGGCCAAAGAGCATTGCCCCGGCAGCGAGAGCATACTTGCCTGCCGGGCTGCGGTCGGTGTCGCTCAGGGCGGGCAGAAGACCGTCGGGAGCAGTGATCCAGAGGATGAATTCGCACATCTTCTCGAGCACGTCGGGGTAGTCGGTGGGCCAGGTGATGCCGTTCAGCTCGCCGAGGAGCATGGGTTCGGCGAACCAGCCCACGCAGCCGACGTGATAGCTCGGGCTCTGCTCGACCTGGACGCCGTCGGGGCGAACCTGGGTCCGGATCGCCTTGATCAGGGTCCGGACGGCGTAGTCTCGCCACTCGCTGCTGTCTTTCAACTCGGGGAAAGTGAGGGCGACGTTGAGGAGCCCGTACATTTGCATGGCGCACCAGTTGGAGATCGGCGGGGCATGATGACGGCGCAGGAAGTGCGCGTGCTGGGCGAAGTGCGTGAGCCAGCGGGCGTGCAGGGTGGGCGTGAGGGCGGGCGAATCGAGGAAGCAGAAGTAGGGCCAGGCCCAGCGGTAAGCCCGGATACCCACGTCCAGGCCGGACCACATTTCGTGTTTGCGTACGCTGGGGTCCGTGACCGGCAGGGGCAGCTCGTCCAACCACCGCCCCAACTGCCCGGCCCACTCTTCGGCGTAGCGCTGGTTCTGGGTCAGGGCATAGGCGATGGCCAGTTCTTCCCAGAAGAGATGGCGATGCATGGTGTAGAGGAACTGGCGATCGCCGGTGGGGTTGTCCATGAAGCTGAAGTCGGGCATCAGTTGTACGCGTCGGACGACGGTTGGCGCGCAGGAGTGCGGGAAGCGGTGGTTCATGGCTTCTTCGGCGTCGGCCAATGCCGCTTCGTATGCGGCCGGCAGCTCCTGACGGATCATCTCGGCAATGCCCGGGCGCTCCTGGCGTGTCCAGTACCAGCGTGGCTGGTGGCGCTGGCGGGCATACGCCAGCCAGGCCTTGGCCGCGCCCTGGTAGTCGCTGGCATCAACGCGTTGTCTGACCGCGGCGAGGTCGGGCCGGCTCAGGTCCAGAAGGTCAACCGCGGATTGGAGCAGATGGGCCCGGGGCTGGTCGGCCGCGGGAGAGGCGGCGGAAACTCCCGGGCCGAGCAGGGAGCCAGCGAAGGCAGTGAGACAAGTAAGTCCCTTATTCGGGTTAAATGGTTGCATGGCCATGGGTCGGCGGCTCTCCACTCGTACGAGTCGCGTGTTCTTTCGGCGCGGCCATTGACCCGCTTTCCGGCGAGAGACGAGCCGATTGGGCCACGTGCTCGGGACCGGGGCGGTATTGCTTCCTGTCTATCCGATCACCTCCGGTGCGTCCACGGGACGGCGGCCTCCATGTGGTAACGTGGCACCTCGGCGGCAGTTTTGCAATCTGCCCGATGCCGGTTATGCTTTCGGCTGGAATCAAGGCCCCGACTCCGGTAAGGGTGCCGAACAACTCCGTTCTGGGGAGAAACATGAGCGAAAGCACGACACACAGACCGCGCCGGTACGTTAAGGAGCTTACCGCCGGCGAGGTTATCGAGGATCAGGTATTCCTGATCGGATCGAAGGATCTACGCACCACGTCGAACGGCTCGCTGTACATCCACTGCGTGCTGTGCGACAAGACGGGGCAGATTCTGGGCCGGATATGGCAGGCGACTGAGGCCATGTTCGAGCAGATGCCTGAGGGCGGGTTCCTGCGTTTCAAGGGTCGGGCCGAGAACTACAAGGGGTCCCTGCAGTTCATCGTCGATGCAATGCGGCCCGTCGACGTCCGCTCGGTCGAGCTTTCCGAATTCATGCCGCAGACGAAGGAGAACATCGACGAGATGTTCGAGCGGGTCAAGGAGATGCTCCGCCGGATCAAGAACCGGCACCTGCTGCTTCTGGTGAAGCAGTTCATCAACGACAAGGCTCTGATGGAGGGTTTCCGCAAGTCGCCGGCGGCGATTCAAATGCACCACGCGTACATCGGCGGCCTCCTGGAGCACACGCGAAACGTGCTGGAGCTGACGCTGTCGGTGATCCCGCGGTATCCGGAGGTGAGCCTGGATTTGCTGCTGGCCGGCGCGTTCCTGCACGACATCGGCAAGACGGCCGAGCTTCGCTATGAGACCAACTTCCAGTACACCAGCGAGGGGCAGTTGATCGGCCATCTGGTCCAGGCCACCTTGTGGATAGAGGAAAAGGCCAAGGCGGTCGAGGCGGAAACCGGTGAGCCTTTCCCACAGGACATCAAGCATGCACTGCAGCATCTGATCCTGTCGCATCACGGTCAGTATGAGTTCGGCAGCCCAAAGCTGCCGGCGACGCCCGAGGCCATTGCGCTGCATCATCTGGATAACCTGGACGCCAAACTCGACCTGTACCTGACGAAGATCCGTGACGATCCGGATCACACAAGCGAATGGACCGAGTATGTCCGGAACCTGGGCACCAAGATATTTAAGAAGGACGTGATGGGCATCAGGAGCTGAGCAGCGATGGAGGCGAGGTGAGGATTTGTGTGAGCGGTCAGCGCGGATACACTACGCCTGATGAGTGAACGGCCCGGTCAGCCATATGCAATTCGCCGGTGGGCACTGATCCTCTATTGGATTCTGATGTACGTTGCCACCCACTGGCCGGGGATCGAGAGATACAAGCCCGAGGGCGGGTGGCCGGTCCCGGAGCTCGAAACGTTCATGCACATAGGCGTGTACTTGGGCTGGGTGGCGACGTGGTGGTGGTTGCTGTCGGCGGGGGGGCGGCAGGTGAGCCCGGCAGCGATCAGATGGCTGGTCCTCGGGGGGACGGCTTACGCCATTTTCGACGAAGCCTCGCAGGCTGTCGTGGATCGGGTCCCCGCCGTTGACGATTTCCTCGCCAACCTGGTCGGGCTTGTCGCAGCCGTGATTATCCTGCGGACCTGGCAGTGCAGACGGTCCTCCCGCAAACCGCGGTGAGAACGCAGCATCGCGTGCGCCATTTCATCTCGACCCGGGGACGACGCGCACGTGGTCGAGCATGAACGCCACCGATCCTCTGTCCAACGTACCTTCGGATCGGCACTGCACAAAGAGCCGGACCACGCTGTTGGCGGCGTTGGCAGAAAGGGTGCGTTGTTCCCAGAGCCGCCCCAATTGATGCCACGCCGTCCACTCGATCCCGCGACGGTTCGGATCAATCCCGCCGGTAGGGTCGATCCCGGCCCGGGCGACGACGCGGGCCGAGGTCTTCGTGGCCGTGCCCGCCCAGGAAAGCGAGAGGTGAATCGGCTTGGCCGGAGTGGCGGCAACGACGGTGCTGAGCGTACTGTCGATCTTCTCGTGCTTCTTGTCGCCACGAGCAAAGACCACCTGTGCGTGTTGGTCCTCGGCGACTCGGGTGAAGGGGATGAGGGCGGCGTCCGTGCAGAAACCGTCGCCCTTGATCACCCAGCCGTTGGCGATCCCGGCGAAGAAGCCGCTCTCGAAATTGCCGTTGAATACCTGTCGGCCCGGGCAACGCACTTCGTACCCCGCGGAACGGGTTGTCTTGGCCAGACCGCCCCGCCCACATGTGGTTTCGATGAAGAAGCGGTAGACGGCGTCCGGCTTAAGACCACCGATTTCGACGCGGTGTCTGGTCGCGCGGGCGGAGGCCTTCTGCATCCTTCGGGTGCCATCTCCCGCCCGGGCGATAGTGACCAGGCCCGTGGTCGGCTTGAGCGTTTCCCATGAGATGGCCAGCGAACCAGCGGCGAGGAACACCGGCTGAATCTGGTACGGAGGATAAGCCCCGAACCGCGATGCGGCCTGGAACGCGTAAAACGCCGGCCGGGGCCTGAGATTCGCGTCGGTCAGACCGAACCCCGTGGTGGTCCCTTCGAAATCGGCAATGGACAGGTAGACGGCCGCCTCGAGATCGCCCCACGCCGGCTGGATGAACGCCTCAAGAGTCTCCGCGAGTCTGGCCGCCTGGTCGGCGGGCTTCATGTGTCCCGTGTGCCAGCCGTATTCCGTGATCCAGAAGGGCTTGTTGCCATGGCCGCTGGCGATCATGATCTCGCGCAAAGCGTCGAGCTTGCCGCGTGCGATCGCCGCGTTGTCGCTATAGGGGTGGTCGCTGACCGCGTCAAACACGGGGCCGCGGACGGACTGCTTCGCCATCTCCTCGTAAGTCTTGCGGAGGAAGATGGGGGCGTTGCCCTCAGCGTCGTCCAGCGAGCCGAGCGAGAGCACGCAATCCGGATTGGCCTTCTTGAGTGCGTGGTAGCATACCTTCAGGACGGGCAGATACTCGTCGGCATGGTTGAACCCGTCGTGGAAATGCCAACTGCAGCCGTTCTGCTCGTTCCAGAGTTGGAAGCATTTGACTCTGCCGCGGGTGCGCCGGGCAAGTTCGGTGCAGAAGTCGGCGAACTCGCCCAATAACTCGGTCTTATAGGGATACAAGTGGGTTGCCTCGCCGGTGGGGCTGGCCCAGGCCGGCGTGTTGACGATGCAGACGATCGGCTCCTGGCCGTACCTGATCGCCAGGTCAAGGTCGCGGTCGAACTCCCGCCAGTCTCGCTTGCCGCGCCGGGCCTCGATGTCCCGCGGGCTGGCGGCCAGGCGGACACAGGTCCCCCCTGCCTCCCGGATCCGCTGATACATGTGTTCGAGGTAGTCCGGCGGGTTGTAGAGTAGGCCCCCGTCACCCACGCGGTTCACACCGAAAACGAGCGGGCGCCTCCCTTGTTCTGCCAGGCCCGCGCTCGCAAAAGCCCCGAGCAGCCCGAGCAATGCCATTCCGGCACCTGCGTGTGCTGCCATCATTCAAACCCCCGTGATCGACGGCGTCCTCGTGACATCGCGGATTCTAGCGGCAACGGGCGTTATTGCCCATTGCCAAGGCCAGGCCGGGAAAGCGAGTCGGCGGCTTGCTTCTCCCGGCGAGAGGCGTATGATGATTTGCGGACCCGGGGCGTAGCTCAGCCTGGCTAGAGCGCTGCGTTCGGGACGCAGAGGTCGCTGGTTCAAATCCAGTCGCCCCGAATGAACATAAAAGACGCCGAATCCTGGACTTAGGATACCTGCCTGCGTCGGGTGGTGCGGCCTGAGAAGCTCGGAAAAGCCGGTAGTCTACCGGATTAAGCTTGGAGGTCGCACAACATGGCGAGAAACCGACGTTCACGCATCCCTTCTTATCGTCTCCACAAGCCGTCCCGACAAGCCGTGGTCACGCTGAACGGCCGGGATTTCTACCTGGGCGAATTCGACACCGAGACCAGCAAGCAAGAGTATGACCGGTTGGTGGGCGAGTGGCAGGCCAATGGCTGGCGGCTGCCAACCGGCGGGCTGAACGGCGGCCCCGCCGATCTGACGGTCAGCGAGCTGATCGCAGCCTACTGGGAATTCGCGAAAGGCTATTATGTGAAACACGGACGGCCGACCGACGAGCAATACGCCCTCAACGCCGCTTTTCGCCCTCTGAGGAAGCTATATGGCCAGACCCCAGCCCGTGAATTTGGCCCGCTCCGACTCAAGACCATTCGGCAAGCACTGATCGATGCGGACCTGAGTCGCACATACGCAAACGACTGCATCAACCGCATTAAACGGGCTTTCAAGTGGGCCGCGGAGAATGAGATGATTCCTCCCTCCGTGTTGCATGGACTTCAGGCCGTCGGTGGTTTACGTCGCGGCCGATCCGACGCTCGCGAATCGGAGCCGGTCAGACCGGTGCCCGACGCACATGTCAAAGCCATTCTTCCATTCGTCTCTTCCCAGGTTGGCGGCATGATCAAGGTCCAGGAACTAACCGGTATGCGGCCCGGTGAGGTTACGATCATGCGAGGGATCGACCTGGACATGTCCGGCGAGCTGTGGGAGTACCGGCCCGCGGAGCACAAGGGGGAGCATTTTGAGCGGGAGCGGGTTATCGCGATTGGCCCCCGGGCCCAGTCGATCATCGAGCCGTTTCTGAAGCCGGACCTGTCGGCCTACCTGTTCAGTCCCGGCGATGCCGAAGCCGATCGCAACGCCCGGCGCCGGGCAAGTCGCAAGTCGCCCATGACCCCAAGCCAAGCGAGGCGCCGGCGCAAGCGGAATCGGAGACGGTCGCCCCGGGAGCACTACACCACCCACAGCTATCGCCGCGCCATTGCGAGGGCGTGCGACCTCGCATTTCCACCGCCAGACGGCCTGAACGAGGCAGAGCTGATGCAATGGCGGCGGGAGCGTCGCTGGCAATTACGTTGCCTTACTCCACTTCGCCTGCGCGTGGATCACCTTCCGCGCCGCAGGGGTTTTGGGATAGGCTCTAAGTAAAGGCGAGACTTAGCACGACGGCATTCTTGTCGTTTCTGAGACGCCCTCTCGCTCTCAAGAAAGCCGGTTCGACACATCATCCAGAACTGCCAACAGGCACTCCCGAGCAATCCCGCGCCCGCATACCACAAGACTCAAGCCCGGGAACGACACCGGGTAAGGGGCTTCTCCACATCCCCCGACAACCGCCTCCATTGCCGAATGATGTAACCTTGCCGATTTCTTGCCGCACGTAGCAAGCTTTTGGCAAGTACCTGTCTGCTCTAATGCGAAGGGAAGCTTTGATTCGCACAGGAGTACGACGGATGCGAGGATGCGATGACTGTCGTGTTCGTGATACCCTTAGTCATTTCGACGTATGCATCGCTGCCTGCACGGCACGGGGGTTTCGGAGTTCGGCCTTGCGAATGGGTACCTCCCTGGTTTCAGGTCCGCGCGTGTCATGCCGGTCCGCGCGGACTGAGAAACTGACACCCCCCTCTTTGAGTGTGTCACTACGTGGAGGTCGCGGATCGAGCCCGGGGATCCGCCGCAGGCTCGCAGCAATGGTCTCCGCGTCACGGTGAGATGTCGTCAATCCACGGATGCTCAGCTAGCGATCATCCAGTCGCAGGTTTTGCACGGTGATGCGTATCTGGTCGGGAATTGCCGCTAGGGAAACGTTCGTGGGGAACGTTCCGATGTACGTGCGCGGCGTGACAACACATCTGCAAGGCAGATCACCACGGCACAAGCTGCAGGCACCGAGGGCACGCTGTCATGGTGCACAGGCAACGGTTGCTGGAAGGCTCCGGGTGCGGGTGGTGACGATGCGTGAGTTCCTGGGCCACAAGCTCGCCTCCCGCGGCGACTACTACTGGCACAAGGGAAAGGATACCTGGCCCGAGGCCATCGAATCCTATGCCCTGGCCCACCGGCTTTGTCCTGCCAGCCGCACCATCTTCGAGATCCTCGCCAGCCAGATCCTGGACGAATCCCACCGTTACCCCTGGTCCGTGGTCTACCGGCTGGCTTCCGGATTGATGGGAAAACCTGTAAACTCAAACCGCTCCCACCCGGAGCAGAAAGGTTCGTCATGAAAGCGTCAACGGACAGGTCCAGACGTAGCCTCATCATTCTTACCCTCCTGGCGATTGCCACTACGCTGGGCGGCCCCCTTCCCGTCAACGGCATGTACAACTCCAAACATGGCCGGTGGTTGCAGAGGGATCCGCTTGGGGTACGACCCGATCCGCCGACGGGCGTCATCGACGTCCCGAAACAGTACACGGACGGCATGACTCTGTATGAGTATGTGCGAAACATGCCAACACACGCTCAGGATCCGACTGGAACGATCATCGTCGGACTCGATGGGTGGGACGTGCTACCGATCAGCGGGAAAGGGCACATCAACACAATCGGGAAGAAGATCGAGAAGGAAGTGAACCGTTGGCGAAGGCAGAAGCGCCTGCAGCCTGACAAATACGTATTCATAAGAGGATTTGCCGGCGAGGGTGCTGATGACATCGCCCGCGAGGCCGCGGCTTATCGTTTGCGCAGATTTACGCCTGAAGGGAAGCGGAGATGCCATGTCGAAAGCTTTGTGCTTTTTGGCTACAGCGATGGTGCCACCTCCATCTATAAGTTCTTCAACGACAATCTGGCGTACTATGCCCTCAAGGCCAAGGATGTGGTATGGGCAGACAGTGCGCCCGGTGTCCTTGAATTGGTTGAGCCACCTTTGTTCGCTGCCGTGTCGTACGTTGGCATGATCGACATGGTTAGAGGGCATGTACCCGAGGGACTAGGTGAACTCGATAAGAGCCAATCTCCATACAGTAGCAGATCACTGGACATGAACGGGCAATGGCTGGTTAGGAACGGCGATGTCTTCTATCAAGATGCCGTTAAGCCGGTGCTCAACCCGTTCCTCTGGATCACCAGCGGCTGGAAGGGATACAACAGAATCGGCTCGTTTGCCCGATGGCAGACAACGCCTTCGAATCATGTAGACATCATCGGCGAGCCGTCGATGCAGCAGATTCTAATCAGACACGCTGTCGACAGTTACGTTGAACATGCGGAAGAGCAATTGAAACGCAATTACAACCTCTTCTCGTTCTGAGTCTGTCTCGGGGGTGTCTCGTGATGCGCGATCTGCACAAAACGTAACCGTTCACGGTTTGGCGGGGAGTAGGGATGGGACGGGTTGGCCACGGAAG
>CAZOIA010000109.1:0-18868 GCA_964579675.1 uncultured Planctomycetales bacterium | reverse complement strand
GCGAGGCACCGCCCCGTTCTCCGCCCGAAGGTCCCCGCCGGAACTGTCATGCACCCGAGAACGAGGGAACGAGAGGCAGGGGGAAGAACAGGCGGAGAGATGGGAAGACGGATAGAGGTGTCCGGCGGTCGGAGGTCGTAGAAGGGCTGGCGGGCCATGCGGATCAGGCCCTGGGGGCACAGTCCGATGAACAGCATCGCCAGACAACAGCAGAGCAGCCCGATCTGCAGGGCGGAGGTGCGGGGCGCGAGCGTGATCTCCCTTTCGGGGTCCCGCAGGTAACAGGCGGCCACGATTGGCAGGTAGCAGGCAACGGCGATCGCGGAACTGATCACCCCGATCACCGCAAGCAGGATGAGGGCCGTCTGGTGCGGATGGGTCGCCCCCGCCGACAGGGCGCTGCCGAAGATGTAGACTCTGCCGAAGAAACCGGCGGTCGGCGGCATGCCCATGAGGCTGAAGACACACACTGCCAGCGCCAGGGCCGCCATCGGCTGGGGTCTGGCCAGCCCGGCCAGATCGTCGAGTTCCTCGGCCTCCCGGCCGCGGGCCTGGATCAACGCCAGGACCCCGAACGCACCGAGGTTCATAAGCCCGTAGGGGACGATGTAGAACAGCATGGCCGACAACCCGTTACGTAGCGGCCCACCGCTTGCGACCGGACCGACCAGTACCGCCAGCAGCATGTAGCCCGTGTGCGCGATGTTCGAGTAGCCGAGGATCCGTTTGACGTTCGTCTGCACCAGGGCCAGCACGTTGCCCACGGTCATCGTCGCTGCCGCCACAAGCCAGAGGAAAAGGAACGCCACATCCGGCATCTCCCAGCCCCCGGGGCTCGGACCGGCCGGCTGAATCAGCAGCAAGAGCTTGATCAGGGCGGTGAATCCGGCCAGTTTCGGGAAGAACCCCAGCAGACCACTGACGGGCGAGGCCGCCCCCTGGTGGACGTCGGCGGCACCGGCGTGGAAAGGCACCGCGCCAATGTTGAAGGCGATGCCCGCGAACGCCAGCACCAGTCCGACCGTCGCATGACCGGCACCGGGATCGAGCTTCATCCCGCTCAGCGAAGTGGTCCCTGCCGCCCCGTACAGGAAGCTGAACCCGAACGCCAGCAGTGCCGCCGCCATCGCCCCGAGGAAGAAGTACTTGACGCCCGCCTCCTGGGCCCGCATGTCGCTCCGCCCGATCGAGACGAGGATGCAGGTCGGGACACTGACCAGTTCGATCGCCAGGAACAGCAGGACCAGATCGTCGGCCAGACCGACCAGGAGGATCCCGGTCAGGCTGAACAGGATCATGGCGAAGGTTTGCCCGCGCCCGGCTCCCACCGGCAGGTGGCTGTGGATGAGCAGGACAATCAGCCCGATCCCCAGCCCGATCAGGCGGACATACCAGGTCAGGTTGGTCAGGCGCATGCCGGGGGCGGTGACCGGCTCGTCTTGGAGGCCGGTGTCCCAGGCCATCGCCAGGGCGGCCAGCACGGTCAGGAACGACAGCAGGCCGGCGGACGAGCGAACCGCCTCTGACCGCGCCAAGCCCACCAGCAGAACGGCGATAGCGCCGATCGTCAGCGTCAACTCCGGGGCCAACAGCGAGATGATGCCTTCTGGAATCATCGGGTCACCTCCGCCGTTGGGGGCATTGGGGTGGCATTGGGCCGCACCCGGCGGACCCGGGTTCCCCGCCGGAGATCCCCTGCGAGCCGCGACCGCGAGCGAGCGGTCATGTCCCGTTCTGCTGGAGAGACCGCTCCCTTACGGTCGCGGCCCGGTAAGGCACCGGCATGTGTTAAACACATGCCGGGAGGCGGATGACTCGACGATTGAACATCCTGGCGGGGCGAATCGCCCGACCCGTCGGCGAACTCGTGAGGGTAGGCCGGTGCCTCGATCGGCTTGTCGAACACACGCCAGAGCACTTGCCGGTCGGCGGCGGGCCTGATGGTGTCGATGATCGAGTTGGGCCAGACGCCGAGCACCACGCAGGCGACGGCGATGGGGGCGAGGATGCCGATCTCGCGGGGCGTGAGATCCGGTGTGAGCCCGTCCGAGCGGTCCGGTGTCCCGGCCGGCTGCTTGAGCGGTCCGAAGAGCACCCGCTGGCACATGTGGAGCATGTAGATCGCGCTGAGGACGATACCGGTGGCGGCCAGGATCGCGTGCATCACGCCCAGCGGGCCCGCGGGCGAGGCGAGCGTGTCGGTGCGCGACGTGAACGTGCCGAGCAGGACCAGGAACTCCCCCACGAACCCGTTCAGCCCCGGCAGTCCGATGCTGCTGAACGCAAAGACAATCAGGAAGAACGCCATCCAAGGCATGGGCCGGGCCAGCCCGCCGATCCGATCGAACCGGCGGGTGTGATACCGCTCATGAATCATGCCCACTATCAGAAACAATGCCCCGGTGGACAGACCGTGGTTCACCATGTGCATCACCGAGCCGGTCATGCCGGGGGTCTTCAGGCTGAACATGCCCAGCACGCAGAACCCCAGGTGCGAGACCGAGGAGTAGGCGATCAGCTTCTTGAAGTCGTCCTGGACCCAGGCCACCAGGGCGGCGTAGATGATGCCCACGATCGCCAGGGCGGCAATGATCGGGGCGAACACCATGGCAGCGGCCGGCAGCATCGGCAGGCTGAATCGGAGCAGGCCGTAGGCGCCGAGCTTCAGCACCACACCGGCCAGCAGCACACTGCCGGCGGTCGGCGCCTCGGTGCCGGCGATCGGCAGCCAGGTGTGCAGCGGGAACAGCGGCACCTTGATCGCAAAGCCGGCGGCAAACGCCAGGAAAAGCCACCACTGTACTTCGGGGGCAAGCTCAAGTTCGTAGAGCGTGTCCAGGTCAAACGTGAACACGCCGATGCCGTTCTGCGACGCCGGCAGGGCATAGGCCTGATACGCCAGGAACAGCACACCGGCGAAGATCAGGGCGCTCCCCGCGATGCTGCAAACGAAAAACCTGGCCGCTGCCTGCCGCCGCCGGGGCCCGCCCCAGATGCCGATGATGAAGAACAGCGGAATCAGCGTGAACTCGAAGAAGATGTAGAAGATCAGCAGGTCCCGGGCACAGAAGACCCCGAGCATTCCCGCTTCCAGCAAGAGCATGAGCACATGGTACTCGCGGACACGGTGGCGGATACCGTTGAAGCCGGCCCAGATGGCCAGCGGGGTGAGGCCGGCGGTCAGGACAATCAGCCAGATACTCAGTCCGTCCACCCCGACGTGGTAGCGGAAGTCGATATAGCCGCCCCCGCCGGCGGCGTCGTCGCCGGCTTCGGCGTCACTGACCCAAGAGACATTCTTCGTGAGCGCGCAGTCGCCCCGCCCGGCAAGCAGACGGCCGTCTCTGTCCGCAGCCTGGAGGAACAGAACAACCGCGACCAGGGTCAGGCCGAAGGTGACGACCGAGAACGCCAGGGCCAACCGACGCATTCGCCGGGCGTCCGATTCGCCGCCCGCCTGCGAGGGAATCAGGCCGACGGCAAACGCGCCGGCCAGCGGCACGACCACCAGCAGCGTCAGAATCCATTCCTGGAGGAACTCGGTCATCGACTCTTACCCTGCCAGCCAGACGATCAGAACGATCAGCACGAGTCCGCCGGCCATCGTGACGCCGTACCCCTGCAGCGAGCCGGTCTGCAGCTTGCGGAGCGCAAGACCAATCGCCCGTGGAACCATCGAGACGGTCCGGACCACGCCGTCCACGATGAAGCGATCCATGCCGTGCAGCAACGCCGCGGTCCGCCGCAACGGCCGGACCACCAGCGTGTCGTTCACCTCATCGATGCAGTAGCCGTCGTGCAGCAGGCGGCAGACCTGCGGGGCGGCGTTGCGAACAGCCTCACCCCAACCGCGCCGCCTGGCGTAGAGCAGATACGCCAGGGCAATGCCAATCATCGACAGGGCGCCCGAGACGCACGTGAGCGTGTAGTCCCCATAGCCCCCGAGCTGCGGGACCACCGACTGATCGGCGCCGCGCTGCGGAGGCACCGCCGTTCCCGCAAGCGGAACGACCACCGGTTCCAGAAACTCGTGGAAGGGGCCGTGAGGCTTAATGAAACCCGCCAGCCCGCCGTCCTCGAAGGTGACGCCCACGTAACCGGCCCCGATCGCACCAGCCGCCAGCAGCACCAGGGAGGCCGCCATCCATTTCCCGGCCTGATGCCGCTGAATGCCTTGTGGGATTCGTTCCCTGCCCCCAAGGGCGAGGAACACCATCCGGAACGCGTAGAATGCGGTCAGGGCCCCGGTCGCCAGCCCGATCAGGCCCAGGATCGGGTGTGCCGCGAAGCCCGCGCGGACAATCTCGCCCTCGCTGAAAAAGCCGGACAGCAACGGGAACCCCGCCAGGGCCAGCGCCCCGATGACAAAGGTGGCGGAGGTCACCGGCAGGACGCGCCGCAGCCCGCCGAATTGCCGGACATCCGTGATCCCGCCCATCGCGCTGGTCATGCTGCCGGCGGCAAGCAACAGCAGCGGTTTGAAGAAGGCATGGGTGAACAGGTGAAAGATGGCCGAGTCTGCCGCAAATACTCCCACCCCGAGGAACATGTAGCCCAACTGGCTGATCGTCGAGTAGGCCAGGATGCGCCTTATGTCGTACTGCGCCAGGGCGATGGTGGCGGCAAACAGGGCGGTGATAGCTCCGATCGAGGCCACGACCGCCATCGCCGTTGGGGAGGCCGCGAAGATCGGGCCGCAGCGCACGACCATGTAAATCCCCGCGGCGGCCGTCGTGACGGAGTGAATCAGGGCGGACACGGGCGGGGGGGCCTCCGCCGCGTCGGGAAGCCAGACCTGCAGCGGCAACTGGGCGCTCTTGCCCACCGCCCCGCACAACAACAGCAGGGCGATGATCGTGCATTGCCGCTGACTCAAGGCGTCGGCGGTGATGTACCTGAACGCGACCTGGTAATCGAGCGGGTCCTCGTTCGTCTGCACGTGCGGTGAGAGCCACAGATAGATGAACAGGATGCCCAGGGCGAACCCGAAATCACCGATCCGGTTTACCAGGAATGCCTTCTTCGCCGCCGCGGCCGCCGCCGGTCGCTGGTAGTGGAACCCGATCAGCAGGTAACTGCACAAACCCACCGCCTCAAAACCGAGGTACAGCAGCAGGAAGTTGCCCGCGAGCACCAGCGTACACATGCTGAAGACGAACAGGCTCATCAGGGCGAAGAACCGCTCGTACCCGCGCTCCGGGCGCCGGCGTCCGCCTCGCCGCAAATGCCCGCGCATATCGTCCCGCGAGCAGAGCAACGTGAGCAGCGAGACCGTGCATACCATCGTGAGCATGATCGCGGTCAGGGGGTCGATGCGGAAGTTGATGTCGAAGGAAAGACGATTCGCCGGCGCGATCCAGGAATGGGTGATCCAGGAGCAGATCTTGTAACTGTTGGCAAACTGAGCGGGGTCGTCAGCCGCGATACCCTGTACCGCCCCGAGGAGCACCAGGCTGCACAGCATCGCTCCACCCACCCCCAGGATCACCGGCCAGTGACTCGCTGATCTCCTCGCGCGGGGGCCGAGCAAGCCCACCAGCCCCGCCCCCGACAGCGGCAGCAGGGGAATTAGCATTGCCACGCCCAGGGCGCCAAACTCAGAAGCAGCCAGCGTCACGTTCAGGTGTCCTTACTCCGTAGCGGCCAACCGTAGCGGCCTATCCGTGCAGCGTCTGCCAGGCCTCCACATCGAGTGTCTTCTGCCGGCGGAACAGAAGCAGCACCAGCCCCAACGCCAGACCCGCCTCGACGGCAGCGGTCACCACCAGGAACATGGCAAACGCCTGGCCCGCAAGCTGCCCGTGCTTCAATCCGAAGCCCACCAGGTTCAGGATCACGCCCTGTAACATGATCTCCGTCGACAGAAACATCATTATCAGGTTTCGGCGCGACAGGAATCCAACCATCCCCACGGCAAACAGGATCGCACCCACCAGGAGATACGCGTTGATCAGACTCATCGTTACGCTTCGGCCCTCATGTCCGGCCTGGACGATTCACTCTCCCGTTCTTTCGCTCTCCCACTTTTGTCTTTCCATCTCTCCGTCGTTCCGTCCCCCCACGCTGCCGGGTCAATGCGCTTGCGGGCCAGCGCCGCGACGCCGGCCATCGCCGCCAGCAGCAGAACACCCGCGACTCCGAGCGCCATGATATACGTCGTCATCAACGTCCCACCGACCGCGCGAATGTTACCTTGGTCGCCGTTGACCGCAGCGGGATCGATCGCGGCTCCGTGCGTCGGAATCTCGTTCGACTTCGTGTGGTGCGTGGAGATTGGGCGGGTGTAGGCGCTCGCCTTTTCAGGGGCTTGGGCAGCGATCTGGTCGGTCGAAACCATCGCCTGTAGCGTCGAGGCCACCATTACAAAACCCAGCGTGACCGCGGCCACGGGCTCACGAGCTGTACGATTGTAGGCGGTCTGGAGACCCTCTCGGGCCAGCGTGACCACGAAAGCGTAAGTGACCAGGATTGCCCCACCACAGACAATCGCCAGAACAGCCCCAAGAAACGGCGCCGCGGCCAGCACGCACAAGCCGGTCACCGCCAGCACGACCAGCACGAAGTACATCGCGCTGCGGGCGGGCCGCGGATGCGTGACTGCCCGCGCGGCGGCAATCACCGCGATGGCGGCGAAAGCGACGAAGAAGCTTCGGCCCCCGAACGCCGGCCCGATCCAACGGGTCCAGTAGACGGCCGCCGCACCCAAGGCGGCCGCCCCGAGGATGGCACCGGCCCATCGCAGCGGCCGACCCGCGCGTCGGGCCGACGGCAGGCTCAGGTACAACCCGGCCGCCCCCACCGCCCCAAACGCGTACAACACATGCAACGCCACCCTCGTCACGAGCCTGGGTGCTCCGATTGTCGTTCCACCGCGGCAAGCCTAGTCTCGGCAATTCGGACGATCTCCTCGTCATTGCTCACTTCAGGCGCACCGCTATCGGCCCGGTCGTCTTCTTGTCAAACGAGAAGGTGCCGGTCATCTGCCGGTCACCGCTGCCCGCGGTCACCTTGTACTCACCAAAGAATCCGCGGAATCGTGCTTCGCCGCCGGCGCCGACCGTGGCCTCGGTACGCGTCCACCATTCGCCCCTGATGCGCTTCTTCAGTTCTTCGTAGACGGGCTTGGGCGTCATATCCGCCCGGAGCAGGCCGGCCGGCGCCTGCTGCCATGCCCCCTGATCCGTGAAATCCCACCAAGTGATCGCCTCCACCGCCGGATGGCTGAACAGCACGGTGTAGAATCGGACGGCCTCGGCGGCCTGGCGCTGCTCGCCCTGGGGCGTGCTTTCCCACTTGAAGTCCGGGTCCTTGCCCCTTTTCTTGAGGTCCCACCCGATCTTGCCGGAGAGAAACGTGGTCTCGGTAAAATGCAGCGGCTTGCCGTACTTGGCAAAACGCTCGCACACCTCCCAGATCTTCGCCACGGGCCAGGCCCCACCGTGCTGATGCGACTGGATACCGATCACGTCGTACAGGGGCTTCCCCTTCTCGTCCACCAGCTCCGCGATCACCTTCTCGGCGTAGGCCGGGTCGGTTCGATAGTCGTTGATGACCAACGTGGCCTTCGCATTGGCCTTTCGCGCTGCCTTGAACGCCCGGCGGATGTATTCACCCACGCCGATCTTGGTGATCCCCTCGGTCAGTTTCGGGGCCTTCTTCTTGGGCTCGTCCCGGTCGTAATGCGTAGCCTCGTTGACGACGTCCCAGATCGTGATCTTCGTCTTGAATCGCCGAACGCAGCGCCCGATGCGGCCGAACTGGGCGTTCAAGGCAGCCTGGGGATCATCGGGCAGCCATTTGGGATCGACCCAGTTCCAGGCCAGGGGATGGCCCTTCATCGTCACATTGTGGGCGTTGCACCAGCGTACGATTTCCTCGGTTCGCTTGTCGTTCGGCTTGCCGCGCTCCCGCTCGTAGCCCCACCAGTAGAACGGCAGCGTGGCGTAGTTCAACAGCTCAGCGAAGTGCTTTTCGTACGCCTCGTTGTCCGCGTCCGTCCTGCATTTGCCGAGCTTGAAGATGTTGCACCCGAACAGGAACGCGTGCCGGGTCTGTTCGATGCGCACCGCCGAGGGGGATCCGATCGGCTCGCCCGCCGGCCCGACGAGTCTCAGCACGGCATCGCCCTTGCGATGCTGCTCGATGCGGGCGTCGGCCTGACCGAGGATATCAGCCTCGGTGAGCGGGGCGCCCCACGCCAGGGCCGTCGTCAGGACAATCACTATGTTCATCCCTGTCTCCTTCAGTCAGGAACTTTCGCAGGACCCCTCAAAGAGCCGCAGGCTTCAGCCTGCGCGGTCCTGCGTCGGCACCGAGCCCTTGGGTTCTGTCAAAGTCCCTTAACTCCCGAGCAGGTGCTCGATCACGAGCCGTTCGAGGCCCTCGTAGTCGCGGGCCTTGATGAGCTCGGCCTCCTTGCGGCGATTGAACGTCCGCACCTTCTGGACCATCAGCTCGAAGAACCGCTTGCTGTTGGCCAGGTGGGCGGTGTCGTTGGCCTGCTTCTGGGTGCGGAACGTCTTGACGTCCAACCCGACGTACTCGCCCCGGGAGCCGTAGTCCCCCTCCTCCAGTACGCGAACCTGATTGAACGCCCGGCGGAGGTTGTCCGCCCCGAAGTTCTTGTCCTCGTCAAACTTCAGCCCGTTCTGGTCGTTGAGGTGCACGCTCCACAGCTTGTCGTGGTGCAGGGCGAACGCCATCTCGTCCGACGGATCGAGGCCGGCCAGCAGGGCGTGAGCCGTTTCGATCAGGCCACCGACACGATCGGGATCGTCCGACAGATAAGCCAGCGAGATCGCATGTCCGATCGTCGGCACGTACGCCTGGTCCATGGGCTCGTTGGGCTTCGGCTCGATGAGGATGCGGACCTTCGGGTGGTGGGCCAGCATCTTGTTAATAGCCTTCATCAGCCATCCGTGGGCGACCCGGGCGTTCTTCGATTCGCGGATGTAGGTCCCTTCGCGGGCCAGCCACAGTACGATCTTGTTCGTGCCCAGCTCCGCCGCAATGTCGATCGCCAGGAGCGAGCGGTCGATCGCGTACCTCCGGCACGAAGCACTGTTCGAGGTGTAGGCGCCGTCGATCGTCTTGGGATGCTCCCAGAGCCGGGGGGCGACGAACTCCGGCTTCAATCCCTCGTTCTTGAGGATCTTGCCCAACTCAGCCGCCCGCTTCAGCGTCGCCTTGGCGGACAACCTGTCCAAGGCCGGCACCGCGTCGTCGTCGTGGAACTGTACGCCGTCGAAGCCGAGCTTCTTGTAGACTTTTAGCTTACGGGCAAACGCGACCGGCTTTCGCACCGGCGGGCCGAACGGATCCGCACCCTCGTGAATGTTCCACGGGCCAAACGAGAACCGATATCGCCTTCCTCTTGCTTTCTTCTTAGCCACTGCCGCATCCTCCACTGTAGCGTGGGCCCTGCCCACCATTGACTGACTCATCGATTGACGCGGTGGGCAGAGCCCACCTGAGTACGCCCGGCATGCTATGTCGCGAACTGATTGGAGTCCACTGCGGGCCCCCGCCCAAGTGGCGAACTGCCGCCCCCACGCTTGATCACAGTGCCTGGCAGACCAGGTCGCCCACCTGGGTGGTGCTGAACCCCATCCTGCCGGCGGACTGGGATTTCATCTGGGGACAGGTGGCCATGATCGCCTTCTCGATCCGGGCCCCTGCCCGTTCGATGGCCGCATCGCCCTTCTGGGTGCCGAGCACGCTCAGCAGCATGGCCATCGCGGCAGTGGCGGCAATCGGATTGATCACGTTCTTGCCCGTGTACTTGGGCGCGCTGCCGCCGATCGGCTCGAACATACTCGTCCCTTCCGGGTTGATGTTTCCACCCGCTGCCACACCCATCCCTCCCTGGATCATCGCCCCGAGATCGGTGATGATGTCGCCGAACATGTTCGGCACCACGATCGTGTCGTAATACTCGGGGTTCTTCACGAACCACATGCAGCACGCGTCCACGTGGTTGTAATCGCGCTCGATGTCGGGGTACTCGGCCTGGCCGATCTCATTGAACGCCCGCCACCACAGATCGTGGGCATAGGTGAGCACGTTGGTCTTGGCCACGAGCGTGAGTCGTTTCCTGTCGTTGCGCTTCCGGCAATGCTCGAAGGCATAGCGAAGGCAGCGATCGACGCCGAATCGTGTCGCGATCATCTCCTGGGTTGCGATTTCGTTCGGGGTGCCCTTGCGCAGGAATCCGCCGCCGCCGAAGTAGAGGTCCTCGGTGTTCTCGCGAATGACATCGAAGTTGACGTCGTCGGTGCCCTTGTCCTTAAGCGGCGTCTCCACGCCGGGGTACAGCTTGACCGGCCTCAGGTTGATGTACTGATCCAGCTCGAACCGCAGTCGCAACAGCACCCCCTTCTCGAGGATACCGGGGGCAACGTCCGGGTCGCCCACCGCCCCCAGGTAAATCGCGTCGTACCCGCGAAGCTCGTCAACCTGTTCATCGGTGATGACCGGGATGTTCGGCTGATTGGGATCGCCGCCGCGGGCCAGGTAGGCCTGGCCGCTGAAATCATAGTCCCGGGTCTCGTACTGGAACTCTTCCTGCTGCGAGACGGCCTTGAGGACCTTGAGCCCTTGCGCGATTACCTCCGGCCCGGTACCGTCACCGCCGAGAACGGCAATCTTCAACACGGTGCCTGCTCCTTGCCAAGCCATGAAAAAACGGGCCGGCCCCCCGACCCGTCCGACAATCGGGAGAAAGAGCCTATCATAAGCCCCCCGGGCGGCTCAAGCCAGCCGGCTCACCGCCAGCGATTCCGCAAGCAGGCTGACAAAGTCGGTTCCGAACAGGATTGGGCGTCGATTGGGGGTTGGGGCATCTTCGCGTGCCCATTTTGGGGAGCGACGGGGGGACTGCTGAACCCCCGGAGAGCCCGTGTTGGCGAGGCGGTGCAGGCTGGGCGCTCCCCCGCCGCTGGATTGCCAAGGTCCGCCAGGCAGACCCGCACCATGAGCGAGCCGGGCCAGACGGGAGCGTCGGCTGCGCTGCTTGGCGGACATCCGAGACCGTGAAGTCGGCCGCTTCTTGTCTGACGTAATGCTGCTATGCCAGAGTAGACCGCCCAAGCCGAGTCCTTTCCCAATGCGAGAAGGCTCAAGCTTATCAGGTATGCCGCTAATCCCTGCCACTTAAAGGACTTGAGAGAAGGAAAAAACCCACCTGCCGAATTGCCGGGCCGAGCTGCGGGTTCAGCCCTTGCCGGGCCCCGGCCCACTCAAACCCACGAGTTCGGCGACCCGGCCGAAGAAAGCGATGTCTTCGGCACTCCAGATGACCCAGTTCGCGGGATAGACCGATTGGATGTGGGCACCATTGTAGAACCCCCAGGAAGCGTGGGCTGCAGCGGCCGCGTTCAGATTGGCGATGCTTGTGCTATCCTCGTTCAAGCAGATGGGTCTCGGGTTGGCTTGCCAGAGCGGGTGGGCGCGGTAAGCGGCGACGAGCTGCGCGATCTGTTGTGGGCTTAGCCCGTTGCCGTGCGGCAGGAAGAAGTCCGCTTGGGCCATCCACGTGTCCGGCGGCAGGCTGCTGCCCGTACTGCTGGCCGAGACCTTGAGCCGCGTCCCATCGCAGCGTGCGCTTCGGACCTTGACCCGCTGGAAGAGCTCGTGGACGCGGCCGGGGGTCAAAACGCCGTGCTGGTAAGCGCCGACCGTGGCCTCATTGTTGATCTCGATGAGCACGTTACGCCAGTCGTTCGCCAATACCCAATCTACGACCGCATCAACCGCCCGTCTGACGGCTGCGCTGTCGTCATCGGTTAAAAGCCGCTGATCCTGGCCGAAGTAGAAGATCCCGAGAATGCAGACCATGCCGAGGGAGTCGAGGGCGTCGATGCACTTGCTCATGCGGGCGAGGTAGTCGGGGCGAATTGGCGCGCCGTCCCGGCCGAAGGGATTGTTGTCCGGCGTCTGGTGGTCGCCGGCCAGGACAGCGTCCGTTTCGCCATCGCGCATGCAACTGCAGCCGCCCTGGAAGTTGAGCGTGACCGCGAGCACGCCCCTGGCCCGCCACGAAGGTAGCGCGGCGACGAAGCGGTCCGTGTTGGCGTCGGGGTCCCACGGCCCGTAGCCGGCCAAGTTGTTATAGGGCCGATCACCCGGGTCGACGAGGAAGCCCGCCGGCAGGGCATCATCCAAATCGTCGAACGTCGCATTGACCGCGCGGACATTGAAAAGAAGCCCGTGCACCGAGCGCGGACAGGTCGCGATGTCGCTGTAGGTGAGCCGGCCGTTGATCAGGAAGTTCTCGCCGGCAACATCAACAACGGTTCTCGGGAGGCGGTGCACGGGGCTTGCGGGCTTTGCACAACCGCTGTGGCCCGCCAGAAGGAGCAAGACCACGCATACTGCCAGGGGTGAGCGGAGCATGACTCTCCTTCCGGCGAAAACAGGCATAACTGCCCGTGGATCACGCCGAGTGGGGTGTATTGTGCCCGTGAACCCGCTCGCCTGCAACAGGGCCAGTGATTCCTGCACAGTCAACACATGCGCCGGCTGGTGACTCGCCGTAATCTTCCGGATACCATGGGCGGGGCGGCCTCGGGGCACCTGCATCCTGCTGCTGCAAACGGAGAGATAACATGGCCCGCAAGTGGGTTTCAATCGTCTCGCTGGAGTTGGGTATCTTCTTTCCGTCGATCTGCGCAGGCGGTCCGGCCACCTCGCCGAGCGGCGGGAAGGTCCACCACGTCTCGAATGTGATCCAGGTTGATGGGCGGGCGGAATACGACGTCGAAGTCGGCGGCACGATGGACGCGTTCAACAGCCACGTCTACAGCGGTGTGTACAAGCCCGGGTTTCAACCCAACGTCGCGTTGACAATCACCAACGTCGGCGATGAGCCAGTGCGCGACCCGCGGATCTCGATCAACGGCAGCGGCGATTGGTTCGACATGGACGCCCTCGTCCACGCGAGCATCGGACAAGCGACCGGCGGCAGCGATGAAGAGAAATCATACGCCCTGTGGGATTTCTTCCGGCGGAACGTCGATGCGGGGCCGTCGTACAACAAGGCGTGCTGGGGGGAAACGCGCAGCTTCGTTCGATTCATGAACTGTTTCGGGTCGGGCGCCTGCGGCACTTTCCACATTGTGATGCCGTTTGTCGGGTGTGCCGGCGGTTTGCAGACCGAATCGGGGTGCCTGGCGAACTGCTCGCATGCGGTGCAGAGGGAAATCTACGGCGGATCGGACCATTTCTTCGACGCGCTGCTGGCGCATGGCGGGTCCGAACAGCCCCGCGGCTACGTGCCGCTGGAGCTGGACAACCGGACCGTGGCGAGTATCGACTCGCTGATGGCGGATCACTACCTCGTCGAGCGGTGCGGCACCGACCCGGGGTTCTACATCAACGTGAGCTACTTCGGCCCGGGGAGCAGCTTCCATAGCACGAGGAAGGATAAATGGAAAGAGCCGCGGACGATGGGGATGACGCTTCGAGGCGGCGAGTCGATTCAGCGAACGTGGACGCTGGTGAAGCGCGGATGGCTGAAACAGGTCCCGAGCCCGGTGAGCAGTGGGGAAGGGGCGGTTATCTTCGAGCCCGCGCTGACCGCGCTGGGCGTGAAACGGGACGCCGAATCCTTCAACCACCTGACCTTAGAAAACGGCGAGGCAATCGCAACCGGACCGGACAAGGGCGCATTGGTCTACGCGGTTTACGCGCCATACGTGGTGATTGGAGCGGGTGCAAACGCGTCGTTTGAGCTGCCGGCCAATCGGTTCGGGCAGGCCCGCATCCTGTTGTCGTTCGACGGGAAGGAGTGGATGGAGAAGTGGCAGGCCGGCGGCGGCGGGCTCGTACAAGCGGCCTGGCGGGATGATGGGTCGCCCGCGTTCCGTGAGCCGAACTTCACCCATCGAGTCTGGTTCCGCGTGGAGCTGCCGCCAGGGGGGACATTGAAAACGCTGCGGATGCAGGCGATGTTCCAGGCATACGTCCCGTCGCTGCCGACGCTGCGGTGCGGGGTGAACAAGATCGTGTATCGCGACCGTACGCCGGGCGGGCACGCAGTTCGTATAGATCATCACTGGCGCGAGTCATCGCATTTCCGGCCGCCGGCGGCACCGCGATCGGCGGTATATCCAAAGGACGGCGGCGAGGCCGGTTTCCCCCCGACGTTCGAGTGGGCCCAGCCGGCGGGTCAGATGCAGGCCTACGAGATCTACGTCAGCCCGCGGAAGGACCTGGCCTGGCCGGTGCTGGCGCCCTTCCACAGCCTCCTGCCGGGCGATGAGCCGCGGTTCACGCCCAAGGTTGTTGATGCCTTGAACGATGGTCAGCGTTACTACTGGCGGGTGCGGGCACGGGGCAAGGGCGGGGTGTGGAGCCAATGAAGCCTGGTGTGGACGTTCATAGCCCGCGGCCCTGGCCGGCCAGGGAACGTGCGGGTCAGCCGCGAGGGCAACCGGGAGGTATTACGCTGGGACCCGCCGCGAGCGGGACAGCCGGTCGTCGAATACGAAGTGTACGCAAGCACCGACCGGGCCCTGTCCCCCCGCCGTGAGGCAACGATCTGTAAGGTGACGAGCACGACGATTGACCTGCCGGCGACGCTGATCGGCACCTCGCGGACGACGGCGTTTGAGGTGACCGATCGGCAAGAGGTCTCCTATCGGGTCGTAGCGGTGGACGCCGATGGCAGCCGGGGCGCCCCGTCGCCGATCGTCACCGCACCGCGTCCGGTCTGGCTTCCCGCAACGCCGCCGGTGATGATCCCCGGCAAGCCCTACCGGTTTCAGCCCCGCGTCCGCCACAGCACGGGCCGGTGGGTCCTTTCCCTGCATGAGGGATTGGTTCGAGAGAAGGTGGATGAGCTGCGTTTCCGGTTGGCGGCCGGGCCGCAATGGCTCACGGTGGACACGAGCAGCGGGGAACTGTCAGGCACCGCACCGGCAGCGCTGCAAGAGCCGATTCACGTGACGTTGGAGGTCCGGATCAAAGATATGGGGCCGGCAGCGCAAACGTTCGTGATCGAGCCGCAGCGATAGCTCCCAGCAACAGGAGGCACAAGGTGGTACAGTGTACGGAGCCGGACGCATGCCGGCGGCGCGGTGAGGCATGGCCCCACACCGACCGTCTTATACCCCGCGTGCCTGCGCGCCAAAGGAAAGCTGCGTCTTCAGCATCCGGACGTCGCATGCGAGCTGCAATCTCGCTCGCGCCTATTCCGGCAGTGCCTCGCGCAGGCGAGGGAGCAGGTTCTGGACGGATTCCTGGTCGGCGGTCCAGCTCCCGGCCAGGAACACCCCTTTGGGCTCCAGGGTGAACGTATTGCGGTCGAGATCGCTCTCTGGTGTCGCGAGCGCCTGCTGGTAACGGGCGTGGGCGGTTGCTGTTTCGGCCGGGTCCTGGTACTCGACGAGCCAGATCAGGTTGTCCGGTTCGTCGTCCGCTACCGGGACGGTCGCCACCGATAATGCCGCCTCGCCGGTGAGACCCAGCCGGGCGTCCATGCTCTCGGCGTCAATTCCGCGCAACGTTGCCTGGTTGGCCTGCGCCAGGGCGGCAAGACTGCGGGCGACCCACAGCTTCGTACCGGCCGACTTGTCCGGGGGGATAAGCCGCATCAGGAGCGGCGGGTCGGCAGCAGGGAGGTTGAAGAGGATCCGGCCGAAGAGCCGGTCGCGCGCGCGGTCGATTTGCTCGCCGCCCGCACCGGTGAAGCGGATTCGGACACAGGCGTTGCCCTGCCAGCCTGACATGACCAGGCCCGTTGCCGCCACGTCAGTGGCCCGAACGCTTCTGTCGGCACTCGATGCCTGCCCCGGCTGAGGGGTCAGTACGCTGAAAACGCCGAACGCGTCGAGGGGGGCAGCCGCTTCGATGAACCATACATCCGCCGTCGTGTCCTCCAATCCATAGGCACAGCGAGCCGCCCGGCGGATTCGGAACGTTCTGATCGCTTCCCACCGTGGATCGTCCTCGAGCAGGCGATCGAGTGTGACGGGCTCCACCGGCCTGGTTTTGACCCAGCCGCGGATTTCGTCCGTTTTGGGCAGCGCCCACGGCGCATCGGGATCGTCCTGGTCGTCCACGCCGACCGGGTGATCGGTCGGAACCATCGAATCGGGGGGGGCTGCTGACGTGTCCGGCGTGCCGCTCCCCGGCGGGGATTTCGGCGAAGGCGCCGGTGCCTCGCGCCGGCACGCCAGGAGGATCAGGCCCGCGGCGCAGATGGCCCACCCGGTGCGTGGGTGCCGCCTGGTTTGTGTTTGATGTGGTGACATGTCTGGGCCTCGTTTGCGGGACGGGTTTTGCTGATTCACAGGGGCGGATTGTAACGAGCACCAGAGGCCACGTCGAGGCAGCCCGCGTCATTGTCCCGGGCCCGCCAGGGACTCCGGGGGCACGACCGCCAGGGGCCTGCTCTGCCACTCGCCATCCGGACGGGTGGGCGCTTATAATGGGCTGGACGTTCTTGAGGGCGACTCACCTTTCGCCGATCGAGAGACCATCATGGCGATGCTCCTGAAAGAGCTGCTTGAGGATAACACGATGCCGGCGGCGCCGGAGCTGGTGCGCGACGAAGGCGGTCGTGTGGTGCGGTGCGTGGCGTGCGCGCACCGCTGCCGGATCGCGGACGGCAAGGCCGGCGTGTGCCGGGTGCGGTTCAATCGGGGCGGCGAACTTCGCGTCCCGGCCGGCTATGTCGCCGGGCTCCAGATCGACCCGATCGAAAAGAAGCCGTTCTACCACGCCTATCCCGGCCGCGACGCCGTGTCGTTCGGCATGTTGGGATGCGATTTGCATTGCTCCTACTGCCAGAACTGGATCTCCAGCCAGACGCTGCGCGACGACCGCGCGGTCGCCATGCCCAGGATGATCAGTGCCGAACAGATCGTGGCCCTGGCGGTGGAGCAGCAGGTGCCCATGATGGTGAGCACCTACAACGAGCCGCTCATCACCGCCGACTGGGCGATGCAGATCTTCAAAGGGGCGCGGGCCCGCGGCATCGTCTGCGGCTTCGTGTCGAACGGGAACGCCACCCCCGAGGTGCTCGAATTCATCAGGCCCTGCGTCGATCTCTACAAGGTCGATCTCAAGGGTTACAACGATCGCAACTACCGCAAGCTCGGCGGGACGCTGAAAGCCGTCCTGGAGACGATCGCCAGGCTCAAGGAGATGGGGTTCTGGGTGGAGGTGGTCACGCTGGTGGTCCCCGGCTTCAACGACAGCGACGAGGAGTTGACGAACATCGCCAGGTTCCTGGTCGGGGTGTCGGCGGACGTCCCCTGGCACGTGACGGCATTCCATCCGGACTACAAAATGACCGGCACGCCGCGGACACCTGCCAAGACGCTCCTGCGCGCGTACGATATCGGCAAGGACGCAGGACTGAAGTTCGTGTATGCGGGCAACCTGCCGGGCGGCGTCGGCGACCGGGAGAACACCTGCTGCCCTTCGTGCGGCGAGCTGCTGATAAGCCGCCGCGGGTTCTACGTGAAACAGAACCGGATGCTCGGCAGCCAATGCCCGAAGTGCGGCGCCGCTATCCCGGGCGTCTGGGAAGACGCCGCTCCCCGCAAGAGCGCGGGGTCGGGCTTCCCGCAGCCGGTTTGACTTTCGCACAGGCAGGGTGCCCGCCGGCGAACACCACCGTCACGGGCACGTCGCCGAGTGGCCGTTCAGGCTCTTGACCAGCGCCATGTCGATCAGGTCGATGGTGCCGTCCACGTTCACGTCAAAACGGGCGTTGTCGGGCACGACGGGCTGCCCGTTCTTGCTCTTGACCTGAGCCATGTCGATCAGGTCGCTGTCGTGGTCATTGTTGGTGTCACCCTGGAGACCGACGATCAGGCAGTCGGTATCGCCGGTCAGGCCCGTGACGTTGCCGGCCAGATCGATCCGGTAGCAGATCTCGTCCGGCAAGCCGATCTCGCTGCCGGGCAGGCAGTCGGCAAACTCGATCACCAGGGTTCGACCGTCGTGGATGAGCGTCTGCGACGTCGCGGGGCATGTGGCGGGGGGAAAGTTCAGGTTCTCGGCTTCCACCGTGCCGAACAACCGGCCCGTGATATCCATGTCGAAATCGACCTCGATTCGCTGGATCCCGTCTCGACGGGGCTCGGCTACGACATCGCTGCCGGTGGCCGCTGCGTCCAGCTCGATCGCCAGGTCGGCACTGACGGGCCCGCCGTGGAACCGCACGCTGCGCCAGGCCGTGATGGCGGGCTCAGGGAGACGAATCCCGAGACTGTAGTGCCAGCCCGCCGCAACGGCCACGAAGCCGGTGTTGGGCGAAGGCACATTGCACTGGCCGCAGTAGTTGTATCCCCAGGCCACGATCGAGCCGCCCGTCTTCAGGCCGAGACTGTGGTGCCCGCCCGCCGCGACCGCCACGAAGTCCGTGTTGGGCGAAGGCACGTCGCACTGGCCGTAATGTGGCCAGCCAGACTGCCCAGGCTGACCTGCTCCCCACGCCACGATCGAGCCGTCGTCCTTCAGGCCGAGACTGTGGTACCAGCCCGCCGCGATCGCCACGAAGCCCGTGTTGGGCGAAGGCACGTCGCACTGGCCGTAATGTGGCCCGCCAGACTGCCCAGGCTGACCTGCTCCCCACGCCACAATCGAGCCGTCGTCCTTGACGCCGAGACTGTGGTAGTAGCCCGCCGCGACCGCCACGAAGCCCGTGTTGGGCGAAGGCACGTCGCACTGGCCGTAGTCGTTGCATCCCCACGCCACGATCGAGCCGTCGTCCTTGAGGCCGAGACTGTGGCAAAACCCCGCCGCGACCGCCACGAAGCCCGTGTTCGGCGAAGGCACGTCGCACTGGCCTTCGTCGTTGTCTCCCCACGCCACGATCGAGCCGCCGTCCTTGAGGCCGAGACTGTGGTTCGCGCCC
>CAZOIA010000108.1:0-18977 GCA_964579675.1 uncultured Planctomycetales bacterium | reverse complement strand
CTTCAGCGACGCGACGATCTATCCTCCCGGCACGCGGTACCTGATCCTGTACCTGAACAACGACGATCCGACCGAATCGGTGCTCTGCGCCGGCTGGAGTCCCGGCGGCGGAACGGAGTATTCGACCGACAACTTCAACTGGGCCGCCGCCGCCGGCGTTCTGGGCACCTTCAACTTCGACAAACTGGCGGCTTGAGGTTCGAGCACGACGGAGTCCCGTTTACGGCGCCCGAGAGGCGAATTCGATCGGCGATGTAACCAGCTCACGCCCTTTGTTTGATGAGGGCCTCGTCTTGACGAGCTATTGTGCGGCCCAATGAGGTCGAGACAGCTCAGCCGGTAGCGGTGGATGACCCGAATCCGGGTTGAGCAGCCGCCTGGGGCGAACGGCCGAAGCGTGCGTAGAGCGCGGGCATGACGAGGAGATTCATGACCGTGGAAGTCAACAGTCCGCCCACGATGACGATGGCCATGGGATGCTCGATCTCGTGGCCGGGACGATCTCCACGCAGAATCACGGGTAGCAGCGCCAGCGCGGTGGTCAGCGCGGTCATGAGGATCGGAGCGAGGCGCTCAGCGGAGCCGCGCACGATCAGGGCGTGGCCAAAGGTCTCGCCTTCCTTCTCTTCCAGATGTCGATAATGGCTCACCAGCATGATTCCGTTGCGGGCAGCGATGCCCAACACCGTGATGAAGCCGATGAGCGAACCCAGCGAGAGGATCCCGCCGCTGAGGAAGGTCGCCAACACGCCGCCCACCAGCGCGAACGGCAACGTGATGAAGAGAAGAAGGGTGAGGCGAGCCGATTGAAACTCGGCGTGTAGCAGTACCAGAATGCCCAGCAGCGATAACCCCGCCAAGGCGAGGAGACGGTTCCGGGCCTGCCGTTGAGCAGCATACTCGCCAAGGAATTCAGGATGATAACCACGATCAAAGGAGGTTTGTCTAACTCGTTTCTCGATTTCGCGGGCGACGCTGCTCAAATCCCGACCCCTGACATTGCAGGTCACGTCCAGGCGCCGTGACGCGCCTTCACGATTGATGGTGTTCGGCGTCGGCGCGACGATGACGTTGGCGACCTCGCCGAGCGGCACCTGCCCGCCCGAGGGTGTGTCAATCGGCAACTTGCGGATCGCCTCCAAACCACTACGAACGCGTGGCGTGCCCATGACGACCACATCGAACATCTTCTGATTGTCGAAGATCTGACCAACACGTGTGCCTTTGATCAACGTGGCCGATGCCGCCCTGACAACACCAGGCGTGAGGCCGAAACGCTGAGCCACCTCGGGCCGGTATTCCACCTCGATCTGGGGGACAAGGATCTGGGGCTCGACCTTCAGATCGGTCACGCCGGGGATGTCGCGGATTTCGTCAGCGATTTCCCTCCCCTTCTCCCGAAGCACGGCCAGGTCAGGCCCGTAGACGCGGACCACGATACTGGCGCTCGCTCCGGTGAGGACTTCCTTGATTCGCTCCTTCAGATAAGTAAGCACGTCACGGTACAGACCCGGATAGCCGTCAACTACTTCCTGGATCTTGGCGACGGTTGCGGGATAATCCACACTCGGATCCAGACTGATCCACAATTCCGTGAAGTTCGGTCCGACGACTTCATCGGCTACCTCAGCTCGGCCAATGTGGGCTCCGAAGTTCCGCACGCCAGGAATCGAGCGAAGCTCCTTGCTGACCGCGACCGTGATGCGGTTCATGGCCTCCAGGGAGGTTCCGGGCTTCTCCACCCAGTGCATCAGGAAGTCATATTCCTTAAAGTTCGGTAGGAAGTTCTCTTTCAGTCGAGGCGCGGTCCAGGCGGTGATTCCGAACACGCCGAGCAGGAAGAGCACGGCCCAAGTCGGCCACTTCAGCAGCCCCGGCAGCATGCCGCGGTAAAGCCGATTCAGCCCGCGAACGAGGAAGGGCGGTCTGGCCTTTCGCTCGGCCGCGCGAGGCAGCAGCAGCAGGGCCAGGGCCGGCGTGAGCGTCAGGGCAACGCACAGTGAGGCGACGATCGCCAGCACATAGGACAACGCAAGCGGCCTGAAAAACGTGCCCGCGAGCCCTTCCAGGAAAAACACAGGCAGAATGACCAGGGCGACGACGAGCGTTCCGAAAACGACGGCGCTGCGGACTTCAAGCGAAGCCTTCAGCACAACGTTGAACGGCGACTCCGGATTACCAGCCGCGCAATTGAGGCGGAGTCGCCGCATGATGTTTTCGACATAAATGATGGCATCATCCACAACCTGGCCGATGGCGATGATCAAGCCCGCTATCACCATGGTGTTGAGGGTTCCACCACGGTAGTGGAGCACAAGTACGGCACTCAGGAGCGACAGCGGCATGGCGACGAGACTGATCAGCACCGTACGCCACTCGAACAAGAAGACGACGAGAATGATGACTACGAGGACAGCGCTGGTAAGCAGCGTATTCTTCAGGTTCTCCAGGGACATCTCGATGAATGTGGCCGGCCGGAAAATCGTCGAATCGATGTGAACGTCCTTGAGGCCGGGCCGAAGGGCGTCCAGAGCGGCCTCGACGTTGCGCGTCACCTCCAACGTATTGCCCCGCGGCTGCTTCTCGACGATAAGCAACAGGCCGGGGCCATCGTTGATTACCGCATCGCCAATCGGGGGTGGATATCCTTCGACGACATCGGCAGCGTCCCCAACGCGAAGAGAGGCCCCATGGCGAAAGACCACCGGTACGGCGGCCAGGTCTTCGGGTGTCTTGATTGCCGAAGCGTGCGTAATAGAGAGGCGCTGGTTGGGAGTATCCACGAAGCCACCGGATCCGAGTTGCGTCGCATCTCCCACCGCCGTGACCAGTTCGTCGAGCGTCAGGTTGTTCGCACGAAGGCGGTCGGGCTCTACAAGAACCTGAAGCTGCCGATCCCGCTGACCCCAGATGGCAACGTTTGCGACACCGGGAACAGCCATAAGTCGCGGCCGGATGGTCCATTGCGTCAGAACCGTGAGTTCCATCTGGGAGAGTGTTTCCGACCACATACCGATCTTCATCACCCGGCTGGTCGAGGAGAGCGGAGGAAGAATAACGGGATGACTCGCTACCGTGGGCAGATTCTCCTCGGCAATGGCAAGGCGTTCCTGAACCTGTACCCTGGCCGCGTCTAGGTCGGTGTCATCCTCAAAGATCAGAACGACAGACGACAAACCGAGTACGGACTTCGATCGGATCGTCTGGAGCCAGGAGGTGCCGTTAAGTGCATTCTCCAGCGGAACGGTGATCAGGCTCTCAACTTCCTCAGTCGAGAGTCCCGGTGCTTCCGTCTGAATCTCGACGAGGGGTGGGGCAAACTCGGGGAACACGTCGAGCGGCGTAGTGCTCGTCTTCTGGATACCGACGATCAGGAGGACGATGGCAGCCGTCGTGACGAGCACGCGAAGACGAAGCGAGGTTTCGACAAGCCATCTCATCATGGGAGTGTACTTCTCGTCTCAGGGGCCTACTTACCGCCACCGAACTCCGTGCCGAAAAGTTCGGCTGCCCCGGCGGTCACAATCTTCGTTCCCATATCCGGACCTCGCCTCAGAACGGCCACGCCATCAACGACATGCCGGACCTCAACCCGCCGACGGACGAACACCTGGGGTTCCATGTTCTCGTAGACCCAAGTGCCCCCGTTGATGTCGTAAAGGATCGCATTGAAGGGCACGACAAGGCTCGCCTCGGTGGATTTGAGTGTCAGTGTCACGCCCACCCTCTGGCCGGGCAGAAAGAGCCCATCTGCGTTGTCGAGCTGGTAGAACCGATCTACAGTCGCCGCGCTGGCGTCGGCCGAGGGCGGAGCGGCAATGGGCTTCGCGGACCGGCTGGGGGAACCGGCCGTGGAAGCCAAGTCCGTCACGTTGGCCGGTGCCTGTGGATCGATAGTCTCGATGTCTCCCGCGTAGAGCGACACCCGGACCCAGACTGGATCAATGCTCACGACCTCGAAGAGCGGCGTTCCCGCCGCGACCACGGTGCCCGGGACGGCGTGTATCCTCTGAAGCAGCCCATTCTGAGGTGATTGGATGGCCAGCGAGGCGACGGTGCCGGACGCGGCGTCCAGATGGATGCTCTTGAGCGTATCGAGACGGTCGCGGGCGGCCTTAACTCTCGCCTCGGCAAGACGAAGCTCCGCCTCCGCTTCCTCATAGGCGCGCACGCTACCCACGTTCTCCTTGCGGAGCTTGTCGGCGCGATCCATCTTGACCTTGGCGGCCTCAACCTGGACGTCGGCCGAGGCGACTTCTCCCTCGGCCTCGGCGATCGTTGCGGAGAGATTGGCACGGGCGAGGTCCAGGCTGATCCGATCCGACGGCTGAAGCACTTCGCGATCCGACAGGAAAGCCGGTAGTAAACGAAGCACGGTCTGACCGCTGATCAGCTTGCCGCCGGGTGTGGGGGCTTGGCCCGTTTCGGGCATGGTGAGCGTGCCGGCCAGCGGCGCGGATACGATGATCTGTCGCCCCGGGGGAACCACGATGTCACCACCGAGCGTCCGCATCCGGCGAATCTGTCGGGACTCGACGGCCGTCGTCTCGATCCCGAGGCGTTTCTCGGCCTCTGGCGATAGCGTCACGCGCGTCAGGTCCGTCTCCTTGACCGCGTTCTCCACCTTCGCCGGCGGGGTGGGTTTTTTCGGCTCGGAGGCGGGACGTTCCTGGCAGCCGACAATCGTGACGCCAAGGGCCACACCCGTCAGGAGCACCCGCAAGTGGCGCTTTATTGTTCGTCTCTTCGGCGCAAGTTGGGTTTCCCGTTCCGGGGCACCTCCGCCAGGTCTTCTCGCTGTGGACCTCAGCCTCTGATCTCGCGGTAATGGTTTCATTTCCGAGTGCCTCAAAACAGCCAGGCGGCCAACATCTGCCGGCCGAAACCGACAGAGAACTCCTGCAAGTGCTGAAGCCGGTTGGCGACAAGCTGAGCGAGTGGCTGGGCCGCTTCGCCCGCGGTCCCGTCGCATCCTATCAGTGACGCGATAAGCGTCGTGAAACTGAGCAGCAGAGCCGTCTTCCATCCCAAATGTTGCGCTCTGGTCATGATCCGCCATCCTCCACCATGGCCATTCGGGGCCGGGTTTGTGCCTACTCCTCCGGGCGGGATGACGCGCTTTGTGTCGTCGGGGTGGGAGGGAATCGTCCCCCCAATGCTTGCTCCAGGTCAGTGATCGCTGCGGCGTATGCCCGTCGTGCGTCGACATAGGCAGCCCGCTGTTGAATCAGTGACTTCTGGGCGTCGAGCAGGACGAGAACGTTCTCTTCACCCAGCTCATAGATCCGGCGGGCGCCCTCCACGTTCTGCTCCGCCTGAGGCAGCAGCTCCTGTTCATAGAAACGAACGAGCCTCCCGTTTTCCTTCGTCGCAATAACCGTCCGTTGCACCTGTTCAGCCACCGCATCGAGGAGGTCCTCGTATCTGTGCCGTGCCTCGATTGCCTGGAAGCGCGCCTTGGCAATCGCGGCCTGGTTCTGATCCCAGACGGGCAGCGTGACTGCGATCGAAGGTCCCAGCATGGCGTCGATCACCTGGCGATGTGCCTGGCGTCGCTCCGCCCTCGATTGGATGGAGGGCGCGGTGAGCTGCCCATTGGCCACGGACGCGCGGGCGGTGTCGGCGAGCACGTTCCGACCGGGCATCGCGCGGTTCTCCGTCCGCTCCGCGTCGAAGCCCACGGTGACATTCGGGAAGATCTCGAGGTATTCTCGCTCCAACGTCTGCTCGGCTGATTGGACCTCCCGGGCGGCGGCTTGGGCGTCCAGTCTTTCGCTCATCGCAAGCTGCAGCAAGGCCGTTTCGTCCTCGACGGGCAGGACCACGGAGGGGAGCACGTCGGCCAACTGCCAGGGGTTCGGCCAGCGACTCAGGCCGAGAACACGGGCCAGCGCCACTTCGGCGGTGTGCGCATCCCGTTCGACGGCGATGAGTTCCCGCTCCACTTCCATCACCGCCACCCGGACCAGGCTCGCATCCAGCGGATTACGCGCCCCTGCGTCAACCTGCTTTCTGACCAGCTCGTGAGTTCGCCTCAGCAGTTCCAGGTTTTCCCTCGTGACGGACGCGCGCTCACGCAGGGCCAGGAGTCCATAGCATTTCCCCCGCGTCTCGGCGGCCAGCTCGGTTGCACGGTGAGCCACACGCAGGATCGTCTGCTCCAGTTGAAACTCGGCGATGCGCTTGCGAACGGGGATCTGCCACAGGTCCACGAGTTGCTGCGCCAGCCCCAGGGTCAGCTCCGAGCGACCTCCGCCCTCCGGGAACCTGACGCCGAAGGCCAGGGAGGGATTCGTGAGCAGCCCGGACTGGACGAGCTCAGCCCGAGACACCCCGATTTCCTGGAACATCGCCTGGAAGGAGCGGTTGTTGAGCATCGCGACGCGGACGGCTTCGTCAACCGTCAGACCGTCCGTAAGAAGATCCGCGACTTTCGCTTCGATCATCTCCTCGGCGTCGGGATTGTAGACATCCTCAACCCGCGTCCGTGTCGACACGATTTCGGCCGTCCGCTCGAAGTCCGGCCCAGGGTCGACGGTCGCGCAGGCCGAAATGACAACCAGGCTGACGGAGCCCAGGCAAGCTGATTTTCTGAACCAGTTGGCGTTCATGCTCGAGCGTTCTCAGTCAACGTCCCGCGGAAGCTCAGCGTTGCGCCTCACGCCGTTGAACAACGCTGCCGCCGCGAAATCGGGCAGGCCAAACGGAGATTGTACCGGATGAACCTGGAGACGTAATGGCGCTAAGATGACAACATTGTCATCGGGTAACATTCTGGCCCACGCGCCATGATCAGATGGACAGAGATACGTTGGCGCGCAACCGCCGCTGCTACTGGTGGTAGGGGCGCAGCGAATTCCGGCCTATCTCCCCAAGGCAGGGAAACCGTCAAAGGAGTAAACGTAGCTGATCGCGACTCCGAAGTTCTCGCCGATGCCGTCGCCGTCCAGGCCAGTACGAGCCACGAAGCCGAGGCCCTGATTGTGAGCGAACTTCCAGTCCAGTCCCACCTCCATGGTGTGCTGGTTCCGCTCGCCTTCACACTCGCCCGTTTCGTGGACGTAGTCGAGATTCAGGGTCAGGTTGTCCGCCAGCCGATAGTCCGTACCGACGATGAAACCCCACTGGAAGTAGCGCTGGTCCTCTTCGTTGTGGCCGTTCACCGATTTCAGGAACGGGTTCAAATGCAGGCGCCATTTCTCCGGAACGATCGATTTCGTGATCAGGCCGCGCAATTCGTAGTCAACGCCGCTGGACTGGTAACCGCTGGGGATGCGGATGTAATTCCGCATCGCAAACGCCGGCAGGATCTCCTGCTCCTTCCACAAACGCCAGTGCCAGCCGAGCGTGATGTCGGCGTTCCCATGGACTTCACCGTCCCCTATCTCCACAGGCAACTCGAAGATCAGTTCGTGGTTCGGGGCGATCCCCCACTCGATCTCCAGTTCGTACTCGAAATCATCGTCCGTCCCGTCGGACGACGTGCCGTAATCGAAGATGTTCTTGATTTCCAGTTCGCCGGTGGGTTCCGGGTCCGGACTCCGCATCCGGACGGGCCCCCAGATGTCCCAGTCCTCTCCTTCGTCCGAATCGGCTCGCATTTCGGTTTCCGTCGAACGCGGGGCCATTTCCTCCTGGTTCGCGGCCAACCGGAATTCCGGGACTTCAATCACCGTCCGTTCAGAAGCGGTCGTCCTCGGCGCAGCGGGAGCCGGGTTCAGTGACAGACAAAACGGCTGCAGTGGTTCCTGATTCGGCGGCTGCGCCTTGACGACGTCGACTAGGAACATGCACCACGCCACAGCGACGACTACCACGAGTGATTGTCTCGGACGCATGACCGTGTACCTCCTTGAACGTTGGCACTCTCACATCCTGCCCGCGCCGGACGGCGAGACCGGCGCCCACAGGGACACAGACCCGGACATGAATCCCGCTCCGATCGCCAGGAACATACCGCTTGGCCTGGAGACTGACAACCAGGCGAACATTACATGTCTGTAATGTTGCTCGCCGCCGGCTTCATGTCGGAGCCGGTGCTCGCCCCCAGGGAACAGGCCTTGGACACAGACTCCCAATCTCCGCCCTCCCCCCGCCCGACGGATGGCCCGGGAGGCTGGGGTGCACTGCCCTCTCCGGGCGCTGGGCACGGGCCTAGCCACCCCGGGCATCCGTGGTGCCGGTGCTCACGACCGGCTGTTCGATATCAGGTGCCGAGCCCAAGAAGACCCAATACACCGGCACCGACGGCCCAAGGCCACCAGCCGTCGAAGCTGCAGCCGCCGCCGAGCAGGAGACCAGTGCAAACCACAAGTACGAGATGAGTCGTCTTCTTCCACATATCCAGCTACTCCAGTGACGCGATGTCGTTGTCAGCAGGCCGGTGCATCCTGCCGCGCCACGCAGGACCCCCGGCCTGTCCGGAGCCGTCCGTCCGGACTGTGGATGATGATACACACTCTGTCTTAATGCCCGATGGCGCTCCAATTACAGTCCTGTCATCTCGACTGGGTAACCACGACCAACTCATCCCCCGGTTCGTCGTGGAATCCGTCAAGCGTGAAAAGCACCCGGCTCTGGATCTCCGTATTCCGTTGCAGCATGCTATAGTGGCCGGCGGTCATGATCAGATACACCGGTTCAGATTGTGCCAGTTGTTGCTCGATTCGCCGGGCGAATTCACGATACAACTCCGCGGATAGAGACCGTCGGTTCTCCCGTATCTCAGTCATCTCGATTTCGTCGATCAGGCGCCGGATCCTGTAGTGGGAGTAGAACTCGATGGAGGCGTCCGGCCGCCCGCCGACCCAGTAGATAGGGGCGTCCGAGGCCACCCCGTTTTCACGCAAGGCCAGGGCTAGAGCCTGTCCCTCCGGGTTGGGGCTGATGTGTTTACCCAAGATGGGCCATACGAACAGCGGGACGATCATCATGGCCAGGTTCAGCAGGGCAAACGACATCGTGCGTCTGCCACGGGCGTAGGACCAGGCCGCCGCCGTCCACACAGCCAAAGCACCGCAGGCAACAAGCGTGTACGCCCGCAGCAGGCTCGGGTATTTCAAGTTCAGCAAAACACCGCCCAGCACAAGGCTGATGGCCAACAGGACTGGGAGGGCACGGCAAACGCCCTGAACAACTTTCGACGCGACCGAGACCATTCCAAAGAAGAGGCGATCGATCACCGGCGTCAGCAGTAGGCAGCACGCCGGCACGATTGACAACACATAATGAGGCCTCTTGAATGACGCGCTGCTGAGGAAGAGCAGCCCCACGACCATCCAGGTAAAGGCGTAGGTCAAACCCTCGCGCTGGGGCCGATACCGGCGGAGGAAGGGGGCAGCCACCGCTTCCGGCAGCGAGAGCAGGAAAGGAGCGGTCAGGCCGAAAACGATCGGCACGTAATAGAGGAACGGACGGCTCTCATCACTCATGTCCCCGGTATAGCGATCGAGGTACTCGATCAGCCACAGATTCGCGGCATTGTCGATCTTGCAGTAAACGTACAGCGGCCAGGCGCCCGCCAGCACGACAAACGCGAGCACGCCGGGGATGAGCCAGAGTCGCCCCAGGTCTTTGAATTGCCGGACGAATCCGCCCGACAACCGTCTCGCCAGGGAGCCTCCGCCCTCGACGGCCGACGGCGACGTGAGCCTGAGCAGGGGGGCCGTGACAAACCAGTAAACCACCAAAGCCAACCCCACCGTGGCCAGGGGAAGTGGCGCCTTGGCCATCATGGCCAGCGAGAGAGCGAAGTAAAAAGCTACCATGAATCCCTTGCGAGGCTGGGGATGGACGGCACCCCGATAGAAGCAGGCGAAGCTCAGCGTTGTCAACATTGCCAGAAGCATGTCGACCTGAGCGTCATGCGAATAGAAGACCGTCGCGACGCATCCAGCGCAGATGAATCCGCCGACCAGGCCGGCACGCCGGCCGTACGTCATGCTGGCCAGCCACCAGGCAAGCAGCGCGTTGACGAACGCCGCGATGGCTGAGGGCAGTCGCGCGGAGAGCTCGGAAACGGGGGCTTCGCTCGGATCATCCACCACCAGCGAAACGGCCGCCGTCGCCCAGATTCCCAATGGCGTCTTTCGGATCCAAGGAATCTCACCGAGACGCGGAATCAGCCATTCGCCGGACTGGATGGTTTGGCGGGCAGCCTGCGCGTTGATGGCCTCATGGTCGCTCAGCGGAGGCCCCGCCCCGAGACCGCCCAAACACATGACGGACGCAAAGGCGACAAGGAGTAGAGCTGCGAACGCGGGATCGTGATGCCGACCGGAGCCGAGGATGAACGGATGACGTTCCCAATCACCGGTGCCTTTCAACCAGCATCCTCCATGTCAACTTCGGGGAATAGGCCAGTCGTCCAGGCGTTGCCCTCGACCGCGCCACTCGGTTCAGAAGCGCCTGAGCAGTCCTGAGTATGTTACACTCCCACCCTGAAGCGGACTTAAACGAAGTATTACAATGCTGTCATGTTGCGGTGAGCGTTTTCGCTCCCTGCAAACTGCTTCTTGCCGACAGCCCTCCTGGTTGCTTTGCACGCCAAATTGGGTTTAGACTCAGGTTGCGCCGGCCACAGGCTGGGCCCCTGAACAGCCGTAACGCGGGAGTTGCCGAAATGCGTGTCCTCGTTGTAGAGGATGATCCCAGCGTCGTGGGATTCCTGGAGAAGGGACTGCACGAGGCGTCCTATGTCGTCGACGTTGCCGTGGACGGCCCGGGGGGAGCCCGCTCAGCCTGCACGGGCGACTACGACGTCATTGTCTTGGACCTGATGCTGCCAGGCAAAGACGGTCTGGGCGTTCTGCGTGATATCCGTGAGCGAGGCATTCACACGCCGGTCATCTGCCTGACCGCCCGCGATGATGTCGACGATCGGATTAAGGGCCTCGATTCCGGCGCCGATGATTACCTGGCCAAGCCCTTTAGTTTTCCCGAACTCCTTGCCCGTATACGCGCCCTGTTGCGGCGCGGGCGAGACGTGGTCGACAACCCCTTGCGTGTGGCCGATCTGGCCGTCGATATCGTGGCCCGCAGCGTCCACCGCGCCGACCGGCGAATCGATTTGTCGCCGAACGAGTACGCTCTCCTGGAGTACCTGATTCGGCATGCAGGGCAGGTGGTGAGCCGGACGATGATTCTGGACCGCGTGTGGGGGGTCCGACACAATCCCCAGACCAACGTGGTTGACGTTCACATCAACCGCCTGCGCAAGAAAGTGGACTACGGATTTCATCCTCCTCTCATTCACACCATCCGTGGGGTCGGCTATGTCCTCCGAGAAAACGAATCGTAGAAGACCGTGGAACACGATACGGTTTCGTCTCACTCTCTGGGGAGCGGGGGTCACGACCGGTGTATGTCTCCTTGTATGCCTTATCGTCTACGCGGGGCTCTCGTGGTCCCTGCATCACGAGGTGGACGGAATCCTCGAGGGAGAGATCCAGGAACTGACCGCCCGCGTGTTCAAGGAATTCGGCCAGGACTATGAAGCGGCCGAACAAGGCGTTGCCCTCGAGTTGGGGCATCGCGTCCGTGGCGATCTGAGCTACCGGCTACTCAACGATCAGGGGGCGGTTCTGCTGACTTATGATCCGGAGGAGCAACTTCGGGCACCAGTTCCTCACAGACTCAGCGTGGACGCGGAGGAGGCGAAGCCGGTGTTCGAGACGATCGATGATCCGAAATCTGCCTACCCCGTTCGTATGTGCACTCGGGGATTCACCGGCCAGGACGGGCGGACTTACACGGCTCAGGCGGGGTATCTGCTCGACAGGGTATCAAGATCGCTCGGTACGTTCCGGGGAATATGTGCAGTGGCGTTGGCCGTCGCCGGCATTGTGGCCTTCTGGGGAGGGCGGATTGTCGCGGGGCGGAGTCTCCGACCTGTTCAGGTCATCATCGGCAAGGCTGAGCGAATCACGGCGGATGCCTTGGGCGAGCGGATCCCACTCAGTGGCACAGGTGACGAGTTGGACCGCCTGGCCGAGACGTTGAACGCCATGCTGAACCGTATCGAGCAGTACGTCGCACGGCTCAAGCAGTTCACGGCAGACGCTTCTCATGAGCTGCGTTCCCCCCTCGCGGCCCTGCGGGGCAATGCTGAGGTCGTACTGAGTGCCACTCGATCGAAAGATGAACTCAGAGAGGTCATCCAGGAGAGCATCGAACAATACGACCGCCTTGGCCGGATTGCTGAGGACCTTCTGCTGCTGGCCCGCGCAGACGCAGGAGAGTTGTCCCTTGAACGTACGGTAATGCAGCTCGACAAGGCCATTTCCGACGTCATCGATTTGTACCGACCCCTGGCGGAAGACGAGGGCGTGGAACTGAAGTTCACATGCTCTGGGCCCGTCCGCGTACACGCTGACGACGCCCGTATGCGCCAACTTGTCGGTAACCTGTTGGACAACGCCATCAAGTACAGCGGACGGGGAAAAAGCGTGTCGGTCGCCGCGACGGCCGAAAACGGAGCCGTGGAGATGACGGTTGCTGATGATGGCCCCGGTATCCCGCCGGACGATCTCTCTCGGGTTTTCGATCGCTTCTACCGAGTGGACAGGTCTCGCTCTCGCCAAAGGACACCTGGTGTCGGGCTCGGGCTGGCCATCTGCCGCACGATCGTCGAGGCCCACGGCGGGAGCATTCACATCGACAGCGCTCCCGGTACGGGCACGCGGGTCACCGCTCGCCTGCCGCAGGATCTCACCACCGGCAAACCGGGCTGACATTGCCTGGCACACCGTGGCCGGTACGACGGCGCAACGGCGGAAACTGCCCCGCCAAGAACAATCGCAGAGAACTTATCCACAGCGGGGCCAGGACGGGGACCGGCGCCCCCGGGGTCATCGCACCGCTGATTTGACTTCTTGCCACAATCGTCGCTGTTTGCGCCAATCGAGGACCGCGGCAATGGGGCGGAGCATGCGATCGCGGATGGGGTCACGCCCTCGCTGGGTGCCGGGTGGCGCATGTCCGGGTTAGAGAGCCGCCCCTTGGGTTGGGTCCAAGCTTGTGTGCCTGGTTCTCTCAGGATGGCATGCACAGGACCCTTGCGAAGACGCGACGTTACGGGTCCCTCCCGACTCTGGCCTGAATCGCGACTGTAAGAACTGCCAGCAGCAAACCCGATACCGAGCAACATGAACCACTGGGGTTAGGTTCCTGAGAGACCTCGCATCACCAGCGTGTGACTATTCGCAGGATCAGGTGCCTTCGAGGTCGGTTGAGCTCCCGCTAGTTCCCGGCCGGTTGCAAACGCGACCGGCCCCCCGGTTCACGCTGAACGCCGACGCATCCGCTCGTCGGCGTTTTCGCTTTTAACGCACGGTTTGCCAAGGGTTTACGGATCCCGCCCACCCAGGCCAGTGTCTCTGATCCACCACGAGAGATAACCGCAGCATCAGGCCCCTTCGCCCGATCCGCCCGTCTTCGCCCAAAGTCTCTCTCCGCCGGAGAGAACCGTGGGCTCGGGTTATCAGGTGGTCGTGCCCGCTGGAGCGAACGGAATCGCAAAACCGTCCGGCCGGTTAACTGGCGTGGGCACGTCGGCGGCGGACGGCATAGGTAACCAATGTGGGCGGAAACACAAACCCGCCCGTGGGAGCCTTGTCATGATCTCGACCACCGATCCCGAAAGCATGACGGCCGAAGAACGCCGCCGCGAGGTCGCCGCCATCCTCGCCAGCGGCCTTCTTCGCCGCCTCCGCACGGCCAAATCGGCCGCATCGCCGCCCGGCAGAAAAACCTCAAAAGAGCGGCGAACTGGCCTTGAGGTTTCGTTGGAAACGAGGCTCAGTGTGGCTCCGCGACCCGCCGGTTAACGGGCCGTGTGTCGGAACACGCTGATGTACGGAGCCGCATCATGCACGACCTCGCAACTGAACTCGCCGCCCTGGACCGGATGACCACGGGCGACCTGGCCGAGCGCTACGCCGAACTGCACGGCCAGCCCTGCCGGACCCGGCATCGGGCTTACCTCATCCGTAAGATCGCCTGGCGCTTGCAGGCCGACGCCGAGGGCGACCTGTCCGAACGTGCCCGCAAGCGGGCCGCGGAACTGGCCAACGACGCCGAGGTGCGGGTCATGGCCCCCAAGACCATGATCTGTCCGCCTCAGATCGGTGAATCGGCCGTCGTGACCAGGCCAGTCCCGACAGTCCAGAGCAAGCCGACCGACCCGCGACTGCCGGCGCCTGGCTCGGCCATAGTTCGCGAGTACAAGGGCCGCACCCATCGCGTCGTCGTCCTCAAGGATGGTGGCTTCGAGTACGAAGGTGAACGCTACCGCACGCTATCGGCCGTGGCCAAGCGGATCACCCGCAGCCACATCAATGGGTTTCGGTTCTTCAAGGTCGGGGTGCAAAGATGAGCGGGAAAAACAACAAAGCCGTGAAGCCTACGATCCGGTGCGCCATCTACACCCGCAAGTCCAGCGAGGAAGGACTCGACCAGGAGTTCAATTCGCTCGATGCCCAGCGCGAAGCGGCCGAGGCGTACATCGCCAGCCAAAAGGCAGAGGGGTGGGTCTGCCTGGCGGACCGTTACGACGACGGCGGCTACACCGGTGGCAACGTGGAGCGACCGGCGCTCCAGCGGCTGCTGGTCGACATCCAGGCTGGCAAGGTCGACTGTGTCGCCGTCTACAAGGTGGATCGCCTGAGCCGCTCGCTGTTGGACTTCGCCCGGATCATGGAGACGTTCGAGCGGCACAACGTCTCGTTCGTGTCCGTCACCCAGCACTTCAACACGTCGACACCGATGGGCCGGCTGATCCTCAACATCCTTCTGAGCTTCGCGCAGTTCGAACGTGAGATCATCGGCGAGCGTATCCGCGACAAAAAGGCCGCGCAGGTCCGGAAGGGGAAATGGATCGGCGGGGTGCCCGTACTGGGCTACGACGTCGACCGCTCCGGCCCCAGCCCACGCCTGGTCATCAACGCCAGGGAGGCCGCCCGGGTTCGGGAGACGTTCCGGATGTATCTCCAGGAGGCTTCGCTGCTGCCTGTGGTCAGGGAACTGGCCCGTCGTGGCTGGGTGAACAAGCAGCGAATCACCAGGAAGGGCAAACAGGTGGGTGGGCGTCCGTTCGATAAGGCCACCCTCCATGAGCTTCTGACCAACCCGATTTATGCCGGCAAGATCCGCTACAAGGACGAGCTTCACGCCGGCGAGCACGAGGCGATCATCGACCAGGACCTGTTCGACAGGGTTCAACAGCAACTCAAGCACAACGGGCGGACCGGCGGTGCGGAGGTACGCAATAAGTACGGGGCGCTGCTGCGGGGCCTGCTGCGATGCAAGAGCTGCGGCGCGGCCATGACGCACACCTTCGTCACCAGGAACAAACGCATCTACCACCGGTATTACCGCTGTGTCAATGCTATGAAGAACGGCCGCGACGCCTGCCCTGCCGGCACGCTGCCCGCGGGGGAAATCGAACGCGTGGTGGTCGACGAGGTCCGCGACCTGGCCAGGGACGAGGCCCTGTTGGCCCAGGTGCTGGCCGATATTCACACTGCTATCGACGCCGAGCTTGCAGAAGCCCGACGCGAGCGCGACGACCTCCGCCGGGAACGCAATCGCCATCATGAGGAATTGCAGCAACTCGCCACCAGCGGCAGGAGCACGGCCGACGTGACGGCTCGTATCGCTGACTTGCACCAGCAGCTTTCGGCGACAGATCAGCGCCTGCCGGAACTCGAATCGCGGGTTGCCGAACTGGAAGGCGAAACGGTCACGCAGGCCGAGGCGCGGGCCGCATTTGCCGACTTCGATGGCCTATGGGAGAGTCTGATCCCGCGCGAGCAGGCCCGGCTGCTCAAGTTGCTGATCTCGACAGTGGAATACGACGGCAAAGCGGGCACCGTATCGGTCACGTTCCGGCCGACGAGCATCCGGTCGCTGATCAACCGCAAGATGGAGGAGGCCGCATGACAACCGTCACTAGGCAAATCCATTTCGCCATCAAGTACCGGCGAAAGACCGCCATGCCCGGTCCGGCGCCCGCACCCACGGCCCCCGTTGGTCGCACGCCTCGCGTGTCCAAACTGATGGCCTTGGCAATCCGCTTTGACCAACTCCTCCGCGAAGGCAAAGTTGCCGACCAGTCCGAACTGGCCCGCCTGGCACACGTGACCCAGCCTCGGATGACGCAGATCATGAACCTGAACCACCTGGCACCGGACATCCAGGAATCGATTCTTCACCTCCCGCGAGTGACCGAAGGGCGTGACCCGGTCACGGAACGCGATCTCCGGCCGATCGCTCAAATAATGGATTGGCAAAAACAGCGGAGGGCATGGGCACAGATGGCGCGGTCGAGAAGATGAGACCGTCCTTACGGCTGAGACCAGTCCTTACACAGAACCTCTGTCTGCTCGAGCACAAGCTCGGTCGCTCGTTGCTGCATGTCCGGCGGATAACCGGATCAGACCCCTCGCGCAAGCACCAACGTCGGGGGATTGCGTTCCCCCGAGCCAGATTCTGTGGATTGTCCTCCTGTTGCCGCAGCGGCCATCCGAACTGAGTGACACGCATCCTGGGCGAACAGCCCCGCGAGCGAGCCCATCTCCTGTCGTACCTCCTCGTGCGGTGCACTAGACACCAAATCCCCCACGGCCAGCGCAGCGGCGCGGCGGAGTTCAACCGAAGCGGATTGCATCGCCATTCTCAGCGAGTGCGCCAGTAGTTGCCAATCTGTCTGCTCGGCACGGGCGGCCCAGGTGGTAGCAATGACTCTGAAGGCGGACGCTGCCACCTTCGGATCATGGTCTCTGGTGGCCATCAACATAGCTGCAGATGCCTGCGCGGAGAGCTTCGGCAGATGTCCAGCGGCGATTATGGCACCCAGCCTAGTGGGACCATTAGCGCTGCTAAGACCCGCAACCAAGAGCTTATCCATTTCCCTTCCGTAGACGCCTGGTCTAGCCTTTTCTGTAAGTGCCAGCGCGTAGATGGCCAAGCCGGGAATCTGATCAGGATCCCCCATGTTCATCTTGAATGGATTGAGCGGGTCCCTCGCTTGCGCCGCGGTCATACCAGCCGACGGCTCGGCGACATGCCCCTCTGCCAAAGGACGAAGCACACGAAACACGCGCGAAGCTTGTGTCTTCGTGAAGCGATCACTGACTTTGGCAAGAAAGTCAATTAGCGTTGATTTGTTGGCAATCGCGTTCTCGGGCTCCTCCACCATCTCAAGGACAGCGTCGATAAGGCAGCTGAATGACCTAGCCTTGATTAAGTCCCGCTCGTTCGCCGCAACTTGCAGCTGTCGCGTACCGCTCAGCATCTGGACTACTATCTTTTGACCGTCCTTTGTACTGGCCATATTCCCGTAGGAGTCGCTAACCGTCTGAGGCTCTTCCTCTGGTTTCAGACGCTGAACCTGCAGGCGAATGTCATGGGCTACCTTTTCTGCTGCCCGCGAGATCTCGTCCTTACTCGCGGGTTTCTTGCCGAATACCGAAAACAGCTGCGCAAGGAGCAGATCCCGTGTTGGTTTGCCCGGCGGGTAAAGTGCATTTGCAAGTCGCGCCTTGATGTCAGGCGTGCCTCGCTGGGCAATGTGACCAAGGAGATTGAGTGCATGACCGTAGTCATGGTCGGCCTTGGCATCGGTAGCAAGTGGAAGCGAAGCCTCCGCAACATCATCGAGCTCATCAGCGTTGATAAGAGCGACGCAGCCGTTCACGCAGTCTATCATGTTGGCTCTTTGCAGACTAGGCTTCTTCCAGCCCTCATGCGAGACGGCAACAGACACTGCACGGCGTGCTTCGTCTGGCTTCAGTCGCCTGACAAGCGCCAGCAACGTCTCCCAGGCTCTCATGCTTGTTTGAGGATTGCGCAGAGTCGATATCGGCAGCTTACATCTCGTGATTAACCACTCGAAGACCGCGGACACCTGAGAATCTGGGATGACGTCATAAGCTTTGCGAATCAGATAACACGCCACGCAGAAGTGACACTGAAGATGCGCCACGGCGAGGAGCTTGTCGATGGTCTTCGACGCCAAGGTCGGATCGCGTCGGGCCACAATGAAATCACCCGCAGCCTCGAGCATGTCTCTGTTCTGGGCGACTATGCCGTGATACACTGCCTCATCAGGCAGTCCCAGGTGCAGACACTGCAAGGACATGCGTTCTGATGCCCAGTGCAGCGCCCGCCAGTTCCCCGAATGGTAAGCACGTATCAACTCTCGCCATACTGCAGGAAGGGACTCGTAGTGCCTTCCCTTACGGGCAGCCTCGTCAGCCTCGATTATCGCCTGGAGGTCACGACGCTGTATACCTGCGAGCCGCAGATGATCGTAGATGTCATAGAAATCACTGGCGCTTTTCGGGGCGACCAAGCTCATTGCGATGACGTTGCGATTGTCAGCAACGGTTAGAGCGATCTCGCCCGAAGCCGCGCCGAGCACGGGGTCAATCGACTTCTCAAAAAGTGCAAAGGATTCTTCAGCGCGTCCGTCCAAGTATAAGAGCTCAGCCCTCGCCATCCCGAGGGCGATCTGGTCGATGACAGGGATGCGTTCTTCGCCGAAGAGCTTTCGGCCCAGTTCGGCCAGCGCCGTCTCAACGTGGCCCTGCATCGCCTTGGCACGACAAGCAATCAGCAGCTTTCGAGATGGGCATTGCAGTTGCTCAATCATCGATCTTGCCCCGCTCGCTGGCAGTATGGATTGCCGAGTCCAGTTCGCCTTGCAGAAAATGAAGCTCTGCCAGTTGGGCCTCCAGAGTCGCCCTGTCCTCGTCTCTGGGAGCAAGGACAATAGCCTTCTTGACCATCGTCTGCGCCTCGTCGTACACGCAGCTGTCTATTAGGCAGGTTACGAGTACTCTGGAGTACTCGAACTCAAGATCCGCGTCGTGTACATCTTCATTCACAATCTGTGCTAGCTGTGTGAGCAACTGCAAGGCCTGTGATGGGCGACGATTAGAATTCCCTCCCAGCGACAATTAGACCTCCCTGTTAAT